>JBEICA010000052.1:0-16156 GCA_040373665.1 Burkholderiales bacterium | reverse complement strand
CGACTACCTGCGGATCATGGTCGGCGGCAATCTCAACGCCTTCGAGATAGAGAACATGATGTACGTCGAGATCGAGACCCACCACCACGAAGGCGAGGTTCCGGCGCAGGCCATGGCGCGCGTCGGCGACGGGCTGCCGGCCTTCGGCATCGTGGCGGCGGTGATGGGCGTGGTGCACACCATGGAGTCGGTCGGGCTGCCGCCGGCCGAACTGGGCAAGCTGATCGCGGCCGCGCTGGTCGGCACCTTCCTCGGCATCCTGCTCTCCTACGGCTTCGTCGCGCCCCTTGCGACCCTGCTGGAGCACAAGCTGAACGAGTCGACCAAGATGTTCCAGTGCATCAAGGTCACCCTCCTGGCCAGCCTGAATGGCTACGCGCCCCAGGTGGCGGTGGAATTCGGGCGAAAGGTTCTGTACTCGACGGAGCGGCCGACCTTCCGCGAACTCGAGGACGAGGTCAAGAACCGCAAGGCGAAGTAAGCGGCAGGACCGGGGCGGGCGTGTCATGAGCGACGATTCACAGCAGCCAATCATCGTCAAACGCATCAAGAAGGGCGGCCATGGTCACCATGGCGGCGCCTGGAAGATCGCGTATGCCGATTTCGTGACCGCGATGATGGCGTTCTTCCTGCTCATGTGGCTGCTCGGGTCGACCACCCGCGGCGACCTGCTGGGCATCGCTGATTACTTCCAGCAACCCCTGAAGATCGCCATGCTCGGCGGGTCCGGGGCAGGGGAGGCCACCAGCATCATCAAGGGGGGCGGCACGGATCTCACCCGCCAGACCGGTCAGGTCAACAACAAGATCTCGGGCCGGAAAAGAGGCTCCCCGATCGAGGCTGACGAAGCCGAGAAGATGATCCTGGCGCGCGATGCGGAAAAGCTGCGGGCACTCAAGAAGCAGATCGAGCAGGCCATCGAGCTCAATCCCGCGCTGCTTGCATTCCGCAATCAGTTGCTGATCGACATCACCACCGAGGGCCTTCGCATCCAGATCGTGGATGAAAAGAACCGCCCGATGTTCGGCATCGGCAGCAGCCAGATGCAGCCCTACACGGCTGAGATCCTGCGGGAGATCGGTCGCCTCCTCAACGACGTGCCCAACCGCATCAGCCTCTCCGGCCACACCGACGCCAGTCCGTATTCGGGAGGGGAGAAGGGGTACAGCAACTGGGAACTGTCCGCCGACCGCGCCAATGCGGCCCGTCGCGTGCTCCTGTCGGGGGGCATGGAGGAGTTCCGCATCGTACGGGTCATCGGGCTGAGTTCAGCCACGCTGCTCGACCCTGCCGATCCCTTCAATCCGATCAATCGCCGGGTCAGCATCATCGTGATGAACCGCAAGGCGGAGCAGGCGGCACTGACCGACGGCGGCACCATCGAAGCCGACGGCCTGGGCGCCGGGGCGCGACTTGGCGCGGGCGCGGAACCCGCCGCGGCTGCCACGCCAGCACCGGGCGACAGGGATGCAGCGGGCAACGGCTCACGCTGAACTGGCGCCGGCGCGCCAGAGTTCGGGTGGCGCACCGGTATGGCGCGCCACGGCCGCCCAGCTGCTGGCGCTGGTGCTCGTCTCCATCTCCTTGCCCGGCGACCCTGGCGCGTGGGTATCCCTGTCGCAGGGTGCCGTCGCGGCGTCGATGGGGTGGGTCCTGCGCCTGGCCTGGTGGTGGATCCCGATCAACCTGTTGTTCCCGCCCGCCGTCTCGACCGCCGCAGCGCTGGCCCTGCCGCCGTGGCTGTTCCTGGGGATCTTCCTCGGACTGGCTGGAGTCTACTGGACCAGCTACCGCACCCAGGTGCCGCTGTTCCTGTCCAGCGCAGGGACCATCGACGCCCTCGCCGGACTCCTGCCGGCTGACCGTGCCTTCCGCTTTGTCGACCTCGGTTGTGGCACGGGGACTGTGCTCGCGCGCCTGTGTCGGCGGTTTCCGCTGGCGAGCTTCACCGGCGTGGAACTCGCTCCCCTGCCTTTCGCGATCGGCTGGCTCCGCAGCCTCATGAACGCCCGCCGCTACCGCATGTCGCGTCAGGACCTGTGGCAGTGCGACCTCGCATCCCAGGACGTCGTCTACGCATTCCTGTCCCCGGTGCCGATGGCCGAACTGTGGCGCAAGGCCAGGACCGAGATGCGACCCGGCACGCTCTTCGTCAGCAACACCTTTGCAGTGCCAGGTGTCGCGCCGGACGCGGTACTCGAAAGGGCGGGGGGGAGGCGCCCCCTGTACGTCTGGCGAATGCGGGGTGCGTCCTGAAGGTCGATCCCGGCGTTCTGGTCGACCGTCTCGCACAGGCCGAGATCCCGGTGCTGCGCAGCACCGCCGCGGCAATGGCGGCGCTCGCGCGCGAGGCAGACCGCGTGACGGCCCGGGACATCGCCCGCGTGGTGCTGCTCGATCCCCTGATGACGCTCAAGGTCCTGCGATTCGCCGAGACCCACCGCGGTCCCCAGCAGTTGGCAGACATCACGACGGTGGAGCATGCCGTCATGATGCACGGCATCGGCGCCTTCCTCGCGCTGCATCGGGACTCGCCAACCATCGAGGGCTTGCTGGCGGATGACCCCGCAGCGCTCAGGGGGGCGTTGTCCACCGTGAGCCGCGCGCAGCACGCCGCCGTATTCGCCCGTGCCATCGGCCAGCACCGCCATGACTCGGAGGCCGAGGAACTGGTTGTCGCCGCGCTTCTGCACGAGATGGCCGAACTCCTGCTCTGGTGTCATCTGCCCCGCGAGCAGGAGGAGATCCGGAACTTCCTCGAGGCCGCCCGCGGCGTACGCAGCGCCGCCGCGCAGCGACTCGTGCTCGGCTTCGCACACGGCGATCTGCAACTGGCCCTGGCCCGCCGCTGGGGCCTGCCCGAACTGCTGCGCCGGTTGATGGACGACGAGCACGCGCAGCACCCCAGAGTCGTCAACGTCACCTGTGCGGCCGCCCTGGCGCGACATCTCGAGCACGGATGGAACGACCCGGCACTGCCCAGCGACCTGGAAGCCGTTCGCCGCATGACAGGGCAGGACACGGCCGCAGCCGTGCTCATGGTGCGCAATGCCGCGCTCAGCGCCGCGAGGGCCTGGCGCAGCACCGGCATCACGCCTGTGGCGGCGTGGCTGCCGATCGAATCCCGCGACGCACCCGCACGCGAGGCCAGGACGTGGAACGACGGACACCCGGATCGGGCCGCCCTCGCCGCCGGGCTCCAGAGGCTTCGCACCGCCCCTGCCACCGTGGACGACGAGGCGCTCGCGGCGTGGACACTGTTCACGCTGCAGCGCGGCCTGGGTCTGCTCCGCCTGCTGTTTGCGGCTCCAGCCGCGGACGACCGCCGCCGACTGCAGGTGCGTTTCCGCCTCGTCTGCGGACAAGCCCCGGTGGATTGGTGTGCCGACCTCGACATGCCCCTTGGTGGCGCCGACCTGTTCTCGTACCTGTTCCACACCCCGAAAGGGCTGCTCGCCGCCGGCGAAAATCGCGAACGCATCGCCGGGCTGCTCCTGCCGGACCAGCGACACGCGGTGGGGGAGGGGGACTTCCTCATGATGTCGGTATTCGCCGGCCCGGAACCGCGAGGCATCGTCCTGGCCGACCGCGGCGGGCCTGGACATCCCATTCCGGAGAGCCTTTATCTGCCAGCCAAGGCGATATGCCAGGCACTCTCGAAACGCCTGGCCGCCCGGAGACTTCAGTGAACCGGAGCGATCGATCTTCGAGACCCGGTCAGTTCCCACGGCGCGGATTTGCCCTCTATCTGCGGCAGGGGGACGTGGCGAGCGGACCCTATCCGCGCGGCCTGCTCGAACGATACGTGGAACTCGGCAGGGTGCGCCCTGGCGACGAGCTCAGCCCGGACGGCGTCGACTGGCATCCCGTCGCCAGCATGCTGCCGGGTGTGGCTGCACTGGAATCGCCCGCAGCCGCGGACGCCGCTCAATGGGAGGTCGAGCGCCGGCGTGCACGCCGGCGCTGGATCGAGGAGCGGGATGGCGGCGACCGGCGTCAGCAGCAGGGCGAACCGATCGAAGATCCCGTGCGATCCGGCAAAGACCGCCGATCCGCAACCGTCCACATCATCCCCCCGCGTCCGGCAAGCCACGGGGGCAGCCCGACCCTCTGGAAACGCTGGAATTCTGCATTCGTCGTCCTCGGCGTATTGGCAGGTGTGGTCCTGGTGACGCTGCTGCTGACCACGCTCGCGCCCGGATTCGTCATCCAGTTCCCGTCGCCAGTCCGGTGAATCCGCGCCGCCGCCACTCGTAGAAAAGCAGGGTCGCCGCCGCCGCGACATTGAGCGACTCGACGCCGGCTGCCATGGGAATGGCGACGTTCGCTGCGGAGCGTTGCAGCAGAGCAGGGTCGACCCCGCGGCCCTCGGCCCCGACCACGAAGCCACAACGGGGGGTGAGCTCGACATCGAACAGCGAAAGGCCGCCTCCCGCGTCAGCCGCGAACACGGGCACGTCCAGCGCGTCCGTCTCTGCGAGGAGATCGCATCCCTCCCGGATCGGCAGCAGAAACTGCGCTCCCATGCCCCCTCTGAGGCTCCTCGGCGACCACGGATCCGCACACTGCGCAGACAGCAGGGCGCCGATGCCGCCTGCAGCCGCGGCGGAGCGCAAAAGCGCACCCAGGTTGCCAGGATCCTGCACGCCGTCGACGAGCACGAAAAACCCACTGCGGGAGATGGCGGGCCAGGACAGTTCCGGCCAGGGCGCCACGGCGAGGAGCCCCGTTGGCGTCTCGACCGGAGTGCACAGTGAAAAAACGGGGCTCGGCAGCATCAGCGGCTCGATGCCCGTCGAAACCTCCGCCCAGTGAGCGATCTCCGGTGTGCGCAGCGACTCGGCGCGGAACACCAGCTGGCAGCCGCCGAGCCCGAAGGCGTCGCGGTAGGCCTGGATCACGTGCACGCCATCCAGTATCAGCAGCCGCTCCATGCGGCGATGCCGTGCCGAGGTCGACAGCCGCACGAGTCGCCTGACCGCGGGATTGTCCCGCGAGGTGATGGACTTCAAATGCGTCCCCACGGAAAAGACCGCCGGGCGCCGCCGCGTCGACGCGCGGACCGACGGCGGGATGGCAGGGCACTGTGGCGATCCTCGATGAGATCGGCAACGCCGGCCCGAACACCGGCGACGTTTAACATAATATGCATTATGCGCTCGGCATCGATGGCCGTGGAGGAGGCCGCGGGCGCGCGCCCACCGGTGGCGTGACACCCGCGACAGCCACCAGCTGGCAGCGCCCGGTCCGATCGGGGCGCCGAGCCGACATCGCCGGCCGGCTCCCGACTTGGGATCACCAGCATGGCGCTCACGCCTGGGCGTGGCGGAACAGTCGGAAGAAATTCTCCCGGGTCAGCTCGGCGATACGCTCGACCGGCTCGCCGCGCACCTCGGCGACGCAGCGTGCAACGTGCGGCACGAAGGCTGGCTCGTTGGTCTTTCCCCGATGCGGCACAGGCGCCAGGTACGGCGAATCGGTCTCGATGAGCAGCCGGTCCGCCGGCACGCGGGCTGCGACTTCGCGCAGATCCTGAGCGCTCTTGAAGGTCACGATTCCCGAGAACGAGATGTAGAAGCCCTGATCCAGCGCCGCCTGTGCCACCTCCCAGGTCTCGGTGAAACAGTGCATCACACCGCCGGCATCACCCGCACGGTGAGCGCGCATCATGCCGATGGTGTCCTCCGAGGCGGAGCGTGTGTGGATGATGAGTGGCTTGCCGGTGCGACGCGCCGCCTCGATGTGCTGCTCGAACCGGGACTTCTGCGCTGCGGGGCGCTCCGGGTGACTATCCAAATCGAGCCCGGTCTCCCCGATGGCGACCACCCGCGGGTGGTCCGCCAGCGCGACCAGCGTATCGGCGTCCGGCTCGAGCCCTCCGTCATGGTCGGGATGCACCCCGACCGAGGCATACACCTCCGGGAAGCGCTCCGCGAGCGCCAGCACCCTGGGGAAGTTCTCCATGTCGACGCTCACACACAAGGCGTGCGTCACTCCCGCCTCCTGCATCGCCGAGATCACCGCGTCACTGCGCGCGTGGAACTCCGGAAAATCGATGTGGCAGTGCGAGTCGACGAATGGCATGCGGTTCAGAGTGTGTGGGTGGGTTGCGTCGTTTTCGCGAAACCGGCGAGCAGGGTCTCGATCCGCGCACGGGCGTGCCGGCCGGTTTCGTCGTCCTTGAACTGGACCCCGACCCCGGGCGCCTTGTTCCCCTGCGCGCCCGGGGGCGTGAGCCAGACCACATACCCCGCCGCAGGCAGTCGCGTGTCTTCGCCCGGCAGCGAGATGAACATGAAGACCTCGTCGCCAAGGTGGTAGGTCTTGTTGGTCGGGATGAACAGGCCGCCGCCACGCAGGAATGGCATGTAGGCCGCGTACAGCACCGCCAGTTCCTTGATGTTCAGCGACAGGGCGCTGGTGCGCACCTTCACCTCCTTATCCGCAGCAGTACTGGACATGCTCACCCCCGGTCGAACACCGACGTGTAGGCCAGCAGCAGTTCCTCTGCCGCCAATCGGGGATTCAACGGGTGTTCCAGCAGTCTTCTTGAGTGTCCCAGCTGTCGCAACAGTGCGAAAAGGGCCTCCGGCGCCGCCCTTGGGGCGCACCGCCGGAGCTCCTCCGCCTGGTCAGGGTGATACCGTGGCGCGATCGCATGCCGCGCCGCCAGCAGATCGAGGCACCACGTCTGCAGCAGATGCACCAGATGCGGCAGTTCGACCGCATCCGCCATGTCCAGCAATCGGACCTCGCGACGGCTGCCGCCTGGGCCAGCGAGCCCCGGAAGCAGGCGATCGCGCGCCGACCAATATGACGCGGGCAGCTGGGCCGCCGCCAGAGGGGCCTGGCCGACCTGCGCCAGGGCCAGATCGGGCTGGCGCACCTGTTGTGCCCCGACCCAGGCACGTGCCTCCTGCTGTGAAGGCCCCTGCAGGCGCAGCAGCCGGCAGCGGCTGCGGATGGTCGCGGGCAGGCGCTCCAGCGACCTCGCCACCAGTACCAGATGGGTGCGTGCCGGCGGCTCTTCCAGGATTTTCAGCAGCGCATTGGCCGCCGCGAGGTTCATGCCGTCGGCAGGCCACAGCAAGGCCACCCGGGCATGGTCGCGCGTCGCGGACTTCTGCAGGAATACCGTCAGGGCGCGGATGTCGCCCACGGCGATGTTGGAGCGGTCGCGCTTGCGCTCTTCCGCCGCCGGCGCCGCATCGTCCCCCGCATCCTCATGGTCTGGAGCGTCAGCGCCGAGCACCAGCATGTCGGGATGCCTCCCCTGCCCCGCCCAATCGCAATCCTGGCAGTGGCCGCAGGCCTGACCATCCGCGGATGGCGTCGGACACAGGGCCCTGAGCACAATGGCCCAGCCGAACTCCCTCAAGCCCGCGCCGGCGGCACCGGACACCAGTATCGATTGCGCGACGCCTGCCGCGAGGCCGGCGCGCTGCCAGGTCTGGCGGTGCCAGGGCAACAGCGAGGGGGCCTGGGCCTTCACGCCAGCAGGCCCTCCACCACAGCCGACAGAGCACGCTCGACCTCGGGACGCGACGCCGCCGCATCCAGGGTCAGCACCCGGGCGGGTTCCCGCTCCGCGAGGTCCAGGTAGGCCTGCCGTACCCGTTCATGGAACTCGAGCCGCTCGCGCTCGAAGCGATCCGACTCCCCGCCCCTGCCCCGCAACCGTCCCTGGGCCACCTCCACCGGGGCGTCCACCAGCACCGTCAGGTCCGGCGAAAGCCCCTGCTGCACCCAGTCACGCAATTGCGCGAGCCGCGCGAGCGGCATGCCACGCCCACCACCCTGATAGGCGAAGGTCGCGTCGGTGAAGCGATCACACAGCACCCAGGTACCGCGACCGAGCGCGGGACGAATCACCTCGGCCAGATGCTCGGCACGGGCCGCGAACACCAGCAGCGTCTCGGTGTCGGCGGTGGCCCGGGTGGCGGGGTCGAGCAGCAGCCCCCGGATGGCCTCCCCCACCGGTGTGCCGCCCGGCTCGCGCGTTGCCACCACCTCCACGCCGCGTCCCTCCAGCAGGCCGCGAACAAAGCTCAGGGCAGTGCTCTTGCCGGCGCCGTCGATGCCTTCGAAGGTGATGAAACGTCCCCTGTCCATGACTCAGCGCTTCTGGTAGCGGTTGACCGCCCGGTTGTGGTCATCCAGGCTCTCGGAGAACTCCGAAGTGCCGTCGCCTTTCGCGACGAAGTACAGGGCACGGGAGGCTGGCGGACTGGTTGCCGCGCGCAATGCGTCCGCACCCGGTGCCGCGATCGGCGTGGGTGGCAGACCCGCCCTCGAGTAGGTGTTGTAGGGGGAGTCACGCTCGAGGTCTGCGCGCCTCAGGTTGCCATCGAAGGTCTGCCCCAGACCGTAGATCACCGTCGGATCGCTCTGCAGGCGCATGCCGATGCGCAGGCGGTTCGAGAACACCGCCGCGATCCTGGGGCGATCCTCGGCGCGCCCGGTCTCTTTCTCCACGATGGAGGCGAGGATCAAGGCCTCGTAAGGGGTGGTCACCGGCACGTCGGTGGAGCGCTCCCGCCACGCGCGCTCGAGCACGTCGCGCATGTGTGCGTAGGCCTTGCGCCAGACCACGAGATCGCTCGATCCGGCGGCAAACTGGTAGGAATCCGGAAAGAACAGGCCTTCGGGATGCTTCTCGATGGCGCCCACGCGCTCCAGCAAGGTGCCTACCGACCAGCCCGCGGTGT
Organism: Burkholderiales bacterium; assembly: GCA_040373665.1. Classification (GTDB taxonomy): domain Bacteria; phylum Pseudomonadota; class Gammaproteobacteria; order Burkholderiales. The sequence continues at coordinate 7,448 of JBEICA010000052.1, read as the reverse complement.
CGTGCCTGAGGCCGGGATGCGCATCCATGGCGGCCCGCATCTGGGAGAAGGTCCAACCCTCGATGAAGCGGATGCGATCACGCACCGAATCGCCACGAATCATCGCCGACAGCAGATCGTTCACCGACATCCCGGGGCGGATCTCGTATACCCCCGCCTGCAGCCGTTCAGCCTTCCCATGCACCCGTGCCTCGGCGATGAACACCAGTGGATGCGCCACGAAACCCCTGGCGTGCATCTGTCGAGCCAGACTGCGCAGGCCGGAGCCGGGCTCCAGCGTCACCCGCACCGGCGCGCCGTCGTTCATGAGTGCCGTTCCAGCATGATGGCGCAGACCCAGAAGGCCCGCCAGACCGATGACGAGGAGAACGAGCGCTACGACGATCGGCTTGGGCAAACGCATCAGCATCCCGGTACCTGTTCTTGACGGGTCGCCCGCCCGAAGGCCCGCCGGCCGAAACACCTGTCCCGCGCAGCCCTTTCGTACGGCGCGCCTGCGGCGTGGGCGCCGTCAGCGCTCGCGATCAACACGACCCGGGGGGGCCGCCGGCCTGCGAAAGGCGCAGCCCCCGCCCTCACCGAAGCTTCAGACGGCGCGGAATACCAGCGAACCGTTGGTGCCACCGAATCCGAAGGAATTCGACAGCGCGGCGCGAATCCTCATGTTGCGCGCCGTCAGCGGCACGTAGTCCAGGTCGCATTCGGGGCTGGGCTGATGGAGATTGAGCGTCGGCGGCGCAACCTGATCGCGGATGGCCAGCACACTGAAGACAGCCTCCACGCCCCCGGCGGCACCCAGCAGGTGGCCCGTCGCCGACTTGGTCGAACTCACGGCGACCCGGGCGGCGTGGTCTCCGAAGCAGCGCTTCACCGCCACCGTCTCCGCGACGTCGCCGAGCGGCGTCGATGTGCCGTGTGCGTTGATGTAGTCGATGTCGTCGGGGTTCATCCCGGCGGCCCGCAGGGCGTTGCGCATGCATCGCACCGCGCCGTCGCCGTCCTCACAGGGGGCGGTCATGTGGTTCGCGTCGGCGCTCATGCCGTACCCGGCGAGTTCGCAGTAGATGCGCGCGCCGCGCGCCCTGGCGAACTCGTACTCCTCCAGCACCAGGACCCCCGCCCCCTCGCCCAGCACGAAGCCATCGCGGCCGGCATCCCAGGGCCGGCTCGCGGCGGCAGGGTCGTCGTTGCGGGTGGACAACGCCCGCATGGCGGAAAACCCTCCGACGCCGAGCGGACTGATGGCGGCCTCGGCCCCGCCGGCGATGACCACATCGGCATCGCCATACTCGATGAGCCGACCGGCATCGCCGATGCAGTGTGTTGACGTCGTGCAGGCCGTGACGATTGCCAGATTCGGCCCCTTGAATCCGTGGGTGATCGAAAGCGTGCCGGCGATCATGTTGATGATGCTGCCGGGGATGAAGAACGGAGAGATCTTCTTCGCGCCACCCTCGAGCAGCGCGCTGTGCGTGTCCTCGATGAGTGGCAGTCCGCCGATGCCGGAGCCGATCACGACGCCGATGCGCTCCGCGGTCTCCGGTGTGGCCTGGATGCCCGCGTCCTGGATGGCTTCATTCGCCGCCACCAGACCATAGTGGATGAAGGTGTCCAGCCGCCGCGCTTCCTTGGCAGGAAGATGCTTGGTGACGTCGAAATTCTTCACCTCGCCGGCGATCTGGGACGCAAACGGAGACGCATCGAAGCGCGTGATGCCCGCAATGCCCGATCGCCCTGCGACGATGTTGCCCCAGGCTTCCGCCACCCCGACACCGGTGGGGCATACGATCCCCAGCCCGGTCACCACGACCCTGCGCTTTGCCAATGCGACTCCGGAGGAAGAGAGGCGCGGCAGACCCGCGCCGAATGGTTACTTGGCGTGGGAGTTGATGTAGTCGATGGCCTGCTGCACCGACGTGATCTTCTCCGCTTCCTCGTCGGGGATGTCGCACTCGAACTCTTCTTCGAGGGCCATGACGAGTTCCACCGTGTCGAGGGAATCCGCACCCAGGTCGTCCACGAAGGTGGATTCGGTCTTGATGTCGGCCTCATTCACGCCAAGCTGCTCGGCAACGATGCGCTTGACGCGTTGTTCGACGCTTTCCATTGATGTTCCCTTCCGTTTTGTTGATTACGGTGTCGACGAGAGCACACGCCGTCGCGTGCAGATCACGCAACCGCCGGTGCTCCCTGGCCGACGATCCTGCGTGCCGCCGGCATCTTACCAAAACAAGGCCCGGATGGAGACCCGCTCCCGGCCATCACTGCGTCATCCCACGCTCCGCCGGACTGCGCGCAGCGCGGGACGCCGCCGCTACTCCATCAGCATGCCGCCGTTCACGTGCAGCGTGCTCCCTGTCACGTACCCCGCGCCATCGGAGGCCAGGAAGGCGACGGCCGCCGCCACCTCCCCGACCTGCCCGAACCGCGCCAGCGGCACCTGGCCCACCAGAGCCTCGCGCTGTGCCTCGGTGAGGGCGCGCGTCATGTCGGTGTCGATGAAGCCGGGCGCGACGCAGTTCACGGTGATTCCCCGACTGCCGACTTCGCGCGCCAGCGACTTGGAGAAGCCGGTCAGGCCCGCCTTGGCTGCTGCATAGTTGGTCTGGCCACCATTGCCGGCGTGTCCGACCACCGACGTGACATTGATGATCCGTCCCCAGCGCGCCTTCATCATGGGACGCACCGCAAGCTTGCACAGCTGGAACACCGAGCGCAGGTTGGTCGCCATCACCGCGTCCCATTCCTCGTCCCGCATGCGCATGAGCAGGTTGTCGCGGGTGATGCCGGCGTTGTTCACCAGAATGGACACATCCCCCATCTCCTCCTGGATCTTCTGGAACACGCCCGCCACCGCCGCGCCGTCGGAGACGTCGAGGGCGTAGCCACGCCCCTGGATGCCGGCTGCCGCGAACGCCTCGGTGATGGCCTGTGCGCCGCTGTCAGTGGTGGCGGTGCCCGCCACTCTGGCACCGGCGGTGCCCAGCCCTTCCGCGATGGCGCGACCGATACCGCGGGACGCGCCGGTGACCAATACGAGCTTTCCGTTCATGCCGCGTCTCCCTGAGCCATGGCCGCAATGGTGTCGGTGATCACCTGTCCCGACGACAGGGTGACAGCCGTCGCACCGGTGACGATGCGCCGCACCAGTCCGTGCAGCACCTTGCCGGGACCGCATTCGACGAGGCGGCCAGCGCCTTCCCGTGCCTCCAGGGCCTGAACCGTCTCGATCCAGCGCACAGGACTGTAGAGCTGTCGGACCAGGGCGTCCCGGATGTCAGTCGGAGAGTCCACCACCGCAACGTCGACGTTGTTGACCACGGGGATGCGCGGCGTCCGGAGGTCGCAGGAATCGAGCGCCTGCGCGAGCACCTCGGCCGCCGGCCGCATGAGCGAGCAGTGGGCCGGCACACTCATGGGCAGCATCACGGCGCGCTTGGCGCCACGCGCCTTGCAGGCCTCGATCGCCCGCTCGACCGCCGCCCGGGCGCCGGTGATGACGATCTGGCCGGGGGCATTGAGGTTGGCCGGCGATACCACCTGCCCCTGGGCGGCCTCGGCACAGGCCGCCTCCACCTCGGGCACATCCAGACCCAGGATGGCGGCGATGCCACCCTCCCCCGCCGGTACCGCGGCCTGCATGGCCTCACCGCGCGCCCGCACGACCCGCACGGCGGCGGCGAAATCGATGACCTCGGCAACCACCAGCGCTGCGTACTCGCCCAGGCTGTGCCCCGCGACGACTGCCGGCTCGCCACCACCCGCGGCGCGCCAGGCACGATACACCGCGACATCCGCCGCGAGCATGACAGGCTGTGTGTTGGCCGTCTGGTTGAGATCGGCCTCGGGACCATCATCGGTCAAGGCGCACAGATCCTGACCCAGCACCGCCGAGGCCTCCTCCAGAGTGGCCCGCACCACGGGGTGATCCGCGTAGTCGCGCAGCATTCCGACCGACTGCGACCCCTGTCCGGGAAAGACGAAGGCTGTTTTCATGTTCGTGAGAATGAGTGGATGAGGAATTACCAGCGCAACAGCACTGCGCCCCAGGTGAAACCGCCGCCGACCCCCTCCAGCAACACGTGCTGGCCGGCAACGATACGCCCGTCCCGCACCGCCTGATCCAGCGCGAGCGGAATGGAGGCCGCTGACGTGTTGCCGTGGGACTCGACCGTGCACACCACGCGTTCCATGGGCAATCCGAGCCGTTTCGCGGTGGCATCGATGATGCGGATGTTGGCCTGATGCGGGATGAACCAGTCGATATCCGCCGCAGTGAGGCCGGCCGCCTGCAACACCTCGTCCGCGACATCGGCCAGCGCACGCACTGCAAGCTTGAACACAGCGCTGCCGTCCATGCGCACGAAAGGGTCCCCGGTCACGCGGCCACCGTCCACCTGCCCGGGCACGCAGAGGATTCCCGTTTGGGCACCGTCGGCGTGCAGGCGGGTGGCGAGGATGCCCGGCGCGTCGGCCGCCTGCAGCACCACGGCACCCGCGCCGTCTCCGAACAGCACGCAGGTGGTGCGGTCGGACCAGTCCAGCAGATGCGAGAACACCTCGGTCCCGACCACCAGGGCGTTCCGGGCCTGACCAGTACGGATGAACATGTCCGCCAGGGACAGGGCGTAGACGAAGCCGCTGCACACCGCCTGCACGTCGAAGGCGGGGAAGCCCCCCACCCCGAGCTTGCCCTGCAGGATGCACGCAGTGCTGGGAAACACCATGTCCGGCGTCGTCGTGGCCACGATGAGCAGGTCGATGTCGCCCGCTTTCAGGCCCGCCATGTCCAGGGCCCGGCACGCAGCCTCCAGACCGAGGTCACTCGCCGTCTGGCCCAGCTCGGCGATGTGCCGGCTGCCGATGCCGGTGCGGGTGCGTATCCACTCGTCCGACGTATCCACGGTACGGGCGAGATCGTCGTTCGTGACAACCCTGCCGGGCAGGAAGGCTCCGGTCCCCGCGATGCGCGCGTGGATCACGACGCCACTGCCTCCGCCACCGGCGCCGCGACGGCGGGTTCCATGCGCTCGCGGATGCGGTCAAGCAGGCCGTTGCGCACCTCATCGAAGGCGCGTTCGATGGCGAAGCCGAACGCGAAGGCATCCGCCGACCCGTGGCTCTTGACGACGATGCCGCGCAGGCCGAGCAGGCTCGCGCCGTTGTAGCGACGGTGGTCCACACGCGTCTTGAACCGGCGGATGACGGGCAGGGCGATCACTGCGATCAACCGGCTGACCGCGCCACGGGTGAACTCCTCGCGCAGGTAGGCGCCAAGCATCTGCGCCAGCCCCTCGGAGGTCTTGAGTGCGACGTTGCCGACGAACCCGTCGCACACGACGATGTCGGTGGTGCCCTTGTAGATGTCGTCACCCTCGACATTGCCGTGGAAATTGAGACCACTCGCCCGCAACAGGTCACCCGCCGTCTTGGTGACCTCGTTGCCCTTGATGTCCTCTTCGCCGATGTTGAGCAGACCCACGGAAGGTCGCTCCGAGCCGTCGATCGCACTGGCCAGGGCGCTGCCCATGTGGGCGAACTGCAGCAGGTGTTCAGGGGTGCAGTTGACGTTGGCGCCCAGGTCGAGCATCACCGTGCGTCCACGCTGCGTCGGCAGATAGGAGGCGATGGCGGGCCGTTCCACCCCGGGCAGCATCTTGAGGACGAAACGCGCCATGGCCATCAGCGCGCCCGTGTTGCCGGCGCTCACGCAGCAGTCGGCCTCGCCCTGCTTGACCAGGTCGATCGCGACCCGCATCGAGGAGTCGCGTTTGTTCCGCAGGGCGCTCGCCGGCGGCTCGTCCATGTGGACCAGCTCCGGCGCGTGATGGATGCGGAGGCGGTCCGACGCCGCCACGCCGGCGGCTGACAACTGGGCACGAAGATCTTCCTCGCGTCCCACCAGAATCATGGTCGCGTCAGGGGTGTGTTCCAGGAACTTCACCGCGGCCGGGACGGTGACGCGGGGCCCGTGGTCCCCGCCCATGCAGTCGATCGCGATTCGAACCGTCAAGTGGACGTCCCCCGAGGCAGAGGTCTGGGCTTGGGCGCGGTCGGCTCAGCAGGCACCCGACGGGTGCGGCTTGACGTGGGTCCCGCGCTCCGCGATGCGCCGCGGCACCCGGGTGCGCCGCGGCAATGGTGCATCCCGCCTTCAGTCTGCCTTGGTCTTGAGGATCTTGCGTCCGCGGTAGTAACCGCTGGGGCTGATGTGGTGACGCAGATGCACCTCGCCCGTGGTGGGCTCGACCGCCAGCGGGGGATTGGTCAGGAAATCGTGGGAACGGTGCATGCCGCGCTTGGAGGGGGATTTCTTGTTCTGCTGGACTGCCATGTCGATTCTCCTTGGCCCCGCTGGGCTCTGTTCAATGCAAATCATCCGGCGCCCGTCCGACCACCGGAGTCGACGCTGCGCAACTTCCTTCCGGGTGCCGCGGCGCGATGGGCAGCACCAGCAGCACTTCATCTTCCACCACCCCCAAGGGATCGATCGCGTCCTCGAGTGGAAGATAATCTGCGTCTTCCTCCTCGTCCTCGAAGGCGGACAACCGCGCCGAGGGCACGAACACGAGCTCACGCGTCGACGACACCTCCACCGGCAGGGGTTCGAGGCATCGCTGGCATTGCAGCGTCACTGCCGCTCGCACGCTCAACCGGATCGACGGTTTGTCGTCGCGCCTGACGAAGCCCTTGAGACTGTACTCCACGCACCCGTCATCGCCACCGAGCATGGGGGCCAGCCGCTCGAGCGACCCCGGAGTGCAGGTGCCTGCGAGCTCTTTTTCGAGCTGCGCGAATTCTGTAGCCTTGATGCTTGACGCGCGAGACATAAGCCCGCCATGTTACGACGATTTCCCTGTATGGTCAAAAGACTAGGTCAGACAGTTCAACGGACCCGGCACCGGGAAGAGTACCGCGGGTCTGCCTCCCGCCGGCGCGGCGCGGCGCTCGAAACCCGCCGGGAACGCAGGCTCGCTGCGCGCCTTTGGCTGGCGCACCCCCCCTACAACGCCGCTGGAGCCCAGGCATGACCCTCCCGACCCTCATCCTCGCCTCGACCTCGCGCTACCGCAGGGAATTGCTGACGCGGCTGGGCGTGCCTTTCTCCTGCCTCGCACCCGGGGTGGACGAGACGCCCCTGCCCGGGGAGGCGCCGCTGGACACCGCCGTCCGGTTGGCGGCCGCCAAGGCGCGGGCCGTTGAGCCCGGCCATGACGCCCTGATCATCGGCTCGGACCAGGTCGCCATGCTCGACGGACAGCCGCTCGGCAAACCTGGCGATCGCGCCAACGCCATCGCCCAACTGCAAGCGCAGAGCGGCCGCGAGGTGTCTTTCCATACCGCGGTGTGTGTCCGGGCCACTGCCAGCGGGCGTGAAACCGCTGGCGTCGACAGCACGGTCGTTCGCTTCCGCCCCCTCTCCGACGCCACCATCTCGCGCTATGTCG
>JBEICA010000436.1:0-1724 GCA_040373665.1 Burkholderiales bacterium | reverse complement strand
CGTGGCGGCGCTGGTGCTGTGGCACGCGCGCGACCTGAAGCTCGCCGGCATCGTGCTCGGTGGTCTGCTGGCGGCGGGACTCGCCGCCGCGCTGGCCGCCGCGGTACTGGTGCGCGTCGCCGCCGCCGCCGGGCGCGGCCGCGGGTTCGTCTGGCGCTTCGGCCTGGCCAATCTGGGCCGACGCACCCTCGCCACCACGGTCCAGGTGGTGGCGCTCGGCGCCGGTCTGCTCGCCCTGTTGTTGTTGTCCATCACCCGCGCCGATCTGCTGGAGAGCTGGCGCGCCTCGCTGCCGCCGGACGCGCCGAACCGCTTCCTGGTCAACGTCCAGACCGATCAGGTGGCCGAGGTGGCCGGATTCCTGTCGCGCGAACGCGGTGCAGCGCCGGTGTTCCACCCCATGGTCAGGGCGCGCCTGGTGGAGATCAACGGCCGGCCTGTCAGCGCGGCCAGCTTCCAGGAGGATCGCGCGCGGCGGCTGGTGGACCGGGAGTTCAACCTCTCCTGGGCGGTGCAGCCTCAGGTGGACAACCGCGTGGTCGCGGGCCGCTGGTGGGGGACGGGGGCGGCAGCACCCCCAGGTCTCGCTGGAACTCGGCGTGGCGCGCAGTCTCGGCATCGGCGCCGGCGACCGGCTGGTCTGGCAGATCGAGGGGCAGCGTCTGGAAACGCCGGTCACCAGCCTGCGCACCGTGTCCTGGGACAGCTTCCGCGTGAACTTCTTCGTGCTCGCCCCGCCCGGGGTGCTGGACCGTTTCCCCGCCACCCAGGTCACCAGCTTCCACCTGCCGGCGGAGCAGGGCGCGGTCATGGACCGGCTGGTGGCGCGCTTCCCGAACCTGCTGGTCATCGACGTCGCCGCCATCCTCGCCCAGGTGCAGACCATGATGGGGCAGGTGGTGCGGGCGGTGGAGTTCCTGTTCCTGTTTTCGCTGGTTGCCGGGATGCTCGTGCTGTTCGCCGCCATCCAGACCACCCAGGACGAGCGGCGCCACGAGGCCGCGCTGCTGCGCACCCTGGGCGCTTCGGGCGGGCGCATCCTGCGCGTGCAGGCGGTGGAGTTCGGCGCCATCGGAGCCCTGGCAGGGCTGTTCGCGGCCCTCGGGGCCTCCGGTCTGGGTCAGGTTCTCGCCCGGCAGGTGCTGGACGTGCCCTACACACCGAGCGCGCTGCTGTGGCTCGCGGGCCTGGGTGCCGGCGGTGTCGGCGTGTGCCTCGCCGGGCTGGCAGGAACGCGCGGCGTGCTGGCCGCCGCGCCCATGGAGTCGCTGCGTCGCGCCTGACGCGCCGGCCTCGCCGGGCGGCCCGACCCGGCCCCCGGCGCGGCACAGGGGCGCTGCCGGATGTCGGGCGAGTGTGCCAATTGACGAAGATTTTCATGGACATCCGTTCATCCCGGCGTCAAAATGCCGGGTTACTCTGAATCGTTTCCCCACCGCGCGCCCGCGCAAGGCCCCCCATCGTGACCCGTCCGATCCGCAACATCGCCATCATCGCCCACGTCGACCACGGCAAGACCACCCTGGTCGACCAGCTCCTGCGCCAGTCCGGCACCTTCGCCGCCCACCAGCAGGTGGCCGAGCGGGTGATGGACTCCAACGACCTCGAAAAGGAGCGCGGCATCACCATCCTGGCCAAGAACACCGCCGTGCACCGGCACCACCCCGACGGTGGCATGACGGTCATCAACGTCATCGACACTCCGGGCCACGCCGACTTCGGCG
>JBEICA010000079.1:0-13793 GCA_040373665.1 Burkholderiales bacterium | reverse complement strand
GAGGACGACAATGTTCAATATCTCCCGCAAGACGATCCAGTACGGCCGGCACACGCTCACCATCGAGACGGGCGAGATCGCCCGTCAGGCCTCCGGGGCCGTGATGGTGTCTCTCGACGACACCGTGGTACTGGTTTCTGCCGTCGGCAAGAAAGACGCGGCGCCCGGCCAGGATTTCTTCCCGCTGACCGTGGACTACCAGGAGCGTACGTACGCCGCGGGTCGCATCCCCGGTGGCTTCTTCAAGCGTGAGGGCCGTCCCTCCGAGAAAGAGACGCTGACCTCGCGCCTCATCGACCGTCCCATCCGTCCCCTGTTCCCCGAGGGCTTCTACAACGAGGTGCAGGTGGTCGCGACGGTGATGTCGTCGAATCCCGAGATCGATTCCGACATCCCCGCGATGATCGGGGCGTCGGCCGCCCTGGCGCTGTCCGGCATTCCTTTCAACGGTCCCATCGGCGCCGCGCGCGTGGGCTACGCCGACGGCCAGTACATCCTCAACCCGACGCTCACGGAACTCAAGACCTCGAAGCTCAACCTGGTCGTCGCCGGCACCCAGGCGGCGGTGCTGATGGTGGAGTCCGAGGCGAACGAACTGTCCGAGGATGTGATGCTGGGTGCCGTGGTCTACGGGCACGACCAGATGCAGGCCGTGATCAACGCCATCCATGAACTGGTGGAAGAGGCCGGCAAGCCGCTGTGGGACTGGGCGCCTCCGGCACGCGACGAGGCCCTGGTGGCCCGCCTGGTCGAACTGGCCGAGCAGGACACCCGCGCCGCCTACGCGATCAAGCAGAAACAGGCGCGCTCACAGCGTGTTGACGAGATCCGCAGCCGCGTCGTGACGGCGCTGTGCAAGGATGCGGAGTCGCCGGCCGACGATCGCACGGTCAAGAACCTGTTCAGCGATCTCGAGGCGCGCATCGTGCGCACCCAGATCCTGGACGGCGAGCCGCGCATCGATGGTCGTGACACCCGCACGGTGCGTCCGATCAGCATCCGTACCGGCATCCTGCCGCGCGCCCACGGTTCCGCCCTTTTCACCCGGGGTGAGACCCAGGCACTGGTGGTCGCGACCCTCGGTACCGCCCGCGATGAGCAGATCATCGACGCGCTCCAGGGCGAGTACACCGAGCGCTTCATGTTCCACTACAACATGCCTCCCTACGCCACTGGCGAGACCGGTCGTGTCGGCACGCCGAAGCGCCGCGAGATCGGTCACGGCCGGCTCGCCAAACGCGCGCTGGTGGCGGTGCTGCCCACCCCCGAGGAGTTCGGCTATTCCTTCCGCGTGGTGTCCGAGATCACGGAGTCCAACGGCTCCAGCTCGATGGCTTCGGTGTGCGGCGGCTGTCTGGCCATGATGGACGCCGGCGTGCCGATGAAGTCGCACGTGGCCGGCATCGCCATGGGCCTGATCAAGGAAGGCAACCGGTTTGCCGTGCTGTCCGACATCCTCGGTGACGAGGATCACCTGGGCGACATGGACTTCAAGGTGGCCGGCACCGAGAACGGCATCACCGCCCTGCAGATGGACATCAAGATCCAGGGCATCACCAAGGAGATCATGCACGTCGCCCTGCTGCAGGCGAAGGAAGGCCGGCTGCACATCCTCGGCCGCATGAAGGGCGCGCTGGATTCGCCGCGCTCGGAGCTGTCGACCTTTGCGCCGCGCATGATGGTCATCAAGATCAAGCCCGAGAAGATCCGCGACGTGATCGGCAAGGGCGGCGCCGTGATCCGCAGCATCACCGAGGAGACGGGCACCACGATCGACATCCAGGACGACGGCACGGTCACCATCGCCTGCGTGTCTGCCGAGGGTGGCGAGGCCGCCAAACGCCGCATCGAGGAGATCACCGCCGAGGTGGAAGTGGGGCGGATCTATGAGGGCACGGTGCTGCGCCTGCTGGACTTCGGCGCGGTCGTCAGCCTGCTGCCCGGCAAGGACGGCATGGTGCACATCTCCCAGATCGCCAACGAACGCGTCAACAGCGTGTCCGACTACCTCAAGGAAGGTCAGACCGTGCGTGTGAAGGTGCTCGAGGTGAACGAGAAGGGTCAGGTCCGCCTGTCGATGAAGGCCTTGCTGAACGAAGGTTGATCGACCGGTCCCCGCCTCCCTGCCCGGGGAGGCGGTTCCAGAAAAAAGCCCGCTCGCGCGGGCTTTTTTCCTGGGGTCGACACCGGATGCCGACAGGCGAGCGGGGCCTCGCCCCGCGCCATGGATCCGCCCGTCAGTGCGCCGCGGCGCCTGCCACGCCCTGTACCACCAGTTCCGTGAACGGCCAGACGTAGGCCTGAAGGGACACCACCACGCCGACCAGCGCTGCCAGCACCAGGCTGTGCCAGAACACATAGCGCAGGATGTCGCCCTCGTGCCCATACCAGCGGGTGGCCGTGGAGGCGACGACGATGGATTGGGCGTCGATCATCTTGCCCATCACCCCACCGGAACTGTTGGCCGCAGCCATGAGTTCCGGGCTCAGGTGCAGCTGCTCCGCGGTGATGCGCTGCAGACCGCCGAACAGCACGTTGGACGCCGTGTCCGATCCGGTGAGCGCCACACCCAGCCAACCGAGCATGGTGCCGAAGAATGGATAGAACGCCCCCGTGAACGCGAAGGCGAGACCGAGCGTGGCGTCCGTTCCGGAGTAACGCGTCACGAAGCCCAGCGAGAGCATGGCGGCGATCGTGATCAGCGAGTACTTCACCAGCTTGATGGTCTGCCAGTACTTGTGCAGAAGACCGGTGAGTGAATACCCCATGAACAGCCCGGCCAGGATGGCGGCGAGGAAGATGCCGCTGCCGGTCGCCGAGAGCCAGTTGAGGGTGAAGACGGCCTTCTCCTTGATCGGCTTCGCCACCACCGGGGGCACCTTCTCGACCTGCTCGTGGAGCCCCGCCACCGGGAAATCGAGCTTGGTGACGCCGTCCCAGGCGTAGGGGACCTTGACCTCCTTCTTCGTGCCGTCCTCCAGCATCTCGATGCGCTTGGTCGAGCCGTTGAGGAAGTCCTTCACCGTGGGGAAGCCCCAGGCGAACACGAACACGGTCAGGATGAGCCAGGGAATCCACGCCTTGACCACCACCGAGGTGTCATGGCGGGTGAAGGTGGTGCGCGCGGAGGCATCGGCCTCGCCGCCTTCGGACTCACGGCCGCGCAGCTTGGTGGTGGTCCAGACCTCCTTCGGTTTCCACACCTTCAGGAACAGCACCAGGCAGAGCATCGACACCATGGCGGCGCCGACGTCGACCAGCATGGGACCGTGGTAGTTGGAGATCAGATATTGCGGGATGGCGAACGTGACCCCGGTGACGAGGATCGCGGGCCAGATACCCTTGACGCCCTTCCAGCCGGCGAAGGCCCAGATGAGCCAGAACGGCACGAGCACGGAGAAGAATGGCAACTGCCGGCCGACCATCGCCGACAACGCCATTTCGTCCAGACCGGTCACCTTGGCCAGCGTGATGATCGGTGTGCCGAGAGCGCCGTAGGCGACCGGTGCGGTATTGGCGATCAGCGACAGGCCGGAGGCCGCGAGCGGAGAGAACCCGAGCCCGATGAGGATGGCGCCCGTGACCGCCACCGGGGTTCCGAAACCGGCCGCCCCCTCGAAGAACGCGCCGAAGGCGAAGGCGATCAGCAGCAGTTGCAGGCGCCGGTCCTCGGTGATGTTGGCGATGCTGTCCTGCAGGACCTGGAAGTAGCCTTTGTCCTTGGTGAGCTGGTAGAGGAAGATGATGTTCAGCACGATCCAGCCGATCGGCAGCAGGCCGAACAAGGCGCCGTAGCCGGCGGTCGCCATCGCCATCGAGGTGGGCATGCCGAACACGAAGATGGCAATCACCAGGGCGCTGATCAGCCCATAGATGGCGGCCATGTGCGCCGAAAGGTGCAGGAATGCGAGCCCGCCCAGCAGCACCACCACCGGGATGCCGGCGCACAGCGTGGACAGGACCGCGTTGTTGAACGGGTCGTAGACTTGCTGCCAGATCATGGGTCGATCCTCTCTTTGTGTTGTCCGTGCCACCCGCGACGGAGCTGATGCCGGGTCCGGCGGGGCGGGCGCCGCGACGGTCGGCGATTATATCGACTGACCAGCGCATGGTGGGCCGATCATACGGCCGTCATGAACGCGCGGCGCGCATGTCACGCACCACCGGCCGAGGATGCCGCGGGCAGCAGGGTGCCGAGGTCGAAACCGGTGTCCGCGCACTGCGCCGCCGCAGGCTTCGCGCCGGCATCGAGCAGCCGGCGCGCCAGCAGGTGTTCCCTGGGTGCGTTGACGCTGTCGACCGCCACGAGATGCCCGCCCCGAAGATGGAACACGCTGAAGCTGCCATCCTCCAGCCTGCCGCGCAGCACGTGTTCGTCCGCTCCTGCGGACAGGCCGGCCATCTGCAGCTTGCGGTCGTACTGATCGCTCCAGAACCAGGGCGTGGAGCGGAAAGGACGTTCCTGGCCGAGCAGCGCGAGGGCGGCGGCCCGGCCCTGCTCGGTGGCGTTGTTGACCGACTCCAGTCGCAGCAGGGAACCATCCGCCAGGCGCCGGGCGGTGCAATCGCCGGCCGCGGTGATGCACGGATCGACGGTCCGGCCGCAGTCGTCGACAACGATGCCGCGGTCGCACTCGAGGCCTGCCTCGCGCGCCAGTTCATCGTTCGCCACCGCGCCCACGCCCGCCAGGATGGCACCCGCGGGCAGCCGCCGGCCATCGGCGAGCGCGACGGCCATCACGGCACCGGATTCGTCGGTGTCCAGACCCGCGACCTGCACGTCGGTCAGTACAGTCACACCGTGGTGGCGATGCAGTGCCTCGAACCACTGCGACAAGGCCGGTGTGAGGACCCGTGCCAGCAGGCGGGGCGCGGCCTCGAGCACCGTCACCTCGACGCCGGCGCCGCGGGCCGTCGCCGCGACCTCGAGCCCGATGAAGCCACCGCCGACGACCACCAGCGGCCGGCCCTCGCGGGCACACGCAGACAGAGCGGCGCTCAGGTCGGTCGCGTCCGCCAGGGTACGCAGGATGAAGAAGCCACGCACGTCGGTGGTGTGGATGGGCAGTGAGCGTGCCCGCGCGCCGGTGGCGAGCACCAGACCCTCGTAGGGCAGGCGGCTGCCGTCATTCAGCGCGATCTCGCGCGCCACGCGGTCGATGGCGACCACCCGCACACCGGTGCGCAGCTCGATCTGCCTGCGCGCAAGCGCCTCCGGCGCCCGCATGGCCAGTTGCGCCATCTCCATGCGTCCGGCCAGGAAGGCCTTGGACAGGGGCGGACGGTGATAGGGGCCGACGGGCTCCTCCCCGAACAGCAGCACGGCACCGGTCCAGCCCGCGGTGCGCAGTGCCTCCGCGGCCTGGAGCCCCGCCTGGCCGGCGCCGACCACCACCATCGCACGCTCGCCGGAGGCGCTCACGAACGGCTCCAGCGGGTACCCGCATCCTGCGTGTCGATCGGTTGCATGGCATTCACTCCTGGGTGTCGGGCAGATGCAGGGTGAGCCCGTCCAGGGCCGGCGAGGCCTTCAGCTGGCAGGACAGGCGGCTGGTGGCGCGTCGCTCGGCCGCGACGTTGGCAAGCATCGCCAGTTCGGTCTCGGCGGGTGGCGGCAGGCGCTCCAGGTCGGCTTCGTCCACGTAGCAATGGCAGGTCGCGCAGGCGCAGGAGCCGCCGCATTCGCCGACGATGCCCTCGATGCCGTTGGCCACGGCGCCCTGCATGAGACTCCAGCCATCGGGCAGGTCCACCGTGGTGGACTGTCCGGTGGCTTCGACGTAGGTGATGTGGGCCATGATGGCTTCTCCTGTGAGTGCGGTGGGTGGCAGCGCGGCCGCGGTGGCTCAGGCGGCGGCGAGCATCAGCACCAGCGGGCTGCGGAAGGTCGAGGAGGGCATCCAGGGCAGCTGGTCGGCGACACGGTGATAGCGAGGCACCACCCGGTGGAACTCCTCGAAGGCGATGCGCACGGCCATGCGCGCAATGGCCACGCCCAGGCAGGCGTGCACGCCGCCGCCAAATCCGAGGTGTCCGCGCGGACGGCGCCGGATGTCATAGCGGTCGGGGTCGGGAAACTGGCGCTCGTCGCGGTTGCCCGCGCCGTAGGCGAGGCAGACGAAGTCGCCCGCCTTCATGTGGCTGCCGTGCAGTTCCACGTCCCGGGTGAGGCGGCGCTTGAAGCGCTGCGCGGAAGTGTTCAGGCGCAGGCTCTCCTCCACGGCATCGGGCAGCAGGCCGGGATCCGCCACCACGTCGCGCCGGGCCTCCTCGTGGCTCGCCAGGTTGTAGGCGAACATCATCATGAACCCGCCCAGCGACTCCACGCCCGCCATGATCAGGGTCGTGGTGGTGAGCAGCACCTCGCGTTCGTCGAGCCGGTCGCCATCGAGTTCGGCGGTGGAGAAATGGCTGATGAGATCGTCGCGAGGGTTGGCACGGCGCATGGCGATGACCTGGGCCGCGTAGTCCTGCATCCACTGGTAGGCGGCGAGGTGTTCCGGCCCCTTCGCCCGGGTGCGCGCATCGGACTGCACCATCAGCACGGCGTTGTCCCTCACCACCTGCTCGTCGACGATGGCCTCGTCGCCCATGGGCAGGCCAAGCGCCGCCATGAGCACCTTGACCGTGAACTGGGAGGAGACGTCCTTGAAATCGAACTCTGGCTGGTCGCGCAGCTGGCCGAACACCGACGCCGCCACCTCGCGGATGTGTCCTTCGAGTGCGGTCAGGTTTCGCTTCAGGAAGGGGTGCTGGATCAGGCCGCGCAGGCGGTCGTGCTTGGGCGGGTCCGAACTGCCCAGCGTGGAACCGGCGCGGCCCGGCAATTCGGTCATGAGATTGCCGCTGGCCGAGGAGTAGGTCTGCCAGTCCTGCCCGGCACTGACGATGTCGGCGTAGCGGGACAGGATCCACATCTGCGCCTCCTCGCTCCACAGGCACGGGAACTCGTCCCGCAGTCGGCGGTAGTAGGGAAACGGGTCCGCGTCGACGGCGGGAGAGTAGGGATCGAACCGAAAGCTGCCCACGATGCGTCCTCGGATTGGCCAGACCCCGAATCTAGGCGGTACGAGCAGACGGCGCAGTGCATTTTTGCCTGCCGAAAATTGCACTTTTGGTTCAAACTCGACGACATGAAAGTCAGTCCGGTGCCGCGCTTCGCGCTCTACGGCGAGACCGCCTCGCCCGCGGTCGACATGCTGCACGTGGAGGAGGTGCGGCTGCGCAGCCACCGCTACCAGTGGGAGATCGACCCCCACCTGCACCAGGGACTGTTCCAGGTGCTGTGGATCCACGCCGGAGAGGCGCGTACCCGGCTGGACGAGCGCAGTGTGGTCGTCCTCGGGCCAGCCGCCATCCTGGTGCCGCCCGGCGTGGTGCACGGCTTCCGCTTCGCGCCCGAGGTCGACGGCTTCGTGTTGACGCTGAGCGGGCGCTTCATGGTCGAGGGTGACGCCGGTCTCACCGGGGATGCCTTCGCCGCGCTGTTCGCTTCGCCGACGGTGCTGGGCATGGAGGCGGGCGGGGAGGGCGCTTCGCGCCTGGACGCGCTGTTCCACTCGCTCGCGGCCGAGGTGTCGGAGCCAGGGGGTGACGGTTCGCCCGTGCCCGCCTGGCTGGCGCGGGCAATCCTCTGGCGCCTGGCCAGGGAACGTGCCGTCCAGGAGCAGGCGGGGCTGGGCGAAGCTGCCGGGCGCGGTCATCGTGCGCTGTTCACGCGCTTCCTGTTGGCAGTGGAAGAGCACTTCCTGGAGCACTGGTCGGTGGCACGCTATGCCGACCGCCTCGGCGTCAGTCCCGCGCGGCTCAACCGCCTGGTGCGGGAGCAGAGCGGCCGCAGTGCGCTCGCGCTGGTCCACGACCGGCTGCTGCGCGAGGCCTGCCGCCGACTGGTCTACGTCGCCGCGCCGGTGGCCAATCTGGCGTTGGAACTGGGCTTCGAGGACCCGGCGTATTTCTCGCGCTTCTTCAAGCGCCGCATGGGGATGAGTCCACACCGCTGGCGTCGCCAGAGCATGGCGGCGGTGCCCGCGTCGCGGGACGGGGACCGCTGAGCTCCGGGGGGCGCGGCAACAGGCCCCTCGCGAAACGGCGCGCCGTGGTGGAGAATGCGGCCCGGCTCGCTTCACGTCCCGCCAGGGAGCGCGCGGTGGTCGGTCCGGGCTTTCGTCGCTCGCTTGGCCGGCGGTGCGGATTGCCCCGCCTGCCGGGTGGTTGGAGAATTCAATGATTCAGACGTCCATCCCCTGCCTGTTCATGCGTGGCGGCACTTCGCGCGGCCCGTTCTTCCGGGCGTCCGACCTGCCATCGGACACGGCCACCCGGGACCGGGTGCTGCTCGCCGCCATGGGCTCGCCCGATCGGCGCCAGATCGACGGACTGGGCGGAGCGCACCCGCTCACCAGCAAGGTCGGCATCGTCCGGCCCGGCACCCTGCCGGGCGTGGACGTCGATTTCCTGTTCGCGCAGCTGCAGCCGGACAAGGACACCGTCGACACGACACCGAACTGCGGCAACATGCTCGCCGCGGTGGTGCCCTTCGCCCTCGAATCCGGCCTGGTCGTGCCGCGCGGCGACACCAGCACCTTCCGCGTCCTGACGCTGAACACCGGGATGCAGTGCGACATCACGGTGCCGACCCCCCTGGGCCAGGACGGCCGGCGGCATGTGGAGTACGAGGGCGAGGCCCGCATCGACGGCGTGCCGGGGACGGCGGCGCCCATCTCGATCAACTTCCTCGACACCGCCGGCTCGGTCTGCCCCGGTCTGCTGCCGACGGGAAACGTGCGCGACACCATCACCGTGACCGGCGCGGACTTCGACGACTTCACCCTCGAGGTCACCTGCATCGACAATGGCATGCCGCTGGTGCTGATGCGCGCCGCAGACCTCGGCTGCAGCGGCTACGAGTCGGTGGGAGACATGAACGCCGACGAACACCTCAAGCGCCGGCTCGAGGCCCTGCGGCTGCAGATCGGGCCGCGCATGGGCCTGGGCGACGTGCGGACACGCAACTACCCCAAGATGACCCTGATCGCACCGCCCCGCGACGGTGGCGCCCTGACCACGCGCAGCTTCATCCCGCATGTGTGCCACGATGCCATCGGCGTTCTGGCCGCGGTCACGGTGGCCACCGCCAGCGTCCTGCGCGGCACCGTGTGCGATGACGTGGCACAGTTGCCCCCGCCGGCGGACGGCCGCAGCCGGGTCTCGGTGGAACACCCGACCGGCGAGTTCAGCGTCGCGCTCGCCAGCCGCGAGGCACCCGGGGTGCCGGGCGGCCGGGTGGTCACCGAATCGGCACTGCTGCGCACCGCCAGGCTGATCATGCGCGGCGAGGTGATGATCCCGCACCGCATCTGGCCTGGCGCCTGAGTCCGTCCGACATGGCCGTTGCAACCCGAGGAGGAACCGCCGACATGGACCGCGAACCCCTGATCATCGACGTGCACGGCCACTACACGACGGCGCCCGCTGCCCTCGGCCAGTGGCGCGACCTGCAGATCGCCGCGCTGTCCGACCCCTCCCGGGTCCCCGACCCGGCCAGCCTGCGCATCAGCGACGACGAGCTGCGGGAATCGATCGAGACCAACCAGCTGAGATTCATGCGCGAGCGGGGCTCGGACATCACGATCTTCAGTCCGCGGGCGAGCTTCATGGCCCACCACATCGGCGACTTCTCCACCTCCTCCGTCTGGGCATCCATCTGCAACGAGCTCTGCCACCGCGTCAGCCGCATGTTCCCGGAGCACTTCGTCGGCGCCGCGATGCTGCCCCAGTCGCCCGGTGTGGACCCGCGCACCTGCATCCCCGAGATGGAACGCTGCGTCAGGGAGTACGGTTTCGTCGGCATCAATCTCAACCCCGACCCCTCGGGCGGGCACTGGACCAGCCCGCCCCTGACCGACCGGCACTGGTACCCGCTGTACGAGAAGATGGTGGAGCTGGACATCCCGGCGATGATCCACGTCTCCACGAGCTGCAACGCCTGCTTCCACACCACCGGTGCCCATTACCTGAACGCCGACACGACAGCGGTGATGCAGTGCATCCAGGGCGACCTGTTCCGCGACTTCCCGACGCTGAGGTTCCTCATCCCGCATGGCGGCGGGGCGGTGCCCTACCACTGGGGCCGCTTCCGCGGACTGGCGCAGGAGATGAAGAAGCCGCTGCTGACCGACCACATCCTGAACAACGTCTTCTTCGACACCTGCGTCTACCACCAGCCGGGGATCGATCTGCTCGCGCGCGTGATCCCGGTCGACAACATCCTGTTCGCGTCCGAGATGATCGGTGCGGTGCGCGGCATCGACCCCGAGACCGGCCACCATTACGACGACACGAAGCGCTACCTCCTGGCGACCCCGCACCTCGACCCGGCGACGCGGTTCAAGGTGTTCGAAGGCAACGCCCGGCGTGTCTTCCCGCGCCTCGATGCCGCCCTGAAGGCCAGAGGCCTTTGACCGGCATCGCACGCGTGCCGGTGGATCGCGGGCGCCCGCCGCAGGCGTCGTGCGACCCGAGGCTCCTGCGGCGCGCAGCAGCCGCCACGGTCGGCCGGGAAACGCGCGGTGCGCCTCGTGGCAACATCCGTCGTTCATCCACCCCCTGAGGTTCATGCGGAGCCCATCATGTACGAACTCGGAGTCGTCTATCGCAACATCCGGCGCGCCGGCCGCGACGCCGCCGACGCCCTGGCCGCCTTCGGCTCGGCCACGGTGCACGAGGCGATGGGCCGGGTCGGTCTGCTCAAGCCCTACATGCGTCCGGTGTACGCAGGGGCCCAGGTGTCCGGCACCGCGGTGACCGTTCTGCTGCATCCCGGGGACAACTGGATGATGCACGTCGTGGCGGAACACATCCGTCCGGGGGACATCGTGGTCGCGGCGGTGACCGCGGAGTGCGGCGACGGCTATTTCGGCGACCTGCTGGCCACCAGTTTCCGCGCGCGCGGCGCGCGCGCCCTGGTCATCGACGCCGGCGTCCGGGACGTGCGCACCCTGACCGAGATGCAGTTTCCGGTGTGGAGCAAGTGCATCTCCGCCAAGGGCACGATCAAGGCGACGCTGGGGTCGGTCAACATTCCCGTGGTGTGCGCCGGCATGCTGGTGACCCCTGGCGACGTGCTCGTGGCGGACGACGACGGGGTGGTGTGTGTTCCGGCCGGGCGTGCCGAGGAGGTGCTGGTGGCCGCCACGGCCCGCGAGGCGAACGAGGGCGACAAGCGCGCCCGCCTGGCCGCCGGTGAACTCGGGCTGGACATGTACCGGATGCGCGAGCCGCTGGCGAAGGCCGGGCTGCGTTACGTGGACTGACGCGATGCACGACGGCTTTCCCGGTCCCGATCCCCTGCGCTGGAAGGTCGCGCTGGTGGGCTACGGCGAGGTCGGCCGCATCCTGGCGGAGGACCTGCGCGCCATGGGCGTGTCGGTGCGCGCCTACGACCGGAAGCTCGCCGACAGGGCCGGTGACGCGATGCGCGAGCACGCCGCCGCGCAGCAGGTGGAACTCGCGGACTCGCATCGGACGCTCGCCGCGGGCGCCGACCTGGTGGTGTCGGCCGTGACGGCGAGTCAGGCGGTGCCGGTCGCCCAGGCGTGCGCACCCGGCATGGGGCCCGGGGCGTTCTTCCTGGATTTCAATTCCGCCTCGCCGGGCGCGAAGATCCGGGCCGCCGGCGTGATCGATGGTGCCGCCGGGCGTTACGTCGAGGGTGCGGTGATGACCTCGGTGCCGCCCTACCGCATCCGCGTGCCGCTGATCCTCGGCGGACCGCATGCCCGGGCGCTGCTGCCTGCGCTCCAGGCGCTGGGCTTCGGGCCGCGCGTGGGTTCCGAGCGCCTCGGCGTGGCCTCGGCGACCAAGATGTGCCGCAGCATCATGATCAAGGGCCTCGAGGCCATGGTGATCGAGAGCTTCACCACGGCCCGGGCCTATGGCGTCGAGGATGCGCTCATCGCCTCCCTGGGCGAGACCTTCCCGGGCATCGACTGGGAAAAGCAGGGCGCCTACTTCTTCCAGCGCGTCATCGAGCACGGCCGCCGGCGCGCCGAGGAGGTGCGGGAGGTGGCGGTCACGGTACGAGAGGCGGGACTCGAGCCGTGGTCCGCCGGCGGCACGGCGGAGCGCCAGGCCTGGATGGCCGATCTGGCCGACGCCGGGTGTTTCGGCCAGCGGGGCGCGCCCGGGTTCGCCCGCAGCGCCGACTGGCGCACCGAGGCCGACCGGATCCTGGCGGCACGCGTGGACGAAGGCGAATCCGGATCGGCCGGCTGAGCCGGGTGGCAAGGGAAGGGCAGACATGAATTTCGAGAAGACGCCGGGCTGGCTGGACTGGTTCGAGGGGCCGAGCAAGCCGCGATTCACGCCACCGCCGGGCGCCGTGGATGCGCATTGCCACGTCTTCGGGCCCGGGGAGCGTTTTCCCTACGCACCGGAGCGCAAGTACACCCCCTGCGATGCCAGCCGCGAGCAGTTGTTCGCGCTGCGCGACCACCTCGGCTTCCACCGCAACGTGATCGTCCAGGCCACCTGCCACGGCGCCGACAACCGGGCCATGGTCGATGCCTGCCTCGCCTCGGGTGGCCGGGCGCGGGGGGTGGCCACGGTCAGGCGCGGCATCACGGACGAGGACCTGCAGGCGCTGCACGCCGCGGGTGTGCGCGGCGTGCGCTTCAACTTCGTGCGCCGTCTGGTCGATTTCACACCGCGCGACGAATTGCTGGAGATCGCGCAACGCATCGCGCCCCTGGGCTGGCACGTGGTGGTGTATTTCGAGGCGTGCGATCTGCCGGAGCTGTGGGACTTCTTCGGCGCGCTTCCCACCGCGGTGGTGGTGGACCACATGGGTCGTCCGGACGTCACGAAGACGGTGGACGGCCCCGAATTCGAGCTGTTCGTACGCTTCCTGCGAGAGCATCCGAACGCGTGGTCGAAGGTGAGCTGCCCCGAGCGCCTGTCGGTGGGCGGGCCGCCAGCCCTCGGCACCGAGCGCGCGCCCTATCGCGACGTCGTCCCCTTCGCCCGGCGCATCGTGGAGACCTTCCCGGACCGGGTCCTGTGGGGCACGGACTGGCCCCACCCGAACCTGAAGCACCACATGCCGGACGACGGCCTGCTGGTCGACTTCATCCCCCACATCGCCACCACGCCGGCGCTGCAGCACCGGCTGCTGGTCGACAACCCGATGCGGCTCTACTGGCCCGAGGCGTGCTGAGCATGGCCCTCGACAAGCCCTACCTGGACATTCCCGGGACCATCATCTTCGACGCCGATCAGGCTCGGCGGGGCTACTGGCTCAACCAGTTCTGCATGTCGCTGATGAAGGCGGACAACCGCGCGCGCTTCAAGGCCGACGAGCGCGCCTACCTGGACGAGTGGCCCATGACCGAGGAGCAGAAGCAGGCGGTCCTGGCGCGTGACCTCAACCGGTGCATGCGCGCCGGCGGCAACATCTATTTCCTGGCCAAGATCGGTGCCACCGACGGCCTCTCGTTCCAGCAGATGGCCGGCAGCATGACCGGCATGAGCGAGGTCGAATACCGCGCCATGATGCTCGCCGGGGGCCGCTCGCCCGAGGGCAACCGCCGCCTCGGCGAGGACGGCGACGCGCAGCCGCATCGCCAGCCCCAGGGCGGCAGCGCGGCCGCGGGAGGGGGCTGACCATGGCCCGCATCACCGCATCGGTCTACACCTCGCACGTGCCGGCGATCGGCGCGGCGATCGATCTCGGCCGCACCACCGAGCCCTACTGGCAGCCGGTGTTTGCCGGCTACGAGTTCTCGAAACGGTGG
>JBEICA010000394.1:0-2516 GCA_040373665.1 Burkholderiales bacterium | reverse complement strand
CAGGGGCCGTCTCAAAGGCCTGAATCAGGTGGGCCTGATCGATGGCCGACCAGACCTGCTCGTCAGTTACGCGCCCGGGACGTAGAGCGAGCGCTACGTTCTCCCGGATGGTGCCATTCACTAGGCCAACAGCTTGAGGTACGTAGGCCACTCGACCGGGCTGCTCGGCAATCCATCGTCTTGGGTCGTACGGGCCCAACCGGACGTTGCCCGAATCCGGTTCGAGGATTCCGAGGATGACGTCGGCCAGCGTGGACTTGCCAGCACCAGAGCGCCCAATGAGTGCCAGCGTTTCGCCGGCCTGGAGTCGAACAGATACGTCCTCCAACGCTGGTCGTGCAGCTCCAGGATAGGTAAAGCACACACGCTCCACGTCAATCCCCAGGGGGGATTGCGCGGTCGTCGTAACGCCCGCCGTATCTTCTGAAGTCGCCTGTGCGATTGAGATCCGGCTTGGGGGCTGGCTTGACAGGTCTTTGGCCAACTCGAAGGTTGGGGCGGCAGCAGATGCGTTATCTCGTAGCGTCAAGGCTGCCCCCTGCAATCGTAAGAGGGAGGGCATGACCCGGGACGCCGCTGCAAGGAACAGGGCCAGCGTGCCGACGGCAGCGACACTGTCTTTTGTCACGAAGAGTATCCCGGCAAGTGCTACACCTCCGATCACAAGCGCGGCTTCGAACACGTACTTCGGAACCTGCAACAGAAAGGATCTGTCTGCTGCCACACTCGCAGACGTCCATCGCAGCTCCTTGAATCTCTCCACGTACCATTCACGGCGATGAAGAACCGAGATTTCTCGATAGGTCGACAGGGCGTCCTGGATTGCGTTGAGCGAGCCGATATCCGCCCGCGCCCCTGTGTGGCCCAGGTGAGACGCCCAAGATCCCATGAGCCTTTGAAGCAGGATTGCCAGAAGTGAAAAGAAGCAGATGGCGCCAAGCGTGACCAGAGGATCAATCATCAGTAGGGCAATACCGAGCACGGAGAGTACCGCCACTTCGGATACCACGATGACAAGTTGCCCAAGGACCGAGATCGTTGCAGCTCCCGCGCCTTGAATCAGGGCGTAAGCGGTCTCTTGGCTGGACCGCCTCTGCAGGAACGTAAGGGGCCGCGACAGTAGCTCTCGTGCCAATCGAGCTGAGATCATCGCCTGGCGATTCGCCAGAAACGTAAACACCCGACGTGTAAGCAAAGAGGAGACCACGCTCTTTGTCAGCAGTACCAAGGCTGCAGCGCCTGCGAAGGCCACGACAAGCCCCTGATCGGATAGTCCGCCCAGTCCGAGGGCGTCTGTCAGGGCCACAACAGCTTGAGGAGTTGGCTGTGACTGGACCGTCGTCACAGCGAGGGCGCCGACAAGACCCAGGAGGAGCACTCCCAGTAAGTCAAGGGCCGAGGTGGCTACTTGGATAAGCATGGCCACGAGCAATAGCCTTCGGTCCCTGGGGTCCAGGAGTTCCAGGGATTCTCGGATGGCCTGCTTGACGGACACCTCGCAAGTCTCCCACGGCAACCCCTGGAGATGGAGCACTCCTCGGCGCTGACTACGCACATCGCGATAGTCTCCGCTCAGGTGTGAACACGGCTGATGAGGACCGAAATGCGCAGACTTGGCCTGGCTGATGGCCTGGGAATCGTGGCTGCACTCGTGGCAGTCGCCTACATGCCTGGCCTGGCGGATCCCCTCACCTACCCAAAACTGCTGGTCTTGGTGGCTGGGGCGCTTGCGCTAGTGCCTGCGGTTGTTGCTCGATGGAAGAAGCGATCGGTTCGATCAGCTCCTGTATTGGTTGTCACAGCTGCGGCCGCCGGCATCGTCGTCTGGGGTCTTGTTTCAACCTTCGCCAGCGGCGCTCCGTGGGCTGTCAGCCTCTTTGGATGGTGGGGACGAGGTGACGGTTGGCTCGCTTGGCTGGGAGCCGCCATCCTGCTGCTCGGTGCGGTCACGCTGACTCGAGAGGAGGTCGCCCGCGCGATCACGTGGATGTTCGGTGGAGCCACGATCGTTGCGGCGATCGGCCTCCTTCAGGCAGTAGGCGTCAACTTCCCCGAGGGCGGGGTGGGAGGCTCTGTCACAGGGTTGATGGGTAACACCAACTTTGCCTCCGGCTACTTCGCGATTCTCGGTGTCCTTGCGCTCGGTCGAGCACTGACGAAGGCGGCGCTCTGGCAGCGGATCTGGGCTGGGGTGCTCTTTGCCGTCCTAGCCGTGTTGTCAGTGCTCACGGAAGCGCAGCAAGGGCCTGCGGCTTTGGCAGCCGGGCTGGTCGGCCTCGGAGTCGCCTACGCACTGCTCTACCGAGGCAAATTTCGCGTTGCGGGGCTCGCGGCGGCTGGCGTGGTCGTGGTTTCGGGGGCCTTGCTGCTAGTCGCGTCCTTCTTCGGCGTTGGGCCCTTGGCCCGCCTTTGGTCGGAAAGTACCTTCGATATCCGGCAGGAGTACTGGCTGTCGGCATGGCGAATCATGAATGGGCTTCCCATCTTTGGCACCGGCCCTGATGGTTTTGCTCGGT
>JBEICA010000311.1:0-4014 GCA_040373665.1 Burkholderiales bacterium | reverse complement strand
CGGTCGCTGCGCCGGCGCCCGCCCGTGCACCGAGCGGCGGCGCGACGACGACGGCAGCCCGCGTCACGCCCCCGGGCCCGGCGACCACGCCGCGCGTCCCGGCACGCCGGAAAGCCGGCGCGACCGGGTCGGTCACCAAGGCCGCACCAGCCCCCGCCAGGCCCAAACCCGCACCGCAGGCCGCCAGCGGAGCCACCGCTGCGATCACGCGCAAGCCCCGCGCCGCGGGCGCCGCCGCGGCGACAGCCCCCGCGAAGGCAGGATCGACCGCCCGAACGAAATCGGGTACCGCCCGGCCTGCGACGACCAGGACCCCGACAGCCGCATCACCGACCATCGGCAAATCGGCTGCGACGCCGGCCAGCCTGCCTGACAGGACGGTTTCGAAACCCGCCGCCGTGCCGGGCAAGAACCCTGCGCCGGCCACCACCGTGCCCTCCGGCGCCGCAGGCATGATCAGCGAGTTGTTCCGCCAGCAGGGCAAGCCGGGCAGCCCGCGCCCCAGCCAGACGGCCACCGCGCCCGCGCCGGCCCTGGCAAAAGGGACAGCCAAGGCCCGCAAGGCCAAGCGCAAGTAAGCCACGACGGGCAGGTGGCACTCTGACGTCGTCTTCATCCGACCCAGGGGTCGCCCGGCATCGATGATCGACCCGAGGCTGCTCGCGCTGTGCCTGGGCAACGTGGTCGTCGGTACCGGCACCATGGTCGTGCCGGGCACTCTGCCTGCCCTGACCCGCGGGCTGCAGATCGACCTCCCCGCCGGCGGGCGTCTGATCGCCGCCTTCGCCGCCACGGTGTGCGTCATGACGCCACTGCTCGCCGCGTGGCTGAGCCGGATGGACCGTCGGGTCCTGCTCACCGCCGCCCTCCTGGTGTTCGCTGCAGGTCATGCCGCCTCGGCGCTGGCCACCTCGTACGAGTCGATGCTGGCAACACGCGTGGCCTCGGCCCTGGTGGCCGGACTGTTCACCTCGCAGGCAGCCGGCATCACCCGACTGCTGGTACCTCCCGCGAGACAGGGCGGTGCCGTCGCCTTCGTTTTCCTCGGCTGGGGCATCGCCGCCGTGGCCGGAACGCCCCTGACCGCCTGGATGGCCCAGACCATCGGCTGGTGGGCCGCCTTCTGGCTGGTGGCCATCGCCGCCATCCTGCAGGCCGCCTGGGTGTGGCGCACGCTCCCGGCGCGGCTGCACACGCCCGCCATCGACGGCGGGGCGTGGCGGGCTCTGGTCCGTGACCGGGCTGTGCCCGCCCTGGTGACGCTGACAGCGATCCATTCGTGGGCGCAGTTCATCCTGTTCGCCTACCTCACCCCCGTGCTCGAGCAACGCACCGGCGCTGGTACCACCCTGGTGGCGCTTGCCCTGGGTCTGTTCGGTCTGTGCGGCATCGCCGGCAACGTCGTCGCCATGCGTCTGATGGACCGCATCGGTCCACGACACGCGACCACGCTCGCCATCGGCTGCATGTTTGCGGGACAGGTGGTCATCGCTGCCGGGGGATTTGGCGCGCTGCCGATGCTGCTTGGCCTGTCTCTCTGGGGCCTGGGCTGCTTCTCCGCCAACAGCGCACAACAGGCCCGCCTGCTGGCGGCGGCACCGGCACTGGCCTCGGTGTCGATCGCGCTGAATTCGTCGGCCATCTACCTCGGGCAGGCTGCCGGCGCCGAGACCGGCGCCTGGATCATCGGTGCCGCAGGCATGGACTGGCTGCCGCGCGCGGGCCTGCCGGTGTTCGTCGTTGCGCTGGTGCTCAGTCAGCGCGCGGGACGTGCTCACCGCTGAATGAACAGAGCCGCGCCGGAGTCGCGGCGATGCTCAGCGGCCGTCGCGCGCGCGCAACTGCTCGAACAGGGCGGCCAGCGCCTGGGCGCGGTGGCTGATGCCATTCTTGCGCTCCGCCGGCAACTCGGCTGCGGTGCAGCCATGTTCGGGGAGGAAGAAGTGCGGATCGTAGCCGAAGCCGCCGTCGCCGCGCGGCTCGGCAACGATGGTGCCGTGCCAGCGGCCGTGCGCGATGAGGGGCTCGGGGTCATCGGGGTGGCGCAGCAGCACCATCACGCAGGCGTAGTAGGCGGACCGGTCGGCCTGACCGGCCATCAGGGCGATCAGACGTTCGTTGTTGCGACGATCGTCCTTCGGCTCACCCGCGAAGCGCGCGGAGTGCACCCCCGGCTCACCGCGGAGGGCGGAAACGCACAAGCCGGAGTCGTCGGCGAGCGCGGGCAGACCGCTGACCCGGGCAGCGTGGCGCGCCTTGGCCAGCGCGTTCTCGATGAAGGTGCCGTGCGGCTCCTCGGCCTCGGTCACGCCCAGCGTCGCCTGCGGCAGCAGTTCGATGCCGAGGGGCGCGAGGATCTGTCCGATCTCGCGCAGCTTGCCGGCGTTGCTGCTGGCCACCACCAGCCGTGCGATCACCTCACACCCCCAGCGCCGCACGCTGCGCCCGCACCAGCGCGGCGATACCGTCCTGGGCGAGGTCGAGCATGGCGTCGAGTTCGGCGCGCGAGAAAGGCGTGCCCTCGGCCGTGCCCTGCACCTCGACCAGACGGCCGGCGCCCGTCATCACCACGTTCATGTCGGTCTCGCAGGCCGAGTCCTCGGCGTAATCCAGATCCAGCACGGGGATGCCGTCGACCACGCCCACCGACACCGCGGCGATGAAATCGTGCAGCGGCAGGCGCCCGACCCGGCCCTCGTCCAGCAGGCGGGTGAGGGCATCGTGCAGGGCCACGAAAGCGCCGGTGATGCTGGCGGTGCGCGTGCCACCATCCGCCTGGAGCACGTCGCAGTCGATCTGGATGCTGCGCTCGCCCAGCCCCTCGAGGTCCACCACCGCGCGCAGGCTGCGCCCGATGAGCCGCTGGATCTCCTGGGTACGCCCGGACTGCTTGCCACGAGCCGCCTCACGGTCCGAGCGCGTGTGGGTCGAGCGCGGCAGCATGCCGTACTCGGCCGTCACCCAGCCCTGCCCGCGCCCCTTCAGGAAGGGCGGCACCTTCTCCTCCACCGAGGCGGTGCACAGCACACGGGTATCGCCATAGGCGATGAGCACGGAGCCCTCGGCATGCCGCGTGAAGCTGCGCTGGATGGAAACCGGACGAAGTTCGTGAAAGGCGCGGCCGCTGGGTCTCATGGAGTCTCGGGAAATTGACGCGGGTGTCGGGGGGACGACGGGCGGCGGGTGGCAGGCCACATGCCATGCTATCGTTCGACGCGGATTCTCGACGTCAACCCTCCCCCTGTAAAGCACACCCGATGATCTTCAGCATGACCGGCTACGCGGCCGTGACGCGCGACCTCCCCGTCGGTACCCTGACGCTGGAACTGCGTTCGGTCAACCACCGCTATCTGGACCTGTCGTTCCGCGCAGCGGAGGAATTCCGGGCCTTCGAGCCCGCCATGCGCGAACTGCTGGCGGCGCGTCTTTCGCGCGGCAAGCTGGAGTGTCGCATCAGCCTCAACCGCGGTACGGCAGCACCCTCGCTGCTGGAGCTGAACCGCCCCCTGCTGGACAAGCTCGCCGAGCTCGAGACCGAGGTACTCGAACGCCTGCCCGCCGCGCCGCGGCTGGGTGTCAGCGACGTGCTGCGCTGGCCGGGAATGTTCGGCGGCGACTCCCTGCCCATGGAGGAATTGCGCGAGACCACGCTCGGGCTGCTGGCCACGGCGCTCGAGGACTTCAGTGCCAGCCGCGGCCGCGAGGGTGGCAAGCTCACCCAGCTTCTGCTCGAGCGCGCCGGGCGCATGGAGGAACTGGTGCGCGAAGTCGCACCGCGTATCCCGCAACTGGTGGCCGCGCAGCAGGAGCGCTTCGCACAGCGCATGCGCGAGGCCGGCGTCTCGCTCGAGGAGGAGCGCATCCGCCAGGAGGTCGTGCTCTACGCCTCGCGCATCGACGTCGACGAGGAGTTGTCCCGCCTGAACACCCATCTGGCGGAGTTGCGTCGCGTCCTGACCAAGGGAGGCGCGGTCAGCAAGCGCCTGGACTTCCTCATGCAGGAACTGCACCGCG
>JBEICA010000198.1:0-6575 GCA_040373665.1 Burkholderiales bacterium | reverse complement strand
GCGTTCATGTGCTTCGC
Source organism: Burkholderiales bacterium (assembly GCA_040373665.1). Classification (GTDB taxonomy): domain Bacteria; phylum Pseudomonadota; class Gammaproteobacteria; order Burkholderiales. The sequence goes on along the minus strand of JBEICA010000198.1, from coordinate 6,558 downwards.
CACGATGTCCTGCAGGTTGGAGGGCAGGCGGGACCATGCCCGGGCATTGAAGGTGAAGAAGAATCCGTCCCAGGAATGGTTGGTGATGGAAACGTACTTCTGCACTTCCTGAAAGCGTGACAGCTCGATGAGCTGCAGCGAGTTCTCCTGGCCGTCCACCACCCGGGTCTGCAGCGCAGAATAGACCTCGGTCAGGTTGACCGCGGTCGGCGATGCGCCAAGAGCCTTGAACAGCGACACCGCCTGCGGGCTCACCGGGACGCGGATCTTGAAGCCGCGCAGGTCCTCCGGCGCGTGGATCGGGTGGGTGCTGGTGGTGATCTGGCGGAAGCCGTTCTCCCATACGCGCTCGAGAGCATGCAGACCGAGCTTCGAGATCACACCCCGCTGGAAGCGCCCGAGTTCGCCATCGAGGGCGTCCCAGACCCGGGTGCGATCGGGGAAGGCGTAGCCAACGGCGTTGATGGACGTGGGCTTGGCCAGCGTGGCCAGAATGCTGCCCGACAGGGTGAACATCTCCAGCGCGCCCGAGCGCAGCTGCGACATCAGGTCGGTGCTCCCGCCGAGCTGGTTGTTCGGGAAGACGCGGATTTCCAGCCGCCCGCCCGACTCCTCGAGGATCCGCGACGCGGCCTCCTGCGCCCGGAGTGTGACCGGATGCGTCGGCGGCACGTCGTTGCCGTACTTGTAGACGAACTCCGCCTTGTTGGCGCCGCGGGCGCCGCCCACTCCAGCAACCAGAGGCAGGCTGGTGGCTCCGAGCACGAAGCGGCGTCGGGTCACGTCGGTCATGGGTCGTCCTCCTCGCTCACGGGCGCCGCGCCGCGGTCCGGGCGCCGAACACCTCCGGCAATGGTACTCCGCCGCCTGTGCAGCCGACCGTCCGGCATGCGTGCTCCGACAGCAGATGCACACGGCGTCGCCGCGAAAAAAACGCGCGAAAAGGGTTGACCCCCTGAAGGCGGGGAGGCATATTAATGAAAAAAAGTTGCCTGTGGAGAAAACTCCGCAGGCAGTCACGGTCTCCGTTCACACCCGCAGCCGATGTCTCTCTCTCTGTCCACTGTTGCATCGGGCGTCCGCCCGGCCGCTGCGCAAGCCCGGTCCTGAAGGTTGCCATGGCCTACCAGCTGCTCCGATTCGCCCTCTCGTCGAAACATCCGGAACCGCGGATGTTCCGGCAGCACGACCGCCTGAAGGACAGCTACGACGTCGTGATCATCGGCGCCGGCGGGCACGGCCTGGCCAGCGCCTACTACCTCGCGCGGGACCACGGCATCCGCAACATCGCGGTGCTGGAGCGCGGCTACATCGGTGGCGGCAACACCGGCCGCAACACCACCATCATCCGCTCGAACTACCTCACGCCAGAGGGCGTCGCGTTCTACGACGAGTCGGTGCGCCTGTGGCAGGACCTCGCGGTCGACTTCGATCTGAACCTCTTCTACGCCAACCGGGGGCACTTCACCCTGGCGCACACCGATTCCGCCGTCCGCACGATGCGCTGGCGCGCCGAGGTCAACAAGCATCTGGGCGTGAACAGCGAACTCGTGGGTCCCGAGGCGGTGAAGGAAGCCTGTCCGCAGATCGACCTGTCCTGCGGCGGTCACGCCCCCATCCTGGGGGCGCTCTACCACGCCCCCGGTGCCATCGCGCGGCATGACGCCGTGGCCTGGGGCTACGGTCGTGGCGCCGACCAGCGCGGGGTGGAGATCCACCAGAAGACCGAGGTCACGGGCATCGACGTGCAAGGCGGCCGGGTGCGCGGTGTGCACACCTCCCGCGGCTACATTTCGACGCGCAAGGTGCTCAGCGCCGTAGCGGGTTTCACCCCTCGGGTCACGCACATGGTGGGGCTGCGCACGCCGATCTATGTGCACCCGCTCCAGGCGATGGTGACCGAGCCCATGAAGCCCTGGCTCGACCCGATTCTCGTGTCCGGGAGCCTGCACATCTACGTGAGCCAATCCGCGCGCGGCGAGCTCGTGATGGGCGCGTCGCTCGATCCCTACGAGGTGCAGTCGACGCGCTCGACGCTGGATTTCGTGGAAGGGCTGTCGGCCCACATGCTCGACATGTTCCCCTTCCTGTCGCACGCCCGGGTCAACCGGCAGTGGGCGGGCATGGCGGACATGACGCCCGACTTCGCGCCGATCATGGGGAAGACGCCGGTCGAGGGCTTCTACATCGATTCGGGCTGGGGCACCTGGGGCTTCAAGGCCACGCCGGTGTGTGGCAAGACCATGTCCCACACGGTGGCGAAGGATGAGGACCATCCGCTGATCCGGGGCTTTGGCCTGTCCCGCTTCGAGCGCTACGAACTCACCGGAGAGAAGGGGGCCGCCAGTGTCGGTCACTGAGGCGACCGCGGCTCTCCGCGCCGCGCACTCCGGGCCGCACCCGGCGGCGGGGAGGGCGGCTTGAAGATCATGACCTGTCCCGTCAACGGGCCGCGGCCGGTGTCGGAGTTCGTGTACGGGGGCGAGGTGCGCCCCATGCCCGAGCCTTCCTGTACCGACGCCGAGTGGGCCGACTACGTGTTCAATCGCAGCGGCATTCCGGGCGTGAAGATCGAGTGGTGGTATCACATCGCCAGCGGAACGTGGTTCCTGGCGGAGCGCGACGTCGTGGCCGACCGGGTGCTGCGCACCTGGCTGCCGGGCGAGGATGCTGCGCAGGGAGGGGCGCAATGAGCCGCCGTCTGCCCCGGGTCGAGGGCGAGTGGATCGATCGCAGCCGCGAACTGGACTTCACTTTCGAGGGGCAGGGCTTCCGCGGCTTCGCCGGTGACGTGCCCGCAAGCGCGCTCTGGGCTGCTGGGGTCCGGGTGCTCGGACGCAGCTTCAAGTACCACCGGCCGCGCGGTGTGTTGTCCATGGCGCAGCACGACGTCAACACCCTCATGCAGGCCGGGCAGCGGCTCAATCTGCGGGCCGACGTCGAGCCGCTCGAGCCCGGGATGGCGCTGGAGGCGGTCAACACCTCGGGCGGGGTGGCGCGCGACCGGTTGCGGATCTTCGACCGCCTGTCCGCCTTCCTGCCCGTCGGGTTCTACTACAAGGCGTTCCACAAGCCGGCGCGCCACGCCGACCGCTGGGAGCGGGTGTTCCGCAAGGTCACCGGCCTGGGCCGGCTCGATTTCTCGACGCCCCACATCCGCACGCCGAAGCGTTACGACTTCACCGACGTCCTGGTGGTGGGCGGAGGCGCCTCCGGGCTGAGCGCGGCGCTGGCGGCGGCGCAGGCGGGCGCCCGGGTGGTGGTCGTGGACGAGAACGCCCGCCTCGGCGGCAGCCTCGGCTACCAGCGCGGTGGGGACGCGGAGTCTGTTGCGCTCCTGCGGGACCTCGAGGCCCGGCTGGCAGCCCTGCCCAACGTGAGCCTGCGGCCAGGGACGCTCGCCGCCGGGTGGTACACGGACCACTGGGTGCCCCTGGTGGACGCGACCCGCATGACCAAGCTGCGCGCCCGCGCGGTGATCGTGGCGCAGGGTGCCTTCGAGCAGCCCGCGGTGTTCCGCAACAACGATCTGCCCGGTGTGATGCTCGCATCCGCCGCACAGCGCCTGATGTACCGTTATGCCGTCCGGCCGATGGACACAGCCGTGGTGCTCGCGGCGAACGCCGACGGTTATCGGGCCGCGCTCGACCTCGCCGCACAGGGTGTGCGTGTGGCGGCATTGGCGGACCTGCGGCCGCAGGGGCAGGGCGGTGATCTCGCCGGGCGCGTGACGCAGGCGGGCATCACCGTCCTGACCGGTCACGGTGTGCTCGAAGCGGTCGGGTCGGGTGACCGGCTGTCCTCGGTGGTGTTGTGTCCCGTCGATGCCTCGGGCCGCCCCGATGCCTCGCGCCGCCAGACCATTGCCTGCGACGGGCTGCTGAGGAGCGTGGGCTGGGCGCCCGCGGCCGCCCTGCTCTACCAGTCGGGCTGCCGCATGGTCTACGACGAGGCGGTGGGGCAGTTCGTGCCCGCCCAGCTGGCGGAGGGCATGTTCGCCGCCGGGCGTGTCAACGGCGTGCATGCGCTCGAGGCGCGGCTTGCCGACGGCGCGAGGGCCGGGTGCGAGGCTGCGGCCTGGCTGGGCTTCGACACGCCGGCGGTCGAGGCCGTGGCGCGTACCCCGGGTGCGTCCCACGCATGGCCCGTCATCGAGCACCCGGCAGGCAAGAACTTCGTCGATTTCGACGAGGACCTGCAGCTCAAGGACTTCTTCAATGCCGCCCAGGAAGGCTTCGACAACGTCGAGTTGCTGAAGCGTTACACCACGGTGGGCATGGGCCCCTCCCAGGGCAAGCATTCCAACATGAACGCGATCCGCATCCTGGCGCGGATTGTGGGGCGTTCCCCCGGGGAGGTCGGCACAACGACCGCGCGGCCGTTCTTCCACCCCGTGCCGTTGTCGCATCTCGCAGGGCGCGGTTTCAACCCCCACCGCGAGACGCCGATGCACTCGCGCCACGAGGCGCTGGGGGCACGCTGGATGCAGGCAGGCCTGTGGCTGCGGCCCGAGTACTACGCGGTCGGCGGTCCTGACAAGGACGAATGTGTCCGCTCCGAGGTGCGCGCGGTGCGTACCGGGGTGGGTCTGATCGACGTCGGCACGCTGGGCAAGATCGAACTTTTCGGACCCGACGCGGGCGAGTTCCTCGAGCGGGTCTACACCGGCCGTTTCGCCAACCTCAAGGTCGGCATGACGCGCTACGCGGTGATGACCGACGAGTCAGGCGTGGTGATCGATGACGGCGTGGTGGGCCGGCTGGGCGAGGAGCACTGGTACTTCACCACTACGACCACCGGCGCGGCAACGGTGTATCGCGAGTTGCAGCGCTGGAGCGCGCAGTGGAACCTGCGCATCGGCATCGTCAACGCGACCGGTGCCTACGGGGCGATGAATCTCGCGGGGCCGCTGTCGCGCAGGGTGTTGAGCAGCCTCACCGAGCTCGACCTGTCCAACGAAGCCTTTCCCTACCTCGGTCTGCGTCAGGCCCGGGTGGCCGGCATCGAGGCGCGGCTGATGCGCGTCGGCTTCGTGGGGGAGCTCGGTTACGAGATCCACGTGGCCGCGGAATACGCGCCGGCGCTCTGGGACGCCCTGATGGCGGCGGGCCTCGGACACGGCATCCGGCCCTTCGGGGTGGAGGCGCAACGCGTGCTGCGCCTGGAGAAGGGACACATCATCATCGGGCAGGACACCGACGGGCTCAGCACGCCGGACGAGGTCGGGCTGGCCTGGGCGGTGAAGATGGAGAAGCCCTTCTTCGTCGGCAAGCGCAGTCTGGACATCGTGCGGCGGCGCGGGCCGCGCCAGATGCTGGTCGGCTTCGAGCTCGACGCCGGCGCCGCGGCGGTGCCCCGGGAGTGCCATCTGGTGATCCGCGACGGTGGCATCGCCGGCCGCGTGACCAGCATCGTGCGCAGCGAGGCCCTGGGACGCACCGTCGGGCTGGCTTTCGTGGCGCCGGACATGGTGGCCGAGGGCACCGCCTTCAGCGTGCGTGCCGAGGGAGGTGTCATGGTCGCTGCCCGGGTCGTCGCGCTGCCGTTCTATGACGCCGCGGGCGCGCGGCAGAAGTCCTCCGACTGAGCCGATGCCCATGAACCCGCTTCGCAGCAGCCCTCTGCACGCCGCATTGACCGCACGTCAGGCCCGCTTTGCCACGATGCTCGGCATGCCGGTCGCCGTGCAGGTGAGCGACTCCGACCAGGCGCGCGCGGCCACGGCAGGGGTGATCGATGTGTCCTGTCTCGAACGCGTCGGCCTGAAGGGGCCGCGCGCTGCGCAATGGCTTGTCGAACGTGGCATACCGGTGCCCCCGCAGCCGAACCAGTGGTGTGCGACTTCGCGCGACGAACTGGTGGCCAGGCTGGCGCGAAGCGAATTCCTGATCGAGGGTGGCCCCGGCGGCGTGTCGGTCCCCGCGTTGCGCGCGGAACTGCGTGCCGGTCTGGATGGTGTCTACCCGGTGTGGCGCCAGGACTGTGCGCTCATGCTCACCGGCAGTCGCATCCCTGAACTGCTGGTCCAGACCTGCAACGTCGATTTCGCCGCGCAGCCGGTCGCCGAGCCGGTGGTCACGCTGACCCAGATGGTCGGTGTGTCGGTCACAGTGCTGCGCCATTCGCTGTCCGGAGCACCGGCCTGGCGGGTCTGGTGCGACTACACCGCCGGGACCTACCTGTGGGAGACGCTGGTGGGCATCGCCGAGGAATTGGGGGGAGGGGCCGCGGGCATCACCGCCGCGTGGCCCGCCCTGCAGGCGGGTTGAGGGTGCGACACAAAAAAGGGAGGAGGGCGCGATGACACCTGAGCAGGCGCAGGGGTTTTTCAAGGAACACGGCATCAAGTACATCCTGGCGCAGTTCGTCGACATCCACGGCGCCGCCAAGGCCAAGGCCGTGCCGGTGGAGCACCTGAAGATGGTGCTGACCGACGGTGCCGGTTTCGCCGGCTTCGCCCTGTGGGGCTTCGGCATGGGGCCGCAGGGTCCGGACTACATGGCGGTGGGTGACCTCGACACCCTGCAGCCGATTCCGTGGATGCCGGGCTATGCGCGC
>JBEICA010000065.1:0-15158 GCA_040373665.1 Burkholderiales bacterium | reverse complement strand
GCGCAGGCGCCATCCGGCCCCGTCGTCGTCGATGTGGCACCGGAACCAGCCGTAGACCGCAAGCGGCAGAGACTTGCCGAGCTTGAAGGTGCGGCACTCCCAGTCGCCGGTCACGTCCACGCCCTGCAGCGGCGCCGCATCGCCCGCAAGCGCAGCCTCGAGTTGCTCCAGGTCCGATGCGGAACCGCCCGCGCGTGCTTCGGCGAGTGCCGCGGTCCGGACCACGTCGAACTGTTGCAGGCGGGTCTGGTCCGCCGCCGTGAGCAGTTTCGGCAACGCACCGTCGGCGCTGACAGTTCCACACAGGATTGGAGAGAGCAGGATCAGCGGCAACAGCAGGCGTGAACGGAAGCTCATGGGTGCGGACCTGGAATCAGCGCGGGGTGATGCTGCGGGCGTCGATCAGCGTGCCGTCCTGCCCCTCGTTCACGTACAGCACCCACTCCGGTGTCCTGATGTCGGTCATGAAGTAGCGTACCCCGTGTGTGGACCACCCGGCCTCGCCGCAGGGCGGGTCCGGGATCTGGTCCGCCGGCGTCGCCTCCAGCGCTGCCAGACGGGCGCCGATGGGACGGATGTCGTGGTAGGCGTGGGTACGGGGGCCCGGCCGGGCGGCAGGCCTGAATACGCACTGCTCGTCATTCGGGATGAGGCCTCTGGCCCGCAGCTCCGGCAGGATGGCATCCACGGGAGCGTCCGCCGGCTTGGCGAACCACTGGACCACCGTGGTCACGCGCTGGTCGTCATGCCACAGGCCGAAGCCCGGGAGTTCGGGCTCGGCTCTGACCTGCCAGACGCCAGTGGCATGGCGACAGGTCTGCGCGCGCAGGCTGAAGGGACCGGATTCCAGCGTCCGCCACGTGCAGGAATCCACGCTGCCGTCGCGTACCGGTGCTTTCGGCATCGGGGTGCAGCCCGCGAGGGCCAGCCAGACGGTCGCCAGGACCAGGACGCCGGCCCGACGGTGACCGGTGAGGAGGGGGTTCGGGGTCTGGTCGTTCATGCGGCGCCACCGGGGAAGGGATGGAGCGGAAGGCATGTCATGTGGGATTCCGCAATCTGCAACGCGGGCGCGGGACCGTCTGGCCCCACTCGCCCGGAGGCGAGGTCGGTTGGTGCCGGATATCCGACTCGAACGGATGACCTACCGCTTACAAGGCGGTTGCTCTACCAACTGAGCTAATCCGGCAGAAACGCCACCGATTATATCGACCGCGCCAGGATGTGCCTGGAAAGCTACTTCACGACCTGCAGTCTGGCACGTCCACCCGCCGATGGCGGCGGCCGGTCGTCAGGGTCGCGGGGTGGTTCGTCCCCGTCGCGATCGTCAATGTCCGCGTGGGACTGAGCCGGTGCCTCGGGGAACGCGAGACCTTGCCCATTCTCCTTGGCGAAGATCCCGGCGATGCAGTCCACCGGCACCGAGATCTCCTGTGACACGCCGTTGAAGCGAGCCGAAAACTGGATCAGCTCATTGCCGATGGTCAGATCGCGCGTCGCATCCGCGCTGATGTTGAGCACGATCTCGCCATTGCGCACGTACTCAAGCGGGACCCGTGTGCGTTCACTCGCCCGGACTGCCAGATACGGAGTGAAGCCGCTGTCGACACACCACTCGTAAATCGCACGAATGAGATACGGCGTGGTCGACGACGCGCTCACTTGCGCATCACCTTCTCGGCGGGCGTCAGGGCCTCGATGAAGGCGGGACGGCTGAAGAGGCGCTCGGCGTACTTGAGAATCGGGGCTGCCTGTTTGGGAATCTGCACGCCGTAATAGTCGAGTCGCCAGAGCAGCGGGGCAATTGCCACGTCCAGCATCGAGTACTCGTCACCGAGCATGAACTTCTGTTTGGCGAACACCGGCGCGATCTGGGTCAGGCTGTCGCGCACCAGTTGGCGGGCCTTGTCTGCCGCCTTCTGGTTCCCCTTCTCGAGGGACTCGATGTTGCAGAACAACTCGTTCTCGAACCGGAACAGGAACAGCCTGGCGCGAGCGCGCATCACCGGGTCCGCCGGCATCAGCTGGGGGTGCGGGAAGCGGTCGTCGATGTACTCGTTGATGATGTTGGACTCGTACAGGATGAGATCCCGCTCCACCAGGACCGGAGTCCTGTTGTAGGGGTTCATCACCGCGAGATCCTCGGGCTTGTTGAACAGATCGACATCGTGGATCTGGAAATCCATGCCCTTCTCGTAGAGCACGATGCGACACCGCTGGCTGAAGGGGCACGTGGTGCCGGAATAAAGCGTCATCATCTTTGTGGTCTCTCCCCGGCGCCGTTCAGTGAACGTCTTTCCAGTATTCCTTCTTCAGGGCGTAGGCCAGGACCAGCAGCACTCCGAGGAACAGCAGGGTGACAATGCCGATCTGGCTGCGTTTGGCGCGTGCCGGTTCACCCTGGAACACAAGGTAGTTGACCAGGTCCGCGACCGCTGCGTCATAGTCCTTGGGGGACAGGGTTCCGGCCTGGGCGAGCACCAGCTTCGGCGCGGCATGGGCGCCATGGTGTTCGCCCCCCTCGTCCTTCGGGGTCTCCAGGACCTGCTGGCCCTGCAGTTCCCAGAGGGCGTGGGGCATGCCGACGTTCGGGAAGGTGAGGTTGTTCCAGCCGGTCTGGCGGGTCTCGTCGCGGTAGAAGGTGCGCAGATAGGTGTAGAGCCAATCCGCGCCGCGCGAACGGGCGATCACCGACAGATCGGGCGGCTGAGCGCCGAACCACTTGGCCGCATCCTTTGCGTCCATGGCCACCTTCATGTGGTCGCCGATCTTCTCCGAGGCGAACATGAGGTTGTCCTTGATCTGCTGCTCGCCGATGCCGAGATCCGCCAGACGGTTGTAGCGCATGTGGCTGGCGGCGTGGCAGTTCAGGCAGTAGTTGACGAACATGCGCGCCCCGCGCTGCAGCGAGGCGGCGTCGTTGTTGTCGATGGGGGCTGGATCGAGTGCCACGTGCTCCGTGGACGCGGACGCCAGCATTGGCAGGGCGAGCAGGGCACTCACCAGAAGACTTTTGAGAGTTTTCATCGCCTCACCCCGTCACGCGAGCGGGTTCGGGTTGCTCCTTGTCGATGCTGGTGTACCAGGGCATCGCCAGGAAGAACAGGAAATAGATCACCGTGAAGATGCGCGCGAGCAGTGTCGCCGTCTCCAGGTTGCCCACCTTGCCGAGGAAATCGGTCGGCTGGACGCCCAGCCAGCCGAGGATCACGAAGCTGACCGCGAACACGGCAAGCGCGGTCTTGAAAAGCGGACCCCGATAACGGATCGATCTCACCCTGCCCCGATCGAGCCAGGGCAGCAGGAAGAAAATGACCACGGCCGCACCCATGACGATGACCCCGGGGAACTGGGAACCGAACATCGCGGGTACCGCCCGGAGCATCGCGTAGTAGGGCGTGAAATACCACACCGGCGCGATGTGCGGCGGCGTCTTCATCGGGTCTGCGGGGATGAAGTTGTTGTACTCCAGGAAGTAGCCGCCCACCTCGGGCATGAAGAAGATGATGATCGAGAACACCATCAGGAAGACCACCACGCCGACGATGTCCTTCACCGTGTAGTACGGGTGGAAGGCAATGCCGTCGAGGGGGATGCCGGTTTTGGGGTCCTTCTTCTTCTTGATGTCGATACCGTCCGGGTTGTTCGACCCGACTTCGTGCAGGGCCACCAGATGCGCCGCCACGAGACCCAGCAGCACCAGCGGGATGGCGATGACGTGGAAGGCGAAGAACCGGTTCAGGGTGGCGTCGGACACCACGTAGTCGCCGCGGATCCACACCGCCAGGTCCTCACCCACGAAGGGCACGGCCCCGAACAGGTTGACGATCACCTGGGCGCCCCAGTAGGACATCTGTCCCCAAGGAAGCAGGTAGCCGAAGAAGGCCTCCGCCATGAGGCAGAGGTAGATCAGCATGCCGAAGATCCAGAGGAGTTCGCGCGGCTTGCGGTATGAGCCGTAGAGCAGCCCGCGGAACATGTGCAGGTAGACCACGACGAAGAACATCGAGGCACCCGTCGAATGGATGTAGCGCACCAGCCAGCCCCAGGGCACGTCGCGCATGATGTACTCGACGGAGGCGAAGGCCGATGCGGCGTCCGCCTTGTAGTGCATGGTGAGGAAGATCCCGGAGAGGATCTGGATCACCAGCACCAGCAGGGCCAGGGAGCCGAAGTAGTACCAGAAGTTGAAGTTCTTCGGCGCGTAGTACTCGGACAGGTGCGCCTTGACGGTTGCTGTCAGCGGAAAGCGTTCGTCGATCCACTGAACCAGAGCGGCGGGCTTGCTCATTTGGCTCACGCTCCTTTCTTGTCTTCACCCACCAGCAGGCGGGTGTCGGTGACATAGGTGTGGGGTGGGACGGTCAGGTTGACCGGGGCCGGCATGCCCTTGAAGACCCGGCCGGCAAGGTCGAACTTCGACCCGTGGCACGGGCAGTAGAAGCCGCCGGGCCAGTCGGCGCCCAGGCCGCTGTCCGGTCCGATCATCATCTTCGCCGAGGGCGAGCAGCCGAGGTGGGTGCAGATGCCGACCAGCACCGCGATGTCCGGCTTGATGGAGCGCGTCGCATTCTTCGCGTACTCCGGTTGCAGCGGCTGCGAGGATTGCGGGTCTGCCACCTTGTCCGATGCGCCGGGCAGGGCGTCCAGCATCTCCTTGGTGCGGTGGATGATCCAGACCGGACGGCCGCGCCATTCGACGGTCACCATCATGCCCGGCTCGAGCTTGGAGATGTCGACCTCGACAGGTGCGCCGGCCGCGCGCGCGCGAGCGCTGGGCGCCATGCTGGTCAGAAAGGGCGTTGCCACGAAGGCCGCCCCGACAGCGCCGACCACGCTGGTGGCGCCCAGCAGCAATCGCCTCTTGCTGCCGTCAGGTGCTGGGTTTTGCGACATGAGGATTCACCTAGCAGAAAACGAAACTCGGCGGGGCAGGCCCTGCGACGGCCCGCCCGGGACGTTGTTGAAGACAGGCGCATCCGCCCGGCGTTCGCTTGCTCCAGCTTGAACGCTGCACGAACTGACCGCCAAATGGGGCGGGAGTATAACCTCCGGCTTGTCAATTGTCTTCAACGACGCTCATAAATCCATGTTTTTTATGAAAAATAAATGCGTTTTGAAATTGTGCGCCGCGCAAAACCCCAAAACCTGGGCGAGCTTGACGATGCAACAGGGCTAGAATCTGCGACCTTGGATCAATCGGGAGCGACCGCATGAAGGTCAGGGTCAAGTGGGTGGAGGGCGTGACTTTCCTCGGGGAGACCGAGAGCAGTCACGCGATCGTGATGGACGGCGCCCCTGAGGGCGGAGGGCGTAACCTCGGACCCCGCCCCATGGAGACGCTGCTGGCGGGAGCGGGCGGCTGCACGGCCTACGATGTGGTCACCATGCTGCGCAAGGCGCGGCAGGATGTGGTCGATGTCGCCGTGGAACTGGATGCCGAAAGGGCTTCCGAGGACCCGAAGGTGTTCACCCGGATCCGGCTCCACTTCGTGGTGAAGGGGAGGAACGTACGCCGCGAAGCGGTGGAGCGGGCCATAGAACTGTCGGCAACCAAATACTGCTCAGCCTCCATCATGCTCGGCAAGACCGCGGAGATTTCCCACGACTTCGAGATCGTGGAGGTGTGAGGCTGGTCGCAGGCCGCGGTCAGAGGCGGAAGGTCGCGCCGGTCATGAGCCGGGACGCCAGTTTCATGGCGAGCTTCAAGGGTGGCGGAAACGCCTCTCCGCCGCGTTCCATCGCGGTTCGCGCGTGGCGGGCCTCGTCCTCCTGCATCGCTTCCAGGATATGGCGGCTGCGGAGGTCCGCCGGAGGCAGACGGGACAGATGATCCCTCAGGTGGCTTTCCACCTGGCGTTCCGTTTCCGCCAGGAACCCAAGGTTCCAGCGGTCGCCTGCCAGGCCCGACAAGGCGCCCAGGACGAACGAACCGGCGTAGAAGGCCGGATTCAGGATGCTGCGCGAGCCCCCGAGTTCCTCGATGCGGCGCTCGGTCCAGGCCAGATGGTCGGTTTCCTCGCGGGCCGCCTCTTCCAGCAGCTGCCGGGTGTCCTCGTCCCGGGCGGTCATCGCCTGGCCCTGGTACAGGGCCTGCGCGCAGACCTCCCCGGTGTGGTTGACCCGCATCAGCGCCGCAGACAGCCGACGCTCGGGATCTTCGAGGTCCGGGTGTTCCACTGCGGCATCGGGGTGGGGGCGGGCGGACAAGGCCGGCGCCGCCACCGTGCGCAGCCCGCGATCCAGTGCAATGACGGCACGGTCCAGGGGCGACAGCCGCCTGCGCCCGGCCGGCGGGACGGGGTTCATTTCTTCTGCAGCAGGAAGCGGAATTCGCCGGCGGTCTCCCCGGCTTCCAGCAGCGCGTTGCCGGTCTGCTTGGAGAAGGCCTGGAAATCCCGCACCGAGCCGGGGTCGGTCGCCAGCACCCGCAGCACCTGACCGGAGGTCATGGTGTTCAGGGCCTTCTTCGTCCGCAGGATGGGCAGCGGGCAATTCAGGCCACGGGCGTCCAGCTCGAAGTCGTGGTTCACGGTGTCTTGGGTCATGAGGTTCACGCCCTGAAGGGCTGTCGGCTCGAGGATTTTCAGTTTACCGCGATGTCGCGTTCCGTTAGCAGTTGGGAGACGCGGATGTTGGCCTGTTCCAGTCGGGTCACCAGCAGATCCAGGAACGCGCCGGCGAAGCGGTGGCGACACGCATCCGTCGCCTGCGCCAGCGCCGCCTCGGGGATCTCGATCAGGGTGGCGTCACCCACGGTCGTGACCGTCGCCGAGCGCAGTGCTTCGCGGGTGCCGAGATGCCCCATTTCCCCGAAACATTCGCCGGCCCCCAGGGCGGTCAGTTCCCGCCCCCGCTTGGTCACCCGCACCTTGCCCGACGCGAGGATGAAGAAGGAACGGCCCGCATCGCCCTCGCGGATCACGTCCGTGCCCGGTCCGTGGCGCGACCACGCCGAGATGCGCACCACCTGCCACAGCTCCACGTCGGTGAAGCTGCCGAAGAAGGCCAGGGCGCGCAGGGTGCTGAACTTCTCGGCCTCGGGCACCTGATCGGTGATGGCTCCGTGGCCTTCGAACACGCAGGCTAGTGCGGCGGCGAATGCCTCCCAGCTGGGAAAGCGGTCGGCCGGCCTCTTCGCCAGCGCCCTGAGCACCACCGCGTCGATGGCGGCCGGCACGCCCTGGCGGTGCAGCGAGGGCGGCGCCGGCTCGGCGTGCAGGATCTGGTAGGCGCGGCTGATGTTGGTCGAGCCCTTGAACGGCAGTTGCCCGGACAGCAGCTGGTAGAACACCACGCCGAGGGAGAACATGTCGGTGTGGAAGGTCAGCTGAGCCTCCTCCACCTGTTCCGGGGACATGTAGGCGGGAGAGCCGACGCCCGTCACCTGGGTCGCATCCGAGGCTGCGCACAGCGCCGCCCCGAAATCCGAGAGCTTGATGTCGCCGTCTCCGCCGATCAGGATGTTGGCCGGCTTGATGTCGCGGTGGATGATCCCCAGCCGGTGGGCATGGTCCAGCGCCTTCGCGCACTTGAACACCAGTTCGACGACACGGTTCACCGGCATCAGGTTGTCGATGCGGCAGAACTCCTCGAGGGTGGAGCCATCCACGTACTCCATGACGATGTAGCTGCCGTGCTCGTCGGCCGCCGCGTCATAGATGCTGGCGATGTGCGGATGGCGCAGCCTGCCGGCCAGCGATGCCTCGGTCAGGAACAGGCGGCGGAAGCGGCCGCCCTGATAGTCGTCGTTCAGGGCGTCGGCCCGCACCAGCTTGATGGCCACGAATCTTTCGGCGAACGGATCTTCCGCCAGGAAGACCTCGCTGGTGCCGCCGCGCCCGAGAGGCCGGATGATCCTGTATTTGCCGATGTGGTCCATGGGTTTGCGGCGACGTGTCGACGGCGTTGTCCCGTCCGTCCATCCGAAAGATTGGCCGTTCCTTTGACCGCCGCCATTGTAGGCGCCCGGCCCGGCGCGGCAAACGCCGTCGTCGCAGGGAAGGCCTGGTCAGATCGCACGATCTGCATGACTTGATCAGCCTTCCCTGGAGTCTCCCCCGGTCACTGCCGCTTGACGGCCAGGGCGCGCAGTTCGCGCAGCCGCGCCTCCACAGCGGAAGTGTCGTGGAAATCCCCATTGCCGTTCTTCAGCGCAAGCTGAAGCTGGTCGATCGCCAGTGGCAGGAATCCGGCGGACAGGTAGGCCTCGGCCAGCGATCGGTGTTTCATCATGGCGTTGCCCAGGGCCCCGTAGGCGCGGGCCTGCAATTCGTACAGCCTGCCGTCATCGGGATCGGTCTGCATGCGTGCATCGAGCAGCGCGTTGGCCTGCGCGGCGCGGCCGCTGTCGATGAGCAGGGCCGAGTACTCGTAGATGAGGCCGCGCCGGGCCGGGAAATCCGCGGTCGCGCGGGCATAGGTCTGCAGCGCCTCGTCGCGTCGTCCGAGCGCCGCCAGGGTGCGTGCCTCGACGCTTGCCAGCATCGGATGCGATGCCCCGAGCGCTTTCAGTCGTGCCAGCTCCTCCGCGGCGCGTCCCAGGTTCTTGACCCTGAGCAGGCTCTCCTGCAGCCCGAAGCGGGTCGCCACCTCGCTCGAGAACTTGCGCTCCGCGAGCAGCTCGTCGAAAAGTTCGACCGCCTGCCGGGGATCCTTCTGCATCGCCCGCAGCCGCGCCCGCACGAGGTGGAAATCGAGGCTGTCCGGCACCTGGCGGAAGGGCAGATCGAAGGTCCGGTTCTGCACGTCGGCGATGCGCTCGTAGGTGATCGGGTGCGTGCGCATGTAGGTCGGTGCGCCGTTCTCGAGTACCCGCGTGGCCCGCTGCAGACGGTCCAGGAAGACCGGCATGGCGTGGGCATCGAAGCCGGAGCGCTCCAGAATCTGGACACCGACGCGGTCGGCTTCGCGCTCGTTGTCCCGGGTGAAGGCGAGGCGGTCCGACAGGGCCTGGGCCTGGGTGGCTGCGATCGCCCCCGCGGCCGCCTGCGAATTCGACCGTGCCGCGAGGATGGCGATGGCCACGGCCGCCAGCGAGGCGAGCCCCTGACGCTGCTGGGCTGAGATCATGCGCGCGATGTGGCGTTGCGTGACGTGTGCCACCTCGTGGGCCAGCACGGCCGCGAGTTCGGATTCGCTCTGGGCCGACAGCAGCAGCGCGGAGTGCACGCCGATGAACCCGCCGGGCAGGGCGAAGGCGTTGATGGCGCTGTCCTGCAGGACGAAGAAGGAAAACTCCTGGCGACTGTCCGGGCTCACGGCCACCAGGCGATAGCCGAGCTGTCCGAGGTAGTCGGTGATGTCGGCGTCGTCGAGGTAGCCCGGCGAGCCACGGATCTGCCGCATGATGCCCAGGCCGAGCGCCCGCTCCTGGGCAGGCGACATCGTTGCCGCCGACGCATCGCCCAGTTCAGGCAGGTCGTGGCTCTGGGCGCAGGCCAAGCCGGCGGACAGCAGCAGTGGGAGCAGGAGTGCGCGCATGCGATGCTATGATCGACGCAAACAGTGGTTGGTTCGGTGTTGCGGATGACGAGCGTGAACGATCTTACTCATTTCGACGCGGGTGGCCGCGCGCACATGGTCGATGTGGGCGACAAGGCGGAGACGCGTCGTGTCGCCGTTGCCCGGGGCCGCATCGCCATGCAACCTGCCACACTGGCGCGGATCCGCGAAGGCAGCGCCGCCAAGGGCGACGTGCTCGGCGTGGCCCGCCTCGCCGCCATCCAGGGGGCCAAGCGCACCTCGGATCTCATCCCGCTGTGCCACCCCGTGGGCCTGACCAGGGTGGCGGTGGAGTTCGAGATCACCGAGGATCCGCCCGCCGTCGACTGCATCGCCACCGCCGAATGTCTTTCCCGCACGGGCGTCGAGATGGAGGCGCTGACCGCGGTCAGCGTCGGGCTGCTCACCGTCTACGACATGTGCAAGGCCGTGGATCGCGGCATGCGCATCGTGGATGTCCGCCTGCTCGAGAAGAAGGGCGGCAAGTCCGGCCACTGGCTGGCGACAGAGTAGCGAAGGCGCGTGCCGTGCATGCGGTGGTGACCGGTGGCGGTAGGGCGCATGGAAACCGATCCGTGCCGGCCGGGGTCACAGTGTGCATGGGAAGATCTCTCGGTTCTCGCCGACTGGCGGCTCTGTGCGTGCTGGCCGCCGGGCTTGGCGCGGTCCAGGCTGCCGAACCCGATCGTCTGGCCGCCGGCCGTGCGCTCGCCCATGGGCAGGAGAAAGGCAACTGCCTGGCCTGCCACCAGATGCCGCGGGATCCGCGGGCCGAGACGCTCGCCAATCTCGGCCCGAGGCTGGAGGATGTGCGGCGGCGCTACCCGTCCCGGGAGGAGCTCCGCCAGCGCATCTGGGATGCGGCGCGTTTCAATGCCGACACGCTGATGCCGCCTTATGGTCGGCATCGCATCCTGACTGAAGAGGAAATCGACCTCGTGGTCGATTACATCCACGAGCTCTGACCCCGTGAAGCCGGACTCCGCATGGTGGGTTCCCGCGCAGGGCGGACGGCGCCTGGCCCTGCGACGGATGCTGGCGCTGGCGGTCTGGGTCACGGCCGGGGCGTTGGCCCCGTTGCGTGCTTGGGCGACCGGGCGCAACCAGGCGGCATTCGAGTCCAAGTCCCTCGACGATGCCCTGGCTGCCGCCGGCGCGGCCCAGGCCGAGGAATCCGGCGACATCGTTCTGCGCGCGCCGGACATTGCCGAAAACAGCGCGCTGGTGCACGTCGAGATCGAGTCGCGCCTGCCCGGCACCGAAAGCATCCTGCTTTTCGCCGAGAAGAATCCCCAGCCTTTCATCGCGCAATTCGACATTCTTACGGGTCTGGAGCCCTTCGTCGCCGTGCGCATCAAGATGGCCGAGTCGGCCCACCTGAGGGTCGTGGTCCGGGCGGCCGGGCGCAGCTACTACACGCGCCGCGAGACCAAGGTGACCATCGGCGGCTGCGCGGGGTAGCCATGGCGGACTCCATCAAGATGCGCATCGTGCGCAGCGGCGAGCTGACCAGCGTGAAGGTGCTGATGCCCCACCCCATGGAAACCGGCCTGCGCAAGGATCCGCTCACCGACGAGCTCGTGCCCATGCACTTCATCCACCATGTCACGGCCACCGTCGACGACCGCGTGGTGCTGGACGCACAGTGGAGCCGCTCGGTGTCCAAGAATCCCTTCCTCGAGTTCCGGCTCCGCGGTGTGCAGCCGGGCGCGCGCCTGGTCATCACCTGGGAGGACAACCGTGGCGAGCGCATGACCGGCGAGGCCGTGATCAAGTGAATGCCGCCGTGCGTGTCGTGTGCGTGGCGCTGGCGCTGGTCCTGTCCGCCGCGACTGCGGCACGCGCCGAGCCCGAGGCGGACCGTCTCGCCTCCCGCGCCTTCTTCGCCCAGCGGTTTCCCGCTGTGCCGTTCGAGGACTACGTTCTCGGCAGCTTCATGCTCAACCCGGATGGGCGCAGGCATTACGAGGACATCATGGCCTTCCCGCCGTTCGAGGTCGACATCGACCGCGGCCGTGCCCTGTGGGAGAGGCCGTTCCGATCCGGCGGCACCTATGCCCGGTGTCTGCCGTCGGGCGGCCGGAACATCGCTGGTCATTACCCGCGCTTCGAGGAGGCCGAGGGTACCCTGGTCACGTTCGAGATGCTGCTCAACCGTTGCCGGATCGCCGGCGGCGAGGAACCCTACCGTCACGACGACATGCAGACCATGGGGGTGCTCAGCGCGTATGCGCGCGGCCTCTCCGACGGAATGCCGATGGACATCCGCGTCGATTCACCCGGCGCGAGGCGCCACTACGAATCCGGCAAGGCGTTGTTCCATCGCCGCATCGGACAGATGAACTTCTCCTGCGCCAATTGCCATGTCGACAACGCGGGCAGGATCATGCGCATGGAGATCATCTCTCCCGCCCTGGGGCAGGCCACCCACTTCCCGGTGTTCCGTGGCGGCGACGCGCTCTACACCCTGCACGCCCGCTACACTCGCTGCATGGAGCAGGTGCGCGCCCAGCCCTTTCCCATGGGGAGCGAGGAATTCAAGGATCTCGAATACTTCCACGCCTACATGAGCAACGGCCTGCCGCTCAAGGCCTCGGTGTACCGGCGGTGAGGGTCGCGCCCGGTGCGGTCGAGGGCGCCCGCCTGGTTCGGTTCGAGGGGGGGTAGGGCATGTTCGGCTGGTTCAAGCGTCGATCCGCCCCCCCGAAGAGTCGTCTCACCCCGGGCCACGTCGAAGCCGCCCTGACGCTCGCACGCCAGTCGCTCCAGGCGGGACGGGACGCCGATGCGCTCGGCGCGCTGGCACCGGTGCTTGGGGATGCGGTGGTCCATGCCGAGGGCTGGCACCTCGCAGCCATCGTTGCCTGCAGGCGGGGGGACTTTCCCGAGGCCGTACGCCTGCTCGAGGCTGCGACCGCGGCGGCGCCGGAACGGCTCGAGTCCTGGCATACCCTGGCCGAGGTGCGGCTGGAACTCGGGCAGCCCGATGCGGCGGTGGCGGCCCTGCGAGCCCTGCTCGATGCCGACCCCGGCTACCGGCCGGCGCACGGGCGTCTGGTGATGGCCCTGCATGCCGCGGGTCGGGCGGACGAGGGGCTGGAGGCTTACCAGATGCATCGTCTGCTCGAGTGGCGTTTCGATGTCGTGCGCAACCCCGCCGCGCGCCTGCATGCCCAGGGGCGTCTGGCAGACGCGGTGATGCTGTTGCGCGAGCGGCTCGCGGCCGCGCCCGGAGCGGGTCTGTGGCACCTGCTCGGACTGACCCGTCAGGCGCAGGCCCACCTGGACACCGCCATCGCCTGTTTCCGAGAGGCCATACACGCCGACCCCGGCGCTGCAGCCGCCCACCGCAGCCTCGCCTTCGCGCTGGATACCGCCGGAGATCTCGACGCCGCGATGACCCACTACGAACGTGCGGTCGGCCTGTGTCCGGATGACCCCCAAGTGGCGTCCGATCACCTTGCCGCGCGCCTGTATACCGGATGGCCACATCCGCAGGCCGCCCGCGATGCGCTGGCGGACTACGACCGGCGTTTCGGCGCAGCGCGGCACGGGGCCCGTCGTCCGGCGGTGGCGCCCGCGGCAGGCCGGCGTCTCAAGGTCGGTTACGTCTCCAATGACCTCTGTTCCCATGCCATTGCCCATTTCCTCGAGCCGGTGCTGGAGTGTCACGATCGTGGGGCCTTCGAGGTGATCTGCTACGACCGTACGTCGCAGCGCGACGCCGTCAGCCTGCGGCTCGAGGCGGCCGCGGACGGCTGGCGTCGCGTCGATGGCATGGACTGGGACCGCCTTGCCGAGCAGGTGCGCGCCGACGGCATCGACATCCTGGTGGACCTCAAGGGGCACTTCGACGACAACCACCTGCCCCTGTTCGCCCGTCGGCCGGCACCGGTGCAGGTGACCTGGCTGGGCTACCCGGACAGTACCGGCCTGTCCTGCGTCGATGCCTGGCTCACCGATCAGCGCATCATCGAGGGGGCGCGCGAGCAACAGGCGTCCGAGCCGTTGGTTTCGCTGGGCCCGTTCTTCATGTGCTTCCGACCGGCGCCCGGGGTGACACCGGTGTCGGCCTTGCCGGCGCTGGCCCGCGGGCACGTCACCTTCGGCTGCTTCAACACCTGGTCCAAGGTGAGTCCGGCGATGCGTGACGCGATGGCGGCCATCCTGCGCGCCGTGCCCGCCTCCCGCCTGCTGGTCACCGCAGTTCCCGGCGGTGATACCCGGGCGCGTTTCCTGGCGTTCCTGGAGCGGCAAGGCATCGCACCGGAGCGGGTCGAGATCCGCGGGCGTGGTTCCCACGCGGATTTCATGCGTGCCCACGACGAGGTCGACATCACCCTGGACAGCTTTCCCTACAACGGCACCACCACGGCCCTGCATTCGCTCTGGCTTGGCGTGCCCTTCGTCGCGCTGGAGGGCACCACTCACGTGTCACGGGTAGGGCAGGGCATCCTGCGCAATGTCGGTCTCGACGCCTGGGTGGCGTCTTCCGTGGAGGACTACGTGCGGCTGGCGGTCGCCCACGCGTCGGATGTTGCGGCCCTCGGGGCTCTGAGAGCTGGGCTTCGCAGCCGTCTCGAGCGGTCGGCCATCATGGACGAGCCGGGTTTCACCCGGCGTCTGGAGGCGGCCTACAGCGCCCTGTGGCGCGACCTGGCGGCGGCCTGAGGCCGGGTTCCTCAGACCTTGCGGGTGGCCAGCCTCACCACCAGACCCTTGGTGATCTTCTCGATGAAGCCCTCGGTGTAGCCGAGTTCCTTCAGATGCCAGCGGAAGGTGTTGCCAAGTTTGGCCTTGCGGAACAGGCCCAGGTGATTTTCCTGGTGGAAGTGCAGCGCCCGCGCGTACAGTCCCTCGGACACGACAGACAACTGGCTGATCGCGGCCTTGTCCGTCCGTGCCTCGTTGGCGGGCGGGAAGCGGCGGGAGAAATCCTGGGCCAGCGACCTGGCGAAGTCATCGATCTTGCGTGTGTCGAACATACCGAACATGTGGAAGGCGCTCCCATTTTTCGTGTTTCCGTAACCGCTGCACGGGGTTGCCGCGTTCCTGCCTGCGGCCGCCGCGTCACGGTGCAATCGTAACTGCGCGGACGTGCCCGCCGATCGAACGGCGGACGCGTGTTGCTGCCCTGGCAGTCGCACGAAGGGGTATTACGGATGCGGTCTCGGGGACTTGAGACCGGGGCCACGCCCGCCATGGCTGTCCCCGCAGCCCGGGTTCGGGATGACCTCGCGTCAACCGCCAGAGCCCGGGGAGGTCGGCAGACCAGTTCCTGCCAACGTCCAATTCGCTGCAAACCGGACGGGATCGCAGCGCCGCGCATTTTCGGGGCCGACCTGATCAAACATCCGGGCCACCCGCGCGAGCGGATTCCCCTCAAGCAGCGTGGCCATTATGCCGATGGATTCGTTGTGCAGATGCTTCTTGCGGGCGCACTTCGCCTCCAGCCGTGGTTGTCACAAGGCCATGACGCAGTGGGGGCGTGGCTGCCCTGAGTGGACCAGACGCGCAAACCCTCGAGCAAGGAAGAACACGTGGATCCCGAGAACAATTTCCCCCTTGGACGGGTCGCGGCGCCCCCACGCCCCGATAAGAACGCCCGCAGACCGGTGTTCCCAAGCGGAGCCAGTTACGCAAGCGTGTCGCTC
>JBEICA010000037.1:0-18963 GCA_040373665.1 Burkholderiales bacterium | reverse complement strand
GCGCTCGTGCTCGGGCATCACGATGGACTTGCGCTCCGCGCCCATCATGATCTTGTCCTTGGCGCGCTCGAAGTCGTCCATGTCCACCAGACGCTTGTTGCCACGGGCGGCGAACAGGGCGGCCTCGTTGACCAGGTTGGCGAGGTCGGCACCGGAGAAGCCCGGGGTTCCGCGCGCCAGGATGTCGGCCCGCACATCGGGTCCGACCGGGACCTTGCGCATGTGCACCATGAGGATCTGCTCACGCCCGCGGATGTCGGGCAGGGGCACCACCACCTGCCGGTCGAACCGGCCGGGGCGCAGCAGCGCCGGGTCGAGCACGTCCGGCCGGTTGGTGGCGGCGATGACGATCACTCCGACACTGGATTCGAAACCGTCCATCTCGACCAGCAACTGGTTGAGGGTCTGTTCCCGCTCGTCGTTGCCGCCGCCCAGGCCGGCGCCGCGCTGGCGCCCCACGGCGTCGATCTCGTCGATGAACACGATACAGGGCGCGTGCTTCTTGGCCTGCTCGAACATGTCCCGCACCCGGGCGGCACCGACGCCGACGACCATCTCGACGAAGTCCGAGCCGGAGATGGAGAAGAATGGCACCTTGGCCTCGCCGGCGATGGCCCGCGCCAGCAGGGTCTTGCCGGTACCGGGCGAGCCGACCATGAGCACGCCGCGCGGAATCCGCCCGCCGAGCTTCTGGAACTTGCCGGGATCACGCAGGAAGTCCACCAGTTCGGAGACCTCCTCCTTCGCCTCCTCGCAGCCGGCAACGTCAGCGAAGGTGACCTGGTTGTTGTTCTCGTCCAGCATGCGCGCCCGGCTCTTGCCAAAAGAGAACGCGCCGCCGCGCCCGCCGCCCTGCATCTGGCGCATGAAGAATATCCACACGCCGATGAGCAGCAGCATCGGGAACCAGGAAACGAAGATGTTCATCAGCAGCGAAGGCTCCTCGTCGGGCTTCGCCTCGATGATGACCCCCGCCTTG
This sequence comes from Burkholderiales bacterium, assembly GCA_040373665.1. Classification (GTDB taxonomy): domain Bacteria; phylum Pseudomonadota; class Gammaproteobacteria; order Burkholderiales. Next base: position 17,984 of record JBEICA010000037.1, on the reverse strand, counting down.
AGCAGGTCGCTCACCATCCAGGGATCGGACGGCTGGTAGGTGGTGTAGCGGCGCCCTTCGGCGTTGACCCACTTCAGGACACGCCCCTCGATCGTCACCTTGGCCACGTGCCCGCGCTTCACCTCCTCGATGAACTGGGAGTATTCCATGGCCTGCTGCGGGCTCTGACGCTGGCTGAACTGGTTGAAGACGGTCATCAGCACCAGGGCGATGACCAGCCAGATCGCCACGTTCTTGACGAGATTGTTCAATTTAGCTCCTTCACGGCCGGGCCGGAGTCGGCACCCGCCAACACCCACCTCATTCGGCCCATTCTAATCCCATTTCGTTCCCGACCCGGCGGGTTGCCCCGCAGGATGTCAGGCCGCCACCTCGGTCCTGCCGGCGCGCAGACCCCTGGCCACCACGTAGGTCTCGTTGCTTCGGCCGCGGGAAGCCTCGGGCTTGCGCACCGCGACCTGGATGAAGGCGCTGCGCAATGCACGCATCAGGGCATCGAAACCCTCGCCCTGGAAAACCTTGACCACCAACGCCCCGTTCGGGACCAGATGCTGCACCGCAAAATCCAGGGCCAGTTCCGCCAGGGCGGCGGCACGCGCCTGATCCACCCCGGCAATGCCACTGAGATTGGGGGCCATGTCTGACAGCACAAGGTCCACGGCGCGTCCTTCCAGGGCGTCCTGCAACGCAGCCAGCACACCGGCGTCGGCAAAGTCCCCCCGCAGGAAGCGCACCCCGCCCACAGGCGCCATCTCGAGCAGGTCGACCGCGACCACCCGACCGGAGGGCCCGACCTTCTGCGCGGCGACCTGCGACCAGCCCCCGGGCGCGGCGCCGAGGTCCACCACCACCATGCCGGTGCGAAGCAGGTGGTCCTTCTCGTCGATCTGCTGCAGCTTGAAGGCTGCACGCGAGCGGAACCCGTCCGCCTTTGCCTTCTTCACCCAGGCGTCGGTGACGTGCTCGCGCATCCACGCCTTGCTGGTCTTGGTGCGGCTCATGTGTACGGGGGCTGCCGTTGCCCGCCGTGACGGGGCATCCCGCCGCGACCGGATGCGAGGTCCGGACCGACCACGCCTTGCCCTTGGGGCAAGCGATGCGACAATGGCGTCTTCATAGGATCTCTCACCATGCCTCTGTCTCCCACCCAACGCAAGACCCTCAAGGCCCAGGCCCACGCCCTTCACCCCGTCGTGCTGATCGGGGGTAACGGCCTGAGCCCCGGCGTGCTTGAGGAAATCGACGTGTCCCTGCGCGCACACGAGCTGATCAAGGTGCATGTCGCCGGTGAGGACCGTGAAACCCGGGCATTGATGATGGACGAGATCTGCGCGCGGCTGGGCGCCGAGCCGGTGCAGTCCATCGGCAGGATGCTGGTGGTCTACCGACGCAGGCCGGAGGCAGACGCCGCCCCCGCAGTCCGGCCGTCACAGGTGCGTCGCGGCCGACGCCAGACCAAGCGCAGCTATCAGGGCAGCGAGTAGCCGCGCGAGCAGCCTCGGCACCGGGGCGGTCGCCCTCAGCGGCGCCCGGTCAGCACGAGCGCGATGGCCAGCAGGCTCTGTATGACGTAGAGCACACTTGCCACGCCGTGCCACGCGATGAACCGGTCGCGGAACACGCTCTCCATCACTTCGCGCGGAAAAGCCTGTTCCTTCAGGCCGGCCAGGATGGGCTGGACGCCGAACTGACCCGCCACCACCAGCACGGTCATGAGCAGGACGATCCAGAAGAAAGACTGTTTCAACGCCCTCAGGCCGTGCGCGCCAAGGCGATGCACCAGCAGGTAGACGGCGCAGGCCAGGCCGACGAAGGCCATGGCCGTGAACATCACGCCGGCAAGCTGCCCGGCAACCTGCCGGTCCGGAGCGGACCGGAACAGGGCTGGCGCCACCAGATAGCCGACCACCCACATGCCGCCAGCCCAAAGGGCGACAGCGATGTGATCCAGGGCGGCAAACAGTCGTTTCACGTTCGGCCCGGGACGATCAGCGGTAATTCACGTCGAGGATCTCATACTCCTTGATCCCGCCAGGCGCCTGCACCTCGGCGATGTCCCCGGCCGACTTGCCGATCAGGGCGCGGGCGATCGGCGAGCTGATGGAGATCTTGCCCGCCTTGATGTCGGCCTCGTCGTCACCCACGATCTGGTAGGTCACCTCGTCATCGGTGGACAGGTCCATCAGGTCCACGGTGGCGCCGAACACGCAGCGACCGTCCGCATCCAGCAGGCTGGGATCGATGATCTGCGCGTTCGCCAGCTTGCCCTCGATCTCGGCGATGCGGCCCTCGATGAAGCTCTGGCGCTCCTTGGCCGCGTCGTACTCGGCGTTCTCGGAAAGGTCGCCCTGGGCACGTGCTTCCGCGATCGCGGCGATCACGCTCTGCCGCTCCACGGTCTTGAGGGTGTGCAATTCCTGGCGCAGTCGCTCCGCGCCGACGACGGTGAGGGGAATCTTTCCCATGGTGAATGGCTCCTGTGGGTCGACGCCAGCCGGGGCTCGAAAGCCGCGTTCAGTGCAGCCGGGAATGCAGGTCCTGCACCGAGTAGGCGCGCAGCTCGCCCATGGCCTGCATGCCGGCGCAGGCCGCGCGGGCCCCGGCGATGGTCGTGAAATACGTCACCCGGCCCTGCAGCGCGGACCGGCGGATGGAATAGGAATCCTGGATGGCGGTGCGCCTGTCCTCGACGGTGTTGATGATCATCGCGATCTCTTCGTTCTTGATCATGTCCACGACGTGCGGGCGGCCCTCGGTGACCTTGTTCACCGCCGTGGTCGCGATGCCATGCTCGTTGAGGTAGGCAGCAGTGCCGCGGGTGGCGCAGAGACTGAACCCGAGCCCCGCCAGGGCGCGGCCGATCTCCACGATGCGCGGCTTGTCGGAATTGCGCACGCTCAGGAACACCCTCCCCGAGGAAGGCAGGCGTACGCCGGCAGCCAGTTGCGACTTGACGAAGGCCTCGGCGAAGGTCTCGCCCACCCCCATCACCTCGCCGGTCGACTTCATCTCGGGGCCGAGAATGGTGTCCACCCCGGGGAACTTGATGAAGGGGAACACCGCCTCCTTGACCGAATAGTAGGGCGGCACCACCTCGGCGCCGACGCCCTGGTCGTCCAGGGTGCGGCCGACCATGGCGCGTGCCGCGATCTTCGCCAGCTGCAGGCCGGTCGCCTTGGACACGTAGGGCACGGTACGCGAGGCGCGCGGGTTCACCTCGAGCACATAGACGGTGTCGTCCTGGATGGCGAACTGCACATTCATCAGGCCGACCACGTTCAATCCGCGGGCCATGGCCACCGTCTGGCGCCGCAGTTCGTCCTGCAACGCCGCCGACAGGCTGTAGGGCGGCAGGGAGCAGGCGGAGTCACCGGAGTGCACGCCGGCCTGCTCGATGTGTTCCATGATGCCGCCGATCAGCACGCGGTGGCCATCGCAGATCGCGTCCACGTCGACCTCGATCGCATCGTTCAGGAAGCGGTCGAGCAGCACCGGACTGTCGTTGCTCACCTTGACCGCCTCGCGCATGTAGCGCTCGAGGTCGGCCTGCTGGTGGACGATCTCCATCGCACGGCCACCCAGCACGTAGGACGGCCGCACCACCAGCGGGTAGCCGATCTCCTGCGCCAGGGCGATCGCCTGCTCGGGCGTTCGCGCCGTGCGGTTCGGGGGCTGCTTCAGGTCGAGGTCCTGCAGCAGCTTCTGGAACCGCTCGCGATCCTCCGCGCAGTCGATCATGTCGGGGCTGGTGCCGATGATGGGCACGCCGTTGCGTTCGAGGTCGCGCGCCAGCTTGAGCGGGGTCTGGCCGCCGTACTGAACGATCACCCCCATCGGCTTCTCGACGTGCACGATCTCCAGCACGTCCTCCAGGGTCAGGGGCTCGAAGTACAGCCGGTCCGAAGTGTCGTAGTCGGTGGACACGGTCTCCGGGTTGCAGTTGACCATGATGGTCTCGAACCCGTCCTCGCGCAGGCTCAGCGCCGCGTGCACGCAACAGTAATCGAACTCGATGCCCTGGCCGATGCGGTTCGGGCCGCCGCCGAGCACCATGACCTTGCGCCGGTCGGTCGGCCGGGCCTCGCACTCCTCCTCGTAGGTGGAGTACATGTAGGCGGTGCGGGTGTCGAACTCGGCTGCGCAGGTGTCCACCCGCTTGTACACCGGACGGATGCCGTGCCGGTGGCGCAGCGCGCGGATCTCGTCCTCGGTGGTCTTGAGCAGCCGCGCCAGACGGCGGTCGGAGAAGCCCTTGCGCTTCAGGCGGCGCAATTCGGCGGCGCCCAGATCGGCCGGGGTCCGGTCGTCGAGGTCCATCTCGATGTCGACGATCTCCTTGATCTGGGCGAGGAACCAGCGGTCGATGCGGGTGAGCTTGTGCACTTCCTCGAGGGTGAAACCATTCTCGAAGGCATCGCCCACATACCAGATGCGCTCAGGCCGGGGCTCACCCAGCTCCGTCTCGATGGTCTCGCGGTCGGTGGTCTTCTGGTTCAGGCCATCGACGCCGACCTCCAGCCCGCGCAGCGCCTTCTGGAAAGACTCCTGGAAGGTGCGCCCCATGGCCATCACCTCACCCACCGACTTCATCTGGGTGGTGAGGCGGCTGTCGGCCTGGGGAAACTTCTCGAAGGCGAAGCGCGGCACCTTGGTGACCACGTAGTCGATCGAGGGCTCGAACGAGGCCGGCGTCGCCCCGCCGGTGATCTCGTTGCGCAGTTCGTCCAGCGTGTAACCCACGGCCAGCTTCGCCGCCACCTTGGCGATGGGGAAGCCGGTGGCCTTCGAGGCCAGCGCCGACGAGCGCGACACGCGCGGGTTCATCTCGATCACCAGCATCCGGCCGTTGGCGGGGTTGATGGCGAACTGCACGTTCGAGCCGCCGGTATCGACACCGATCTCGCGCAGCACCGCCACCGAGGCGTCGCGCATGATCTGGTATTCCTTGTCCGTGAGCGTCTGCGCCGGCGCCACCGTGATGGAGTCGCCGGTGTGGATGCCCATCGGATCGAGGTTCTCGATCGAGCAGACGATGATGCAATTGTCGTTGCGGTCGCGCACCACCTCCATCTCGAATTCCTTCCACCCGATCACGGACTCCTCGATGAGCAGTTCGTGGGTGGGCGAGGCTTCGAGCCCGCGTTCGCAGATGGTGACGAACTCCTCGCGGTTGTAGGCGATGCCCCCCCCGGAACCGCCCAGCGTGAAGGAGGGCCGGATGATGGTCGGGAAACCGACGGAGGCCTGCACCTGCAGCGCCTCCTCGAGACTGTGGGCGATGCCGGAACGCGCCGACTCCAGGCCGATGCGCGTCATGGCGGCCTTGAACTTCTGCCGGTCCTCGGCCTTGTCGATGGCCTCGTGCGAGGCGCCGATCATCTCCACGCCGTACTTCTCGAGCGCCCCGTTGCGTGCCAGGTCCAGGGCGCAGTTCAGCGCCGTCTGGCCGCCCATGGTGGGCAGCAGCGCGTCCGGGCGCTCGGCGGCGATCACCTTCTCCACCATCTGCCAGGTGATTGGCTCGATGTAGGTGACGTCGGCCGTTTCCGGGTCAGTCATGATGGTGGCCGGATTCGAGTTCACCAGGATGACGCGGTAGCCCTCATCCTTGAGCGCCTTGCAGGCCTGGGCTCCCGAGTAGTCGAACTCACAGGCCTGACCGATGACGATGGGCCCGGCGCCGATGATCAGGATGGAGCGGATGTCAGTGCGTTTTGGCATTTTTCTCTATCGGCCGGCCCGCGGACCCGCCTGCTGAGGTTCGGAAGGCGCTAGCGACGCGCCTCCAGCAGTCCGACGAAGCGGTCGAACAGGTAGCCCACGTCGTGCGGCCCGGGGCTGGCCTCGGGGTGACCCTGGAAGCAGAAGGCCGGGATGTCGGTCCGCGCGAAACCCTGCAGCGAACCATCGAACAGAGACACGTGGGTGACGCGCGCGGTCGACGGCAGGGTGTCGGGGTCGACGGCGAAACCGTGGTTCTGGCTGGTGATCACCACCCGCCCGGTGTCGAGGTCCTGCACCGGATGGTTGGCGCCGTGGTGTCCGAACTTCATCTTGCGGGTACGGGCACCGCTGGCCAGGCCCATGAGCTGGTGGCCGAGGCAGATGCCGAACATGGGCAGTCCGGTGGCCATGAGCTCGCGGATGGCGCGGATGGCATAGTCACATGGCTCGGGGTCGCCGGGCCCGTTGGACAGGAAGATGCCGTCGGGGGACAGCGCCAGGGCATCCCGGGCGGTGGCCTGGGCCGGCAGCACCGTAAGGCGGCACCCGCGATCGGCCAGCATGCGCAGGATGTTGCGCTTGACACCGTAGTCGAAGGCGACCACGTGGTGGCGCGGACTGTCCAGTTCGCCATGCCCGCGCACCAGGTCCCATGAGGTGGCGGTCCACTCGAAGGGGCGGGTACAACTCACCTCCTTCGCGAGGTCCATGCCGGCCAGCCCGGGGAAGGCACGGGCCTGGCCAACGGCGCGGGCCTCGTCGATATCGTCCCCGGCCATCAGACAGCCCGACTGCGCGCCGCCGTCGCGCAGGATGCGGGTGAGCTTGCGCGTGTCGATGCCGGCGATGGCCACCACCCCGCGGCTCGCAAGGTAGTCGGGCAGGCTCTCCTGCATGCGCCAGCTGGACGCCAGCAACGGAAGGTCCCGGATCACCAGCCCCGAGGCGTGGATGGATGCGGCCTCCTCGTCCTCGGCGTTGGTCCCGGTGTTGCCGATGTGAGGGTAGGTCAGGGTGACGATCTGGCGGGCGTACGAGGGATCGGTGAGGATCTCCTGGTAGCCGGTCATGGCGGTGTTGAACACCACCTCTCCCGAGGACAGGCCGGGAGCGCCGATGGACTCGCCGCGAAACACCGTCCCGTCGGAGAGCGCAAGGAGGGCTGGGGGACGGTCTGGCACTTTGGAATCCTCGGGACGAGCTGGGGAACGAAACCCATCGCGCTGTGGCTGCGACCGGGCGGGCACGCCGGTTTCGCGCCTGCGATGTACCGAGCGGGAGGGTGCTCGCGCACCTCTCCCGCTCGAAAAACGAGTCGGATTATAGCCGCGCGGGCGCCCCCCCGGCAATCGCAGGGCGGCGGGCGGGCGCCCCGCTCAGGTGACGTCCCTGAGACCCAGCACGTCCTGCATGTCGTACAGCCCCCCGTCACGGCCGGCAAGAAAACGCGCCGCCCGCAGGGCACCCTGGGCGAAGGTCGCACGGCTCGACGCCTTGTGGGTCAGCTCGACGCGCTCCCCGGTGCCGGCGAACAGCACCGTGTGGTCACCGACGATGTCGCCGCCGCGCACCGTGGCAAAACCGATGGTGCGGGGGTTGCGCTCTCCGGTCACCCCTTCGCGCCCGTAGACCGCGTCGGTGGACAACTGCCGGCCCAGGGCGCGGGCCGCGACCTCGCCCATGCGCAGGGCGGTGCCGCTCGGTGCGTCCACCTTGTGCCGGTGGTGCGCCTCCATGATCTCCACATCGTAGCCTTCGCCCAGGGTGCGGGCGGCGATGTCGATCAGGCGCAGCAGCACGGTGACCCCGACGCTCATGTTGGGCGCCACCACCATGGCATTGTCCCGGGCCAGCGCCTCCAGGCGGACGCGCTGGGCATCGCTGAACCCGGTGGTGCCCACGACCATCTTCACGCCGTGGCGCGCGCAGGCCTCGGCGTGTGCCATGGTCGCCGCAGGCCGCGTGAAATCGATCAGCACATGCCCACCTGCCAGAGCGGCATCGGGATCCGCGCCGATGGTCACGCCGCTGCGCAGGCCGGCAAAACCGCCAGCATCCTGACCCAGCGCCGGACAATCGGGACGCTCGAGGGCTGCGTGCAGCCGCATGCCCTCCTCGCGCGACAGCGCGTCGATGAGTTCGCGCCCCATGCGCCCGGTGCTGCCGGCGATCACGATGTTCAGAGCCATGTTCAGTTGTCCTCCGTGACCGCCGGTCCGGCATCCGCCGGACCCTGCTGGCCCCCGAGCCCCGCCGGCAACTCGACGTCGCCGAGCACGCGCGTCAGGCGGTCCTTCTCGAAGACGAGCGTGATGCGTCGCCGCTCGTCAGGGCTGCCGGCCTTGTCCAGGTTGTAGAAATAGTCCCAGCGCTCGGGATGGAAGGTGTCCGCCACCAGCGGCGTGCCCATGACGTAGCGCACCTGCTGGCGCGTCATGTCGGGCCGAAGCCTGGCCAGCATCTCCTGGGTCACCACGTTGCCCTGCTGGATATCGATGCGATAGGGCGTGCACCCGGTGGGCAGGACCGCCGTGGCGGACAATGCCGCCAGGGCGCACAACCGGAAGACGCCGCCAGACGCGGCGCCCCGCAGGTATGCCATCATGGTTCTCAGTGCCAGGGAAAGCTTCTATGATAATCGATACCCCCGAGAGACACCCATGCCGAACCGAACCCTGAACGATCTGAAGACCATGGGCCTCAAGGCGACGCTGCCCCGGCTCAAGATCCTCAATCTCTTCGAGACGAGCGAAGACAGACACCTCACGGCCGAGGACGTCTACAAGATTCTGCTCGCCGAAGGCATGGACATCGGGCTGGCCACCATCTACCGGGTGCTCACCCAGTTCGAGCAGGCCGGCATCCTGTCGCGCCACCACTTCGAGAGCGGCAAGGCGGTGTTCGAGCTCAACGAGGGCGGCCACCACGACCATCTGGTGTGCCTGCAGTGCGGCCATGTCGAGGAGTTCTACGACCCCGAGATCGAGAAGCGCCAGGACGCCATCGCGCGGGAGCGCGGGTTTGCCATCCACGAGCACTCTCTGCAGCTGTACGCCTACTGCAACCGCCCCAACTGCGCCAACCGCAAGGCCGGGCCGGGCCGACCGTTCCAGGACGAAACCTCACCCGAGGGCTGAACGCACCGCACCGTCCGCCTGCCGTCAGCCTTCCCGGGCGGCAACACCGGACGGGCCTCCGGTGCCCGCCCCGCTGGCAAGCATCTCGCCGGCATGCATGCGGGTCGTGGCGGTGATCTCGACCCCGCCGAGCATGCGGGCGATCTCCTCGACGCGCGCACCCGCGTCCAGCACCTCCACGGTGGACACGGTGGCGCCATCCCGGCTGTGTTTCGCGACCCGCCACTGATGGGCTGCCGTGGCCGCCACCTGCGGCAGGTGGGTAATGCAGAACACCTGTCGGCTGCGACCAAGGTCCCGCAGCATCCGGCCAACCACCTCGGCCACGCCGCCGCCGATGCCGGAGTCCACCTCGTCGAACACCAGGGTCGACACCGTCGCCCCCCGGCTGGCCACCGTCTGGATCGCCAGCGACAACCGGGCGAGCTCACCGCCCGAGGCCACCCGGGACACCGGGGCCGGCGCCACGCCGGGATGTCCGGCGACCAGAAACTCCACCTGCTCGAGACCGTGGGCCGCAGGCGGATCCAGCGGCCGCAGCGCGACCTCGAACACCCCACCGGCCATCGCCAGCTGCTGCATGGCCGCCGTCACCGCCCGACCGAGACTTCGCGCCGCCTCTGCACGCAGCCCGGACAGGCGCATGGCGGCCTCCCGCCAGGCCTGCTCCAGCTGCCCCGCCTCGCGTCGCAGCGCCTCGGCGTCCAGATCGTGGCCGAGTTCGGCCAGTCGCGCCCGCCACTGCGCGAGCCGCTCCCCCAGCGCCTCCGGCCGCACCCGGTATTTGCGCGCCAGGGTGGTGACGGCCTCGAGACGCGCTTCCAGGTCCTCCAGACGCCCCGGGTCGAGTTCAAGCCGGCTGCGGTACTGCCGCAGCGCATGTGACGCCTCGCTGATCTGGATGTCGGCTGCATCCAGCAACTCGAGCACACCGCGCAACCCCGGATCGTGGTGGGCCAGCGCCTCCAGCCTTCCCCGGACGGCCGCGATGCCGGCCGCCACCGCAGCGTCACCCTCGGTCAGCGCCTCGACCCCGGCTTCGGCGCCCTCCATCAAGGCCGCGGCGTGGGCCAGCCGCTGGTGGTCGGCCTGCCATTCGTCCCACTGCGCCGGTGTCGGGCACACCCGCCCGACCTCCTCCACCTGCCACGCAAGCCGGTCGCGCTCGTCGGCCATGGCCTGGGCATCACGCTCCAGTGCAGACAGGGCCTCGCGCGCCGCCTGCCAGGCGCGGAAGCGCTCGGTGACCTCCCGGACCAGACCCGTGGCACCGGCGTGCTCATCCAGCAAGCCCCGCTGCGCGGCCGCCCGCATCAGGGCCTGGTGCTCGTGCTGCCCATGGATGTCGACCAGCAGTTCACCCAGTTCGCGCAGCTGGGCCACGGTCACGGCCCGGCCGTTGACCACTGCCCGGGAGCGCCCGCCCGCGTCGACCACCCGCCGCAGGATGCATTCGCCCTCCTCCCCGGCAAGATCGTGGGCCGCCAGCCACGCCGCGGCCGCCGGCGCGTCGGCCAGCTCGAATTCGGCGGTGATGTCGGCGCGATCGGCGCCGGCCCGGACCTGGGCCGCGTCAGCCCGCGCCCCGAGCGCGAGCAGCAGCGCATCGATGAGAATCGACTTGCCCGCACCGGTCTCGCCGGTGAGGACGGTGAAGCCGGGCTCGAACTCCAGTCGAAGCCGGTCGACGATGACGAAGTCCTGCACACCGAGCGCGATCAGCATGGCCGGGGATCCTGCACGGGCTTGTGCTACCGCCCGGGCGTCTCGCTCCAGTGCATCTTCTCCCGGAGCATGTGGTAGTAGTCGTGATTCGAGGGGTGCAGCAGGCGTATGCGATCAGGGCAGCGGCGCACCACCACCCGGTCGCCCTGGCGCAGCTCGCAGTGAGAGTGACTGTCGAAATGCGCCCGCGCGTCCGCCGCCGATCGCATCAGGATCTCGACCCGGCATTCGGCGGACACCACGATCGGCCGGTTGGAGAGGGTGTGGGGACACACCGGCACGATCGAGAACACCGACAGCGAGGGGTGCACGATCGGGCCGCCGGCGGACAGCGCGTAGGCCGTGGATCCGGTGGGCGAGGCCACGATCAGGCCGTCGGCCCGCAGGTCGTGCACGTACTGCCCGTTGACCCGCACCTCCAGCTCGATCAGGCTGCCGTGGGCGCCCTTGATCACCGACACGTCGTTGAAGGCGGTGACCTCGAGCAACCGCGCCTCCTCACGCCAGACCTCCGAGGCCAGCAGCATGCGCTCCTCGACCACGTAGTGGCCCGCGAGCATGGCATCGAAGGTCTCGAACATGCCGTCCATGGAAACATCCGTGAGGAATCCCAGCCGGCCGAGGTTCACGCCGACCAGCGCGACATCATGGGGTGCCAGGGTGCGGGCGATGTTGAGCATGGTGCCGTCGCCCCCGATCACGATGGCGAGGTCTGCCTGATCCCCGATGTCCTGCAGCGACAACACCGGCGGACGGTGGTCGCCGATGTAGCTGGCCGTGAGCGGATCCACCACCACCGACCGCCCGCGGTTCTCGAGGAACCGGGCCAGGTCCAGGAGGGGACCGGCGATCTCGGGGCTCTTGTACTTGCCGATCAGGGCAACAGTGCGAAAGGTCTCCATCGCGACCGATTAAAGCACACTTTGCGCGGCCGTCCGCCGCTGGAACGGGAGCCCCGGCACCGCGGTCCAATCGAAGATGACGAAAAATCCGCCGGCACCGCCGGGCCCTGGCCGCCAGCCGATCATGCCGGTCGCCGGGCGGTGTGCGCACCGGACCGGCATGCCGGACAATGGCACCCGCCGACCGTGCACATCGGCCCGATCTTCCCCGGCCCGGATGATTCATCGGGCCACGGAATGACCGCAAGGCGCCCGCCAGCGCCTGGGGAGGCCGGCAGAGCGGATCGTACCGACGGCCAATTCGTTGCAAGATTGAGTGGCATCCGAGCACCGCGCATTTTCGGGGCCGATCTGGTGAAATTTCCGGGCTAGAATCCTGAATATGATCAACGAACGCGCCCGCATCCTGCTCAAGACCCTGGTCGAGCGCTATATCGAGGACGGCGAGCCCGTCGGCTCGCGGGCTCTGGCGCGCTTCTCGGGCCTGGACCTGTCCCCGGCCAGCATCCGCAACATCATGGCCGACCTCGAGGAGATGGGGTACATCGCCAGCCCGCACACCTCGGCCGGCCGCATCCCCACACCACGCGGCTACCGCCTGTTCGTCGACACCCTGCTGACCGTCAAACCGCTGCAGCAGGTCGAGATCAGCCAGCTCGAGGGCCAGCTCCAGGTGGACAACACCCAGCGGCTGGTGGCGTCCGCCTCGCATCTGCTGTCCGATCTGACCCGCTTCGCGGGCGTGGTCATGGCCCCGCGGCGGCGCAGCGGCGTATTCCGGCACATCGAATTCCTGCGACTCGGCGAAAATCGGGTGCTGCTGATCATCGTCACCCCGGAGGGCGACGTTCAGAACCGCATCCTGGCCACCGAGCAGCCCTACACGGCCTCGCAGCTGATCGAGGCGGCCAATTACCTCAACCAGCACTTCGCGGGTCGTGACTTCGACCAGATCCGCCGCCAGCTGCGCGCCGACCTGCGCGAGCTCCAGGACGACATCTCCCGCCTGATGGCCCGCGCCCTCGAGGTCGGCACCGAAGCGGTGCAGGAAGGCGGCGCCGACGTCGTCATCTCGGGCGAGCGTCACCTGCTCGACGTCACCGATCTTTCGACCAACATGGACAGCCTGCGCCGGCTGTTCGCCATGTTCGAACAGAAAACCGGCTTCCTGCAGCTGCTCGAGCTGTCCAGCCGCGCACAGGGGGTGCAGATCTTCATTGGCGGCGAGTCCGGTCTGGTGCCCCTGGACGAGTGCAGCGTCGTCACCGCCCCGTACGAGGTGGACGGTCAGGTGGTGGGTACGGTGGGTGTGATCGGGCCCACGCGCATGGCCTACGAGCGCGTCATTCCCATCGTCGACATCACTGCCAAGCTGCTTTCGAGCGCCCTGTCGCACCACTGAAGGAAGGTCTGGTCAGTGTGTGCGGACGCACCGCACATTGACCAGACCTTCCTTGACCGACCCGGAGCGGGGTCCGGCCCCGTGCGGGGTCTGTCACCTGGCGACGCGGTCGCCGCCCTCTTCCACCGCTTTTCGAGACCATGTTCAACGAAGAACCACCCTACGCCCACGGGACCATCCCCAAGGTCGGCATCCTCCTCATCAACCTGGGCACGCCGGACGCCCCGGACGCCCCGGCGCTCAAGCGCTACCTTGCCCAGTTCCTTTGGGACCCGCGGGTGGTGGAGATCCCGCGCCGGCTCTGGTGGCTCATCCTCCACGGCATCATCCTCAACTTGCGTCCCAAGAAGTCCGCCGCCAAGTACGCCACCATCTGGACGCCCGAAGGCTCGCCGCTCAAGGTGCACACCGAAAAGCTCTCCAAGCTGCTGCGCGGCACCCTCCACTCCGCGGTGCGTTCGCCGCTGGCGGTCGACTACGCGATGCGCTACGGCGAGCCATCGGTCGCGGCCGGTCTGGAACGGCTCAAGGCGGAAGGCTGCAGCCGCGTTCTGGTGCTGCCGCTCTACCCCCAGTACGCGGCCAGCACCACTGCGAGCGCCTTCGACGCCGTATTCGATGCCTTGCGCTCCGTACGCAGCGTCCCGGCCATCCGCACCGTCTCGCACTTCCATGACCACCCGAAATACATCGAGGCACTGGCTCAGTCGGTGCGCGACCACTGGGCGGTCAACGGCCGTGGCGACCGTCTGGTCATGAGCTTCCACGGCGTGCCACGTTTCCACCTCGACAAGGGTGACCCCTACCACTGCGAATGCCGCAAGACCGGCCGGCTGCTGGCGGAGGCGCTCGGTCTGGGAGCCGACCAGTGGCAGCTCACCTTCCAGTCGCGCTTCGGCCGTGCCGAGTGGCTGCAGCCCTACACCCAGCCGACTCTGGAGGAGTTCGGCCGCAAGGGCGTGCGCCGTGTGGACGTCATCTGCCCGGGCTTCGTCGCCGACTGCCTGGAGACGCTGGAGGAGATCGCGATGGAGAACCGCGACGCCTTCCTCGCCGCCGGCGGCAAGGAGTTCCACTACATCCCGTGCCTGAATGAACGGGACGACTGGGTGCGGGCACTGGCGCGCATCGCTGCCGAGAACCTCCAGGGCTGGGCGGCCACGGACTGGGATCAGGCTGCGGCGGAGACGACCGCCGCGGCGTCACGCGAACGGGCGCTCGCGCTGGGCGCCACGGCCTGACGGGACATGCGGGCCAGCCGCGCACCCGGATTCATGGCGTCCGGGGACGCGGCCCCGGCCTGGTGGAGTCTGGCGGCCGAAGACCTGCTCTCTCGGCTGGATTCCGGGCCGCAGGGGCTGTCTGCAGCCGAGGCCGGGCGCCGCGTCGCGCAGGCCGGGCCGAACACGGTGGAGGACGCTCCCGGCCTGGTGCCGCTGCGACTGCTCGCCCGGCAATTCGCCAGCCCGCTGGTGCTCATCCTGATGCTCGGCGCCGCGGTGTCGCTGGCACTGCGCGACTGGATCGAGGCCGGCATCATCCTCGCCATCCTGCTCGGGAGCAGCCTGCTCGGCTTCGCCCAGGAGCATCGCGCCTCGCGCGCCATGACGGCGCTGCAGCGCCGCCTCGCCCTCATGGTCCAGGTCAGGCGCGACGGCCGCCTCGCCACGGCACCCGCCGCCAGCCTGGTGCCCGGCGACCTCGTCGAACTGTCGGCTGGCGACCTGGTCCCGGCAGACGGCGTGCTGCTCGAGGCGCGTGATTTCCTGGTGGTCGAATCGGCGCTGAGCGGCGAATCCCTGCCCGTGGAGAAGGCCCCGGGTGCGGTGCCCGCGGACAGCCCTCTGCCGGAGCGCCTCAACTGCGTGTTTCTCGGCACCTCGGTGCGCAGCGGCTGGGCGCGCATGCTGGTGGTGCGCACCGGCCGTGACACCGCCATGGGCGCGATCTCCAGCCGCCTGGGAGACACGCCCGCAGAGACCGAATTCGCCCGCGGCGTGCGCAGGTTCGGCACCCTGCTGTTGCAGGTCATGCTGGTCATGGTCGTGTTCGTGCTCGCCGTGAACCAGTGGCTCGGTCGTCCGCTGGTCGAGTCACTGCTGTTCGCGGTCGCGCTGGCCGTCGGTCTGTCGCCCGAGCTCCTGCCCGCCATCGTCAGCGTCACGCTGTCCCGCGGTGCCAGCGCCATGGCCGCTCGCGGGGTGATCGTCCGCCGCCTGGAAGCGATCGAGAATCTTGGTGCCATGACCGTGCTGTGCACCGACAAGACCGGCACCCTGACCGCCGGCACGATGGTGCTCGAAGCGGCGGTCGATGCCGACGCAGAGCCTTGCGGGAGGGTGGCTCACCTGGCCTTTCTCAATGCTGCGTTCGAGACCGGCATCGCCAATCCACTGGACGCCGCCATCGTCGAGGCCGGCCGGCGCGAAGGCCGCTCGCCGGAGGGCTGGACCAAGATCGACGAGATCCCTTACGACTTCCAGCGCCGCCGCCTCACCATCGTCGTCCGCGACCACGAGGACGCGGAGCATCTGATCGTCACGAAGGGCGCTTTCGCCAGCGTCACCGCGGTGTGCAACGCGGTGGCCACCCCCGGTGGGGGCGCGGCCCCGCTCGATGCCCGACGGCGCGAGGCTCTGGAGGCCTGGTTCCGGCGCCAGGGTGAGGAAGGCTGCCGCGTGCTCGCCGTCGCCAGCCGGCGCGTGCCGGCGCAGGCGGGTTACGGCCACGAGGACGAGCGCGACCTGTGCCTCGACGGCTTCCTGCTGTTCCGCGACCCGCCCAAGCCCGGTGTCGCCGACACGCTGCGCGCCCTCGGCGCACTCGGCATACGCATCAAGATGATCACCGGCGACAACCGTCATGTCGCCGCCCACGTCGCTCGCGCCGTCGGACTCGACGCAGCCGCCATGCTCACCGGAGCCGAGATCGCCGCCCTGCGCGACGAGGCCCTGTGGCAGCGCGCCGAAGCCACCGACCTGTTCGTCGAGGTCGACCCGCAACAGAAGGAACGCATCGTCCGCGCCCTGCAACGGCGCGGGCACGCCGTGGGCGTGCTGGGCGACGGCATCAACGACGCCCCTGCGTTGCGTGCCGCCGACGTCGGCGTCTCGGTCGACGGGGCGGTCGACGTCGCGCGCGAGAGCGCCGACGTCATCCTGCTGCGGCCGGATCTGGACGTGCTGCGCGCCGGCGTGATGGACGGGCGCCGCACCTTCGCAAACACCCTCAAATACATCGGCATCACCACCAGCGCGAACTTCGGCAACATGGTGAGCATGGCGCTGGCCGCCCCGCTGCTGCCATTCCTGCCGCTCACGGCCAAGCAGGTCCTGCTCAACAACTTCCTGTCCGACATCCCCTCGATCGCCATCTCCACCGACAACGTCGACCCGGCGCACACCGCCACCGCACAGCGCTGGGACCTGCCTGCCGTGCGTCGCTTCATGCTCGTGTTCGGGCTGCTCAGCACTGCCTTCGACCTGCTCACCTTCCAGCTGCTGCTGCGGGTGTTCGACGCGGCCGAAGGCGAGTTCCGCACCGCCTGGTTCGTCGTCTCCCTGCTCACCGAGCTGGCGGTGGTGCTCGTGCTGCGCACCGGCGGCCCCTGGTGGCGCAGCCGCCCCTCGGGCCTGCTCCTGGGGAGCACGGTCGCGGTCGCCGCGCTGGCCCTCGCCCTGCCCTCGCTGACGCCCGTGGCCCGACTGTTCGGTTTCGTGCCCCTGCCGGGCGCACTCATGGCGACACTGTTTCTGGTGGCCCTTGCCTACCTGGCCGCCACCGAGCTGGTGAAGCGGCGGGTGTTCCGGGTGCCACCCTCCTCGGGCTAGCCCGGAAATTTCACCAGGTCGGCCCCGAAAATGCGTTGCGCATCGATGTCTATCGGGTTTTCAGCGAATCGGCTGTCGGTACGATTTGGTCCGCCGGCCTCCACGGGCGCTGGCGGGCGCCTTGCGGTCATCCCGTGGCCTGATGAAATATCCGGGCTAGCCATCGTCCGCGGAGCGCAGTATTCTCGGCTTCGCCCGGATGCAGCGGGAGAGCGCGGCCGGACCCGGCCGCCGCCGAAGGCGTAACCCACCCGGAATCGCTCAGGCCCAGGAACCGCTGCAGGGACCACCATCGGTCACGGGCAACTCTGGAGAGATCGTGCGGCCCGGTCCCGCGCGACGCCGAAGGGGCAGGCCCAGGTCACGGGGTTCAACTCTCAGGCAAAAGGACAGAGGGGTGGGAAGCGCATGCCCGCGATCCGCGTGTGCTTCCCACCCCTTTTTCGTTTTGGACCGGCGGGAGGGATTCACTTGACGCGACGCACGCCCCTGCATGACCGGCATCTCGCCGCCGGCGCGCGCATGACCGATTTCGGCGGCTGGGACATGCCGCTGCACTACGGCTCGCAGATGGAGGAGCACCACCGCGTGCGCCGGGCCGCCGGCATGTTCGATGTCTCGCACATGCTGGCGGTGGACGTCATAGGTGCCGACGCCATGGCCTTCCTGAGGCGGCTGCTTGCCAACGACGTGGCGCGCCTGGACGCCCCCGGACGCGGCCTGTACTCCTGCATGCTCAACCCTTCGGGCGGCGTGGTCGACGACCTCATCGTCCACCGCTTCGACGACCACCGCCACCGTCTGGTGGTCAACGCCGGCAACGCCGAGTCGGACGTGGCGTGGATGCTCGAATGCCGCGACGCCTGGCGCATGGACGCGCACATCACGCCGCGGCGTGACCTCGCCATGCTGGCGGTGCAGGGGCCCGCCGCCCGCGCCGCCGTGTGGCGGGCACACCCCGCCTGGCAGACCGTCACGGAGGACGTGCCGACCTTCACCGCTGCCGAGTCCGGGTCGGCGCTGGTGGCACGCACGGGCTACACCGGCGAGGATGGCTTCGAGATCACCCTGCCCGCGGACTCCGCCGGTGCGTTGTGGGACGCCCTGCTCGCGGACGGCGTGCAGCCCTGCGGTCTGGGTGCCCGCGACACCCTGCGCCTCGAGGCGGGCATGAACCTGCACGGCGCCGACATGGACGCGCACACCTCGCCCCTGGAATGCGGCCTCGCCTGGACCGTCGATCGCCGCACCGACCGCGACTTCG
>JBEICA010000416.1:0-2255 GCA_040373665.1 Burkholderiales bacterium | reverse complement strand
CTCCACCCAGAGGGGGTGTCTCATGGCGACGTCGTTCATGTCACTCGTAGTAATTGTGGGGTCGGGAGACGCCGACGGCGCGTTTGCGGCAACGCACCAGCAGCTATACTTGGAATTTCAGCAGGGGAATATGACAGACAAGGCCTCACGGCGCAATTGGACAAAAAAAGGTTTTGTCAATGCCGCTTGCATGAGAACGGTCGGCGCCCGGGCGGGGCGCCGGTCGATTGCGTGCGTCCTTCAGGAGACGCGGCGGGTCGACGGCAGGCTGATGATGGTGGCCGAGCCGGAGCCGGCGGCGTCAGTGACGATGGCATCCTCGCCTTCCAGACCCCAGCGCGCATCGAACAGACGCGGTACGCCGAGCGCATAGCCCTGCGCGAAGTCGACCCCGATCTCGCGCAGCACAGGCAGCATATCGCAGTCCTCGACGAACTCTGCGATGGTGCGTTTGCCCATGACGTGTCCGATGTGGTTGATCGCCTCGACCATCGCGCGGTCGATCGGATCGGTGAGCATGTCGCGCACGAAGCTACCGTCGATCTTCACATAATCCACCGGCAGGTGCTTGAGGTAGGAGAACGAGGACATCCCCGCCCCGAAGTCGTCGAGCGAGAAGCGACACCCGAGGTCACGCAGTTCCTCGATGAAGCCGACCGCACGCTGAAGGTTTGCCACCGCAGCGGTCTCGGTGATCTCGAAACACACGGCGTGCGGTGCCACGCGGTGACGCGTGAACAGACCGCGGATGACCTCCAGGAGCCGTTCGTCGCCGATGGACACACCCGACAGGTTGATGGAACAGACGCGGACCGGATTGCCGGCCGGGCGCGCGCCCAGCTGGTCCATGATCTCGAAGGTCTGCTCCAGCACCCAGCGGTCGAGCAGAGGCATGACGTGGAAGCGCTCCGCGGCCGGCAGGAAGGCATTCGGTGGCACGAGCTTGCCCTTTTCGTCGAGCATCCGCACCAGAATCTCGACGTGGGTCGCGCTGGATCGCGGCACGTGCACAGGGAAGATCTCCTGGGCGTAGAGGCGGAAGCGGTTGTCCTCGCGCGCCCGGTGGATGCGCCCGACCCAGGCCATCTCACCATGGCGGGTGGAGATCTCGCTGTCCGTGCGGCTGTATACCTGCACCCGGTTGCGGCCGCGCTCCTTGGCCAGATAACAGGCGGAGTCCGCCGCGCTCAGCACCCCGGCAAGCGTGAAGTGCTCCCCGGTCACCTGCACCAGACCGACGCTGACGCTGATGCGGAAGAACTGGTTGTGCCAGACGAACGGATGTTCCTGAACCACCTCCCGCAATTGCTCGGCGATGCGTTCGGCGGCGGTCGCGCCGCAGTTCTCCAGCAACACGCCGAACTCGTCCCCCCCCAGGCGCGCCAGCGTATCGCCCTCGCGCAGACGCCGGCGCAGCACCATGCTGACACGCCGGAGAAGTTCGTCACCGGCGGCGTGCCCCGAGGTGTCGTTGACGACCTTGAACTGGTCCAGATCGAGGTAGATGACGGCGTGATGCCGGCCTTTCTCCCAGGCGTCGTGCAAGGCATTGCCGAGCCGGAACTCGAATTCCCGGCGGTTGATGAGCCCGGTGAGTTCGTCGTGCGTCGCCTGGTAGGACAGCGTCGCCGCGTACTCCCGCTCGCGTGTCATGTCGTGCAGGACGAGCACGGCGCCGACCACACTGCCCTCGCGGTCGCGTATCGGCGAAGCGGACCGGTTGACCGCCACGTTGCGCCCGTCGGCCCGCACGAGCACGAGTTCGTGACGCACCTCCTGGGCCGCACCACCGCCGATCACCGCGCCCACCACATCCGGCGCAGCCTCTCCGCTCGACTCGATCATCAGGCGGCAGACTTCCCCCAGCGGCTTGCCGAGGGCATCGGCCTCGGGCACGCCCAGCAGGGCCTCGGCCACAGGATTCAGATACTGGACCGCACCCGCGGTATCGGTGGTGATGACGGCGTCGCCGATGGACTGAAGCGTGACCTGCGCCCGCTCTTTCTCGGCATACAGCTGCTCCTCGGCATTCTTGCGGTCGGTGACATCACTCAGGGACCCCGCCATCCGCACCGAGACGCCCGAAACATCGCGCACGGACTCGCCACGAAGACGGAACCACCGTTCGGAACTACCTGCCTGGACGGGGACTTCGACGTCGAAGGCCTGCCCCCAATGCAGGTGCCCACGCAGAACCCGCATCAGATCCCGGCGATGCGCGGGACGGACCAGACGCGTGAAGCCTCTGGCGGCCG
>JBEICA010000093.1:0-11559 GCA_040373665.1 Burkholderiales bacterium | reverse complement strand
GCACGTGGCGGTGCCGGCGTCCGGTAACATCGACCGATGCGCGCACTCTCCGCCGATCAGGCAGGAAGCATCCATCCCCGCCCCGCCGCCACCACCCTGATCCTCAGGGATGGCGGGGCGGGTCTGGAGGTGCTCATGGTGCGCCGCTCCATGCGGGCGAGCTTCATGCCGGGAGCCTACGTGTTTCCAGGCGGAGCGGTCGACGAGGCGGATGTCTCAGGGGCCTGCCTGGCCGCCTGCGACGAATCCACGGAGATGCTGACGGCCCGCATCGGCGGCCCGACGCGGGTCGGCGATCAGGCCGCTGCCTTTGCCGTTGCCGCCTTGCGCGAGACCTTCGAGGAATGCGGCCTCTGGCTGGGCGCGAGGGCAGGGCAGGCATCTGGAGAGGTGGAACGCGAGCGACACCGTGCCCGGTTGCGTGACGGCGCCGCGCTGGCGGAGGTCGCCGCCGCTGCGGGCCTCGCCCTCCACACCAGCGTGCTCCAACCATGGAGCCACTGGGTGACGCCGCTGGGTCTGCCCAAGCGTTTCGATACCCTGTTTTTCGTGGCGCCCTGTCCGACGGGCCAGCACCCGCGGGAAGACGCCGGCGAGACCACCTCCCTCGAATGGGTGTTCCCGCCCGAGGCGCTGGCGCGGCAAGCGGAAGGGAGCTTTCAGATGGAGTTCGCCACCGTCAACACTGTTCGCTCGCTTCTGCCGTTCGCCAGCGGCGGCGTGGACGCTCTGCTCGAATATGCGCGGGGACTGCGGGATCTCGGTCCGCTGCATCCTCGGTTGCGGGTCGGCGCAGGGGGGCGCATCGAGCAGGTGCTGCTGCCCGGAGACCCGGGTTACGAGGAGGCAACCCTGCCGGCTGGGTGACTCGCGGCGACGGTATCCACCAGATTGGCGACACAGGCGCCTAGTCGAGCAGGTTCACCAGGGACGCGGGTGAACTCTCGTTCTGCTCGTAGTTTCCGAAATCGATCAGCAGCGCGGCGCAAAACAGCAGCATCTTCTCGGCCACGGGCAGGCTGCGGTCGACTTCCGTCTGGAAGGTGTCGGCATCGGTGAAGTACTCCTGCAGGAGGCCTTTCCACTTCTTGGCGAGACGCCCCACGTCCTGCCCACGGCGTCTGAAGGTGTACTCGGCGGACATGAAGGGCAGCAGGAACAGCGGCCCGGTGATGGTCATGACAATGCCGCCGGCCGAGTCAACCACGTCGTAGTTGCTGCGCAGGAGGTGGAAACGCCGCTGGATCGCACCCATGGGGGCGCCGCTGGCTGCGGACACCTCGAGCCTGTGGAAATAGAACCTGAAGGGTTTGTGCATCTTCAGGATGGTGTTCTGGTACTCGTCCTCGAACAGCAGCGTCGCCGGGCGCAGCGCCCCCAGGAACTGCCGCGCGATCACGTTCAGGAACGAGCGGCTGTGCTCCTCGACGAACCCGTGGAAGTTCCGGGTGCCCAGGATCGACGCGTCGTAGCGGTTGCGCAGTTCGAACGGCGACAGGATCTCGAACCATTCCTTGCGCTGGATGACCCGGAAACCGGTGGCCCCCGCGAAGATCGACTCCAGGTTCCAGGTGGGCTTCTCCGCCTCATCCCGCAGCCTGTCCTCCTCCTGCTCCCTGACCTTAGCGAACACCACACCGCAGGCGTTGCAGATGTCCCGGCCCGTCTGGGTGACGTTGCACTTCGGGCAGGTGACGCGTTCCGTCTGGCGCAGGGCATCCCTGACAAGCGGCCACTCGCCGCCGTCCAGCCACACCCCCTGGCATTGCCTGCACCCGTCCACCAGCACCTGGGTTCCGGGGAAGCAGTGCTCGAACAAAGGCGCGCTGCAGCGCGGACACGCCCTGCCAACGGCCTGGAAGGCGTGGCCGGGCACCTGCTGGGCGACGCCAGGTACCGCGAGGGCGCCGCGCAGTTCCCCGTCGTCGAACCAAACACCCTTGCACGTCGGGCAGGCGTCCAGCGCGAACGCGCCGTCGGTGGTCTTGACCGGCACGAGGTCCGGCGTACGGCAGTTGGGGCATTTCATCGCTGCAGGATCCTCGGCGCTCCGGCCCTGTCGTCGGGTCCACCACGGACGCCGATTTCCGCCTTATCGGTACCCCATCCCGCTTCTGCAACCCCATTTCGGGGTCGGACCAGGGTAAGGTACTGTTGGATATGGAAAATACCCCTTCAAAAAGGGGTGTTTTCGGCCTTGGAGGGCCCTTTTCGACCCCGTTTTCCTCGAATGCCATTGGCTTGCATGAAGAGACGGGGTGGCTTCCGGGCGGGCGACCTCCCCGGATTGGAGCTGCCATCGACTCGAGCGAAGGGGCGCGGCACCATGGTCGCACCGGGGCGGATCGTCGCGTGCGCAGTGGTTTGTGCCGGAGCAGGCGGTCCCATGGTGGCCAAGCCGCATTCAAGTACCGCGCGGAAACGCCGTAGTGCGGTCTTCGGATGCTCGACAATTTCAAGAGATGGCACCGACGACCGAGATTTATCGTCACGCCTTGGGCGTGACGACGACATTCGACGGCGAGCCCGAGAGGGCATGTCGTGGCGTGGCACGCCTGCATGGGCCATGGCAGCGCACGCGTCCGTCTGCCTGTGCCGGCCTCGCGAGGGTCAGGCAGTGACGACGGGTGATTCCGCCGGGCAGTCCGGGTGGCTGGCGCGCCTGCACGCGGAATCGCTGTCGCGCATCGGCACCGGGAGCGACCTGCAGCCGGTGCTCTCCGCTTTGGTGGATGCCTTTCTGACGCTCGGTCTGGCGCCGGAAAGGGTGTCCCTGTCCGTCGTGACGCAGCAGCCCGGCCTGTCCGGTCTGGCGTGGGTGTGGAAGAGGGGGGCACCATGCATCGCCTGTTTCGAACGCCCCTGGGGCTTCCTCGACAGCGATGAGCACAGGACCAGCCCCGTCCATGAGGTGATCAGCACCGGCGGGGTGGTGTTCTTCGACACCGTAACGATTCGCGTCGACGAGCGATTCCCTCTGGTGCGCAGCTTCGTGGCCGAAGGCGCGAGCTCGTATCTCGCCCTGCCGGTGTCCACGGCACGTGGTGACGTCCATGTGCTGGCCCTGTGGACGGCGACGCCCGGCGGCTGGAGCATGGCTGACGTGGAGCAGGTGGCCCAGGTCGTCCCGCTGCTTTCCCTGCTGGCCGAGGTCACGGAAGGTCGGCGGCTCCTCGGTCTGGCAGGCGTCCAGGTCGAACAGGCCGGCGAGGCGCTCGCCCGGGCGAACGCCGTTTCCGAGGCCAAGAGCCGGTTCCTCGGGGTCATGAGTCACGAGTTGCGCACTCCGCTCCATGGTGTGCTCGGTCTGGGTGAGGTTCTGGCCACCACGGACCTCGACGCCGAACAGAGTCGCTGCGTCGACGCCCTGTTGCACACCAGCCGGGAACTGCTCGGCCTGCTCGGCGACATACTGGATTTCTCCGAACTCGACGCTGGCGGCGCGGCGTTCCAGCAGGTGCCCCTTCGACCATCCCGGATCGCTGCGGAGGTGCTCGACGATCTTCGCGCCGAGGCGCGCTCGCGCGAACTCGAGCTCACGCTGGTGTGCGATCCAGCCGTGCCGGCGCGTGTGCTCGGCGATCCTGCGCGACTGCGCCAGATCTGGAACATCCTCATCGGCAATGCCGTGAAGTTCACCCGTTGCGGAAGCGTCCGGGTGAACATCGGCGTCGATGCAACAGCCGACGGCACTCCACTGCTCCGTGGGGTCGTCAGCGACACGGGTGCCGGTATCCCGCTGGAAGAGCAGGCCGCGCTGTTCGAACCCTTCACCCAGGTCGACGGCTCCCTGCGGCGGCGTTTCGGCGGAGTGGGTCTGGGCTTGGCGATCTGCAGGCTGATCGTTGCCCGGATGGGGGGCACCCTCGGGGTCGACTCCCGGGTCGGCCAGGGCGCGCGCTTCTTCTTCAGCATCCCAGCCCCGATCTGCGATGGCGTCGAGGCGGCCACCGAGTCCCGTTCGGCAGGCGCGGCGGGCGTTGGTGACGTCTCGGCGCTGCGCGTGCTGGTGGTCGACGACAACCCGGTCAACCTCCTGCTCACCGAGCGGCAGCTGCGCACCCTGGGGGTGACAAGCCCCAGACTCGCCGCCCATGGTCTCGAGGCGCTGGACATCCTGACCGACCTGACGCCCGATTTGGTACTGATGGATATCCAGATGCCCGACATCGACGGGCGTGAAGTGACCCGCCAACTGCGCAAACTCGCCCTGGTCCGTCAACCCTGGGTGGTCGCCATGACCGCGAACGTCTCGGATGACGACCGCCGTGCCTGCGCCTCCGCCGGCATGAACGATTTCCTTCCCAAACCGGTCTCGCTCGCCACTCTGCGCGCGTCCCTGCAAAAGGCGGTGTCGGTGGTTGACCCGGCTGCGTCCCTCGCGCCAAATTGAGGCTGTGGGCGGCAGGCGCATGACCGGTCTTCCGCAAGGTGGCGCGGACCATGGTTCCGTTGCCGATACCGCCATCCCGCCGCGACCCGTCTTCCGCCTGCAGAGCCGCTCCTGACAGGTGAGCCCGGGGCCCGGCGCCAGGAGCCACGGATGTACGACGCCATTGTCATCGGGTCTGGAATCGGCGGCATGACCGCCGCCGGGCTGCTCGCCGGGGTCGCCGGGAAAAAGGTTCTCGTGCTCGAGAAGCACACCGAGCCAGGAGGCCTGACGCACGTGTTCCGTCGGGATGGCGCATCCTGGGACGTGGGCCTGCACTACGTCGGCGACGTCGCCCCGGGGACACAGCCCCGTGCAGTGTTCGACTACCTCTCCGGCGGCCGCCTGAAGTGGAACCGCATGCCCGAGGTCTTCGAGCGGTTCGTCTATCCCGGCCTGGACTTTGCCGTGCCCGCCGATCCCGTGCGCTACCGGGACAGGCTGATCGAGGCGTTTCCGGAAGAGGCGCGTGCCATCCGGCGCTACTTCCGGGACGTGCATCGCGCGGCACGGTGGGCCATGCTCGGATTCATGCGCGGCATGGTGCCGCGCGCTGTCGAGCCACTGGTCGGACTGGCACAGCGGCTGACCGCCGGCGCCGCCGTTCACAGCACCGGTGACTACCTGCGGCGTCATGTCCGTTCGCCACAGTTGCGGGCGCTGCTGGCCAGCCAATGGGGCGACTACGGGCTGCCACCGGAGCGCAGCGCGTTTGCCATCCACGCCATGATCGTGTCGCACTACCTGCGGGGGGCCTGGTTCCCCGTGGGCGGTTCCGCCCATGTCGCCCGCAGCTTCGAGGCCGGCATCGAGCGTGCGGGGGGGGCGATCCGGGTGGCCCAGGAGGTGGTCGGCATCCTCGTCGAGGAGGGCCGTGCTGTCGGTGTGCGCGTGCTGGACCGGCGCAGTACGGTGCCCCGGGAGTCCATCCACCGGGCGCCGGTGATCATCTCGAACGTCGGGGCGCGGCTGACTTTCGAGAGGCTGCTGCCCACCACGGGTGCCGTGGGAGCAGCCACGGCCGACCTGCGCCGCCTCATGGCGCGTCTCGGGGAGGGCGCATCCGCCGTGACGCTCTACCTGCGCCTCAGGGAGGACGCCAGGACTCTCGGTGTCCACGGGGAGAACTACTGGATCAACACCGGGCTCGATCACGATGCCGCCGCGGCGAGGACGGAGGCATTGCTCGGCGGTGACCCAGGCAGCATCTATGTCTCCTTCCCGTCGATCAAGTCAGGAGAAGAGCGCTTTCACACCGCCGAGATCATCGCCTTCGTCGACCAGCACGCCTTCGACCCGTGGCGCGGCCAACCCCGGGGGCAGCGCGGGGCCGAGTATTCGGCACTGAAGGCGCGGATCGGCGCAGGCCTGCTGCGTCTGGCCGAGACCGCCATTCCCGGCCTCACGGCGCTGGTGGAGTATTCCGAGTTGTCCACGCCCCTCACCGTGGAGCACTACACGTCCCACCCCGGCGGCCAGTTCTACGGCCTCCCGGCCACGCCGGACCGCTACCGCTCCGGTCTGCTGGGGCCGCGCACCCCGGTGCCAGGCCTGTTCCTGTCCGGTCAGGACGCCGGCTGCCTCGGGATCGTGGGCGCCATGATGGGGGGTATGGGGGCTGCCTGTCAGGCGCTGGGGTCGCGCGGTTATCCGTCGATCCAGGCCGCATTGCGGACGGGGGCGACGCAGGCTCCTGTCGGGTCGGCGGCGGGTGACAAGCGGGGCGCGGTGCTCATCGCCAAGCGGCGGCTCACCCAGGATATCTGGGCGCTCGAGTTCGAGGCTGCCGGCCCCGTCACAGGCTACACCCCCGGCCAGTTCGCGCGCCTGGAGGTCGGTGAGGGTGAATGGCGCGACTATTCCATCGCCGGGCTCGAGGGCAACCGGGTCCGCTTCCTGATCAGCACCCGCACGGGCGGGCACGGCTCCCGTTTCGTCGAGAACGTCGCGCCCGGTGCCAGGACCCGCATCGAACTGCCGCTGGGCAATTACACGCTTTCACCCGACGGGCGCGACCAGGTGTTCGTCGCGACGGGTACCGGCCTTGCCCCGTTCCTGCCCATGTTCCGTCAGCTGGCGGCCGAGGGGCGACTGGATCGCGCCGTGCTGTTGTTCGGCTGCCGCACGTCCGAAGAGGACATCACGGCCGGGTTGGATCCGCTGCTCGCCCGTGTCGTGCGGTGCGTGAGCCGTGGCCGACCATCCGACGGTGGATTCGCGGGCCGGGTCACGGCGGCGCTGGCGGATTTTGATTTCGATCCGGAGCGCACTGACTTCCATCTCTGCGGTTCATCGGCCATGGTGGCCGATGCCCGCCGGGTGCTCGAGCAACGGGGTGCACGGTACCTGTTCACGGAGTCGTATTGATGGTGACGGCTGTTGACGTGTCTCGACCCGTGCGCATTTCCTGCCGTCCGAACCCGCGCGTCCCCGCCTGCTCGTCGACGCTCGGCGGCTGCAGTCATCCGGGACCGTTTGAACAGGTCGCGCAGAGGATGCTGCGTTCCCCACGAGAGATTCGCCCATGAAGACCATCCACTCCGATACGCATCGCCTGCACCACGGGCAGGCCGAGTTGATCGACGGCATGCTCAAGCCCTGCTTCGAGATGCCCGCACGTGTCGACATGATCCTCGAGGCGGTGCAGTCTGCCGGGCTGGGGCCGGTGCTGTCTCCGGAAGCCTTCGGGCCGGCGCCGCCCGCGCGGGTGCACACCGCGCCCTACCTTGCGTTTCTCGAGGGGGCCTGGGCGCGCTGGACCGCTCTCGGGAGAAGTCACGATGCCTTGCCGCTTGTCTGGCCCGCCCGCGATCTGCGGCAGGACGTGGAGCCGTCCCACATCGACGGGCAACTGGGCTTCTTCTCCACGGATGCCAGCGTGCCTGTCACCGCCGGCACATGGACGGCGGCCACGGCCGCCGTGGACGTCGCGCTCACCGCAGCCCGTCTGTTGCAGACGGGGGAACGGACTGCGTTCGCGTTGTGCCGTCCGCCCGGACACCATGCGGCGGCCGGCGCCATGGGCGGGTACTGCTACCTGAACAACGCGGCCATCGCAGCGCGCTGGCTGCGTGACCAGGGCGCCGCACGTGTGGCCGTGCTCGACGTCGATTACCACCACGGCAACGGCACCCAGAACATCTTCTGGACCGACCCGAGCGTGCTGTTCGTGTCGCTGCACGCGGATCCGCGCGAGGAGTATCCGTACTTCGCCGGCCATGCCGACGAGCGCGGCGCCGGGGAGGGGTACGGGTTCAACCTCAACATCCCTTTGCCGCGGGGGACAGACTGGTCGCGCTACGGTATCGCGCTCCGCGAGGCATGCACCACGATCAGCCGGTTCGCGCCTGATGCACTGGTGGTGTCGCTGGGCGTGGATACCTTCGAGGGTGATCCCATCAGTGCCTTCGCGCTCCGTGGCGATGACTACCGCCGCATCGGCGAGGCCATCGGGGATCTCCGCTTCCGGACCGTGTTCGTGATGGAGGGCGGCTACGCGGTCCGCGAGATCGGCATCAACGTCGTGAACGTGCTGCAGGCCTTCGATTCGGTCGGCTGAACCGCGTTGCCAGCCCGCCGGCGGGCCGGGTGTCGGGCTAGAACCGCACCCCGATCGTCACCTTCAGCGCGGCCAGGCCGCCGAAAGCGCCTTCGAGCACCAGCATCCGGTAGTTGAAGCCGAGCGACGGAATGACCACGGGAGCCACACCCAGCTGGTTCAGCGGAATCTTGTCCTCGTAGGGTTCCCTGTAGCCGTGCAGCAGCCCGGCCATGACCTTGCCGTAGAAATTCTCGGAGCCGAACAGCGGCCAAGTCTTGCCGACGAACAGCAGTTGCGAGGGCTGGTCGAAGGAGTTGTCCATCAGTGCCGCGCCGGCGACCCAATTGCGGTCGAAACCGAGCTCGAGGCCGATGAGGTTCTGGTTGTTGTTGTGTTCCGGAACAGGGTCCCAGTGCTTCGTGTAGAGGGAACGATGGATCGTCCACTGCCGGACCGACCAGTCTTCGGGCGGCGACAGCCATGCCTCGGCCGCATTCGGCCCCTCGGCCCGTGCCGGCAGTGCGCCGAGGATCGCCAAGGCCAGAATCAGCGCGGCCAACCGGCGGAGCAGCGATACGCCCTTGTAGGAGAGGAACATCGAAACGTCCTGATTCGAAGCAGGGGGAGGCGCGCGGCCCGATTGCCGATGGCGACTCCACGTCCAGCCGTGCGCACGCGGCAGCGGCCGCCGGACCGCGGGCAACGCCTCCAAGAAAGAGGCGCGATCATACAGAGCAAAAGCCGGGACTGCCGGCGCGATCTCCCGGTTTCACTCGCCCCTCCAATGCATGAACAGACGATGAAGGCCGCGGGCTGGCGGGTCGACGTGCCGCGCCTGCAGCACCCGATCCGCTGCAACGGACAGGGCTGACACGCCCGAAGTTCCGGCGTCGGCCCGCATGCCGGATGGCCTGCCGGCACCCGGCGAGTGGTGCCCGACCGCGATGAAGGTTTGCGTGTCTCCTGCGCCCAAGGCCCTCTGCGGCCGGCTGGCCGCTCAGCGGGGTGCAAGAAAGGACTCGATGCCTTGCCGGGCACGCTGGGTCGGGGGCAGCGCGGTGGCGGCAAACGCGGGGTTCGCGGGACAGCGAATCATGTCGCATCCGTTCAAGAACGGTCCGGCCGGAATCGGCACACTGTACGCTTGGGGTCCATTCGGTGGAGAGCACATGGGGACGGGGACTGACGCGGTAGGCATGGCGGCTGGCGAGCCTGATTCGGCAGGGGCGGGTGGAAGTCCGCCGGTCCGGCCGCCCGAGGTGGAGGCCGGGTTTGCGTCGGTCAGGCTTGCCGTGCCCGGCCTCGGCCTGCCTCTGATGCGGGACTTCGCCCGGGACACCCTGGGCACCATGTCGCGAGTCGCCCGGGCTGGCGACGCGGTCCACGTGAGAGTGCTGGGGCGCCGGGTCCACTTCCTGTTCCATCCGACGCTGGTGCGGGCGGTGTTGATGGAGGACGAGAAGGGCCTCTTCAAGGAGCCGCGCCAACTGCGCGTGTTCCAGCTCGGCCAGGGCCGCAACGTCCTGACCACCGTGGGGGAGGGGTGGAAGCGACAGCGTCAGCTGCTCGCGCCCGCCTTCCTTCCCAGGCAGGTGGCGCGCACCCTCGATCTCATGCGCCAGGCCGCCCTCGACGCCCACGAAGCGCTGGTCCCGTCCGGTCACGCGGGCGTCGTCCGCTTCGATCCGGCGGCCTACGCGTCCCGGGTGACCATGGACGTGATGCTCCGGGTGCTCTTCAGCCAGCCCCTGCCGCCGGACGAGACGGCCGAGGTGACGGCCTCGGTGCGCCATCTCGTCACCACGGGTCAGCAGATGCTCATGTGGCCTCTGGTGCCCGCGGCGTGGATGCCATTTCCGGGCCGTGCCGCGCTCATGCGTCATCGTGACCTGCTCACACGGCGTGTGCGGCGGCACATCGAGGCGCGGCGCGCCCGGCAGGGCCGGTCGGAGCGCCAGGATGGCGATCTCCTGGACATGATGCTGGAGGCGGAAGACCGCAACCAGGCTGCATCCGGGGATGGCCGCCTGAGCGGTCGCGAGATCGAGGACAACTGCCTGGCGCTGTTCCTGGCCGGGCACGATACCTCTGCGGCGGCGTTGACCTGGTGGTCCGGCTACATGGCCCTGCACCCGGAGCATGCGCAGCGCGCCCGGCAGGAGGTGACCGACGTGATGGGGGCTGACTGGCAGGCGCGCCCGCTGGATCCCCAGGCTTTCGCGCGGCTGCATTTTCTGGAAGCCACGCTGAAGGAAACGATGCGCCTGCGCCCGCCGGCCGTGGGGCCGTTCAACCGTCATGCCATTGCCGATGTGCGTCTCCATGGGCTCGACATCCGTCGCGGTGACATCCTGTCGGGGTCCATCTGGCAGCTGCACCACGATGCCCGCTGGTTTCCCGACCCTGAGCGCTTCCAGCCCGAGCGCTTTCTGCCCGGCGCACCGGACGTTCCGCGCGGTGCCTACATGCCCTTCGGGGCGGGGCGGCACGTCTGCATCGGACAACACTTCGCGACGATGGAGATGAAGCTCGTCGCAGCGCTGTTGCTCTCGCGGGCTCGCTGGACCTTCGAGCCCGGAGCGGATCTGCCGGAACCGCGCGTGGACGTCACGCTCAAGCCTGCGGTGCCGCTCAGGCTCGCCCTGACCGCCCTTTCCGACGACGACAGGGGGGCGGTGTCGGGAGGCGGCGCATGAATCTCCGAGATCTGGAGCACCTCGTCTTCGATACGAACGGCGTTCGGCTGCATGCCGTTGCCGCTGGCCCCGAGGACGGGCCGGTCGTCGTGCTGCTGCACGGCTTCCCGGAGTTCTGGAAAAGCTGGAGCCGCGTGATCGGCCCCCTGGCCGAAGCCGGCTACCGGGTGATGGTCCCGGACCAGCGGGGCTGCAACCTGAGCGATAAACCCGCGAAGGTCGCCGACTATCGTCTCGAACTGCTGGCGCAGGACGTTCTCGGCATCCTCGATCAATTGGGTGTGCAGCAGGGCTTCATCGCCGGCCACGATTTCGGCGCCAGCGTCGCATGGTGGCTGGCCGTGTTCCATCCCGGGCGTTTCCGCGCCGCGGCCATTCTCAACGTGCCGCACCCCCTGGTCATGCAGCGCAAGCTCCAGCGCTCCTTGGCGCAGATGCGCAGGAGCTGGTACATGTTCTTCTTCCAGCTGCCCGTGCTGCCCGAGCGCTGGTTTACTGCGAACGGGTGCCGCGTCGGCACGCGGCTGCTGGTCGGGAGCAGTCGCCCCGGCACCTTCAGCGCCGGCGATCTGGACGACTACAGAGAGGCGTGGTCCCGGCCCGGTGCCCTGCGCGCCATGATCCACTGGTACCGCGCTGCGTTCCGTTTCGCCCTTCCCAGGCGCTCCCCGGCGCAGTGGCGCGTATCGGTGCCTCTGCTCGTCCTATGGGGCGAGGACGACGCGTTCCTGGGCGCGGAGATGGCCGCGGAGAGCCTCGAGCTGTGCGACGACGGCCGCTGCGTCATGTTCCCCGGCGTGTCCCACTGGATCCAGCACGAGGAGCCGGAACGGGTCGCCCGCGAGCTGATCGCACATTTCACGGCGCAGCGCCCTTAGGGCTGGGGTCAG
>JBEICA010000024.1:0-21982 GCA_040373665.1 Burkholderiales bacterium | reverse complement strand
CGTGTCACCGCACTGGTCGGGGTCCGCGTCGAGTGGCAGAAGGACCCCGCCAGCGGTCAGATACGCATGAACGAGGTGGCTGGCAGCGAGTTCGAGATCCCCGCCGATCTCGTGCTGTTCGCCATGGGCTTCGTCTCCCCGGTGCAGTCGATCCTGGAGTCCTTTGGCGTGGTGCGCGACGGTCGCGGCAATGCCAAGGCCACGACCGATGGGACGGGCAGCTACCGTACCAGCGTGGGGAAGGTCTTCGCCGCCGGCGACATGCGCCGCGGGCAGTCCCTGGTGGTGTGGGCGATCCGTGAGGGTCGGCAGTGTGCGCGCTCGGTCGACGAGTTCCTCATGGGGGCCAGTGACCTTCCGCGCTGAGCGCCGCATGTTTTCGAGGTATCTTCCGGGGGGGCCACTGTCCCCCCGGTCCGTTTTCGGCCCAGGGCCAGATCCGACATCCCCATCGAGGTTGCCTACATGTCCCGCCCCAAGAACGACTCTTTCCTCCGGGCCCTTCTCCGTGAACCGGTCGACCACACGCCCATCTGGATCATGCGCCAGGCGGGCCGTTACCTCGCCGAGTACAACGCCACCCGGGCGCGCGCCGGGGATTTCATGTCCCTGTGCCGTAGCCCCGATCTGGCCACCGAGGTGACGCTGCAGCCCCTGGCCCGTTTCCCTCTTGACGCCGCCATCCTGTTCTCCGACATCCTGACGGTGCCTGACGCGATGGGGCTCGGCCTGTACTTCGCCGAGGGCGAGGGGCCGCGCTTTGAAAGACCGTTGCGCGAGGAGTGGGAGATCAACGACCTGACGGCGCCCGATCCCTGGGACCACCTGCGCTATGTGATGGATGCGGTGTCCAGCATCCGCAAGGCGCTGGACAATTCCGTACCCCTCATCGGCTTCTCCGGCAGTCCCTTCACCCTGGCCTGCTACATGATCGAGGGCCGCGGGGGCACGGATTTCGAGCGCGTCAAGAAGATGCTCTATGCACGCCCTGACCTCATGCACAGGATCCTGGAGGTCAACGCCCGCGCCGTCACTGCCTATCTGAACGCCCAGATCGAGAGCGGTGCGCAGGCGGTCATGGTCTTCGACACCTGGGGCGGAGTGCTCTCCGATGCGGCCTACACCGAGTTCTCCCTGCGCTATCTCGAGCAGATCGTCGCCGGCCTGATCAGGCAGCGTGACGGTGAGCGCGTGCCCAACATCCTGTTCACCAAGGGTGGCGGGGGATGGCTTGAGCGGATGGCGGCCACGGGTTGCGATGCGCTCGGACTGGACTGGACCGTGGACATCGGGGCGGCGCGGGCCCGCGTCGGTGGGCAGGTTGCGCTGCAGGGCAACCTGGATCCCGGCATTCTGTTGACCGACCCCGAGACGGTGCGACGCGAGGCGGCAAAGGTGCTCGCCTCCTTCGGGCATGGCAGCGGCCACGTCTTCAATCTCGGCCACGGCGTATCCCGCCACACCCCACCCGAGAATGTCGGCGCGCTCGTGGACGCGGTACACGCGTTGTCCCGCAGTCATCACTGACAGGCCCCGCTCCGGCCGGGAGGGGCTGTGTCCGCCGGAGTTATGCACAAATCACCAGATCCCATCGCGGGTTGCGTCAATTATCCAGATGGAATGGCAAAAATGTCTTGTAACTCTCTGATTGAAATAACATTCATCGCGGATTCCCGGAGGTGCGTCGTCTCCATCACCCCCCCTCTCTTGACATTTTCACGCCGAATTAATCAACAGATTTATCCACAGGCGGTGTCGTTGGTGAATTCCCTTCATCAACAGGGACTTCGCCTTTGCTCATGAACTGTTTTCGCAGGTCCTGACGCCGGGGCCCTCACCGCCTCATGTCCACGCCGCCACTTGCGCGGGTAGCGCTCGATGTCCCGGTGGACGAACTGTTCGATTACCGGATTCCGCCGGGCATGCAGGTCGCCAGAGGTCACCTGGTGATCGTGCCCTTCGGCCGAGGCGACAGGGTGGGGGTTGTCATCGACCATCCCGCGTCATCCGAGGTGCCCACCGAGCGGCTCAAGGCCATCGACCGGATCTCGACCCGTGCCGGGCCGCTGCCGGAGGAATTCCTGCGTCTGACGGCGTTCTGCAGCCGCTACTACCGTCACGCCCTCGGTGCCACGATCCACGCCGCCCTGCCGACGGGCTTGCGTCGCACGACCGTTGGTCATGTGCCCCGGGCGCGTGCCTACAGGCTCACGCCTCTGGGACAGAGCATGGCCCCCGGGGCTTTGCCGAGCAGGGCGAGTGCGCAGCGCTGTCTCCTGGTTGCCTTTCGCGAACACGGGGTGTTGGGCGCCACCCAGCTCGAGGCTGTCGGGCCGGGAGCGCGCCGTGCCCTGCCGGCCTTCGTCGAGCGTGGCTGGGCAGAACTGACGGACCATTCCGATGTGATGCCCGTGCAGGGCGCGGGAGCAGCGCCGGCAGCCGGTCCAGCGCTGACCGCAGCCCAGGCCGAGGCGGTTGCCGCGATCGCCGGGACGCTCGGTCGTTTCGAGGTCCACCTCCTGCACGGGGTCACCGGCAGTGGCAAGACCGAGGTCTATCTTCACGTCATGGCCCGAGCCCTTGCGATGGGTGGCCAGGCGCTGCTGTTGGTGCCAGAGATCAACCTCACCCCCCAGCTCGAGGCGCGGGTGTCCGAGCGGTTCGGCGGTAACCGGGTGGTGTCCCTGCACAGCAATCTTTCCGACGGCGATCGCCTCGAGCGCTGGACCCGTGCCAGTCGTGGCGACGCTGCGGTGGTGCTGGGCACGCGGCTGGCGGTCTTCACCCCCATGCCACACCTGATGCTGGTCGTGGTCGACGAAGAGCACGACCTCTCCTACAAGCAGCAGGAGGGGCTGCGCTATCACGCCCGGGACCTCGCCGTCACGCGTGCGAGCCAGCGCGGGGTGACCATCGTGCTGGGTTCGGCAACGCCTTCCCTGGAGACCTGGCGCCATGCCGGTGAGCGGCGCTACCACCTGCATCGCCTCCGGCAACGTCCGAATGCAGTCCCGCCCGACCTGCGGCTCGTCGATACCCGTGAGGGCCTGGGGGCGGATGGAATGAGCATTGCCCTCGTGGCGGCCATCGAGCAGACCCTCGGACGTGGTGAACAGGCGTTGCTGTTCCTCAACAGGCGGGGTTTTGCCCCAACGTTGTTCTGTCACGCCTGCGGCTGGGTCGCACCATGTCCACGCTGCAGCGCACGTCTCACGGTGCATCTTTCCGCAGGACGCTTGCGCTGCCATCACTGCGGTCACGAGGAGCGCATGGTTCCCGCCTGTCCGGGCTGCGGCAACCAGGACCTGCTGCCCGTGGGGCAGGGGACCCAGCGTCTGGAGGTGACGCTGTCGGCGAGATTTCCAGGCGCTCGCATCGCTCGCGTCGATCGTGACAGCACCCGCGGCAAGGGCGCCTTCGCCCGCTTGCGCCAGAAGGTGCAGGAACGGGAGATCGATCTGCTGGTTGGCACCCAGATGCTGGCCAAGGGCCACGACTTTCCGCGCCTGACTCTCGTGGGGGTGCTCGATGCCGACGCTGCGTTGTTCGCTGCCGATTTTCGCGCCGAGGAGCGGCTGTTCGCCTTGTTGTTGCAGGTGGCAGGCCGCGCTGGCCGCGGGGAGTTGCCCGGTACGGTGCTGATCCAGACGGCACTGCCCGGACATCCGCTGTACGCGGCTCTGCTCGCGCAGGACTTCGAGCACTTTGCGGCCGCCCAGCTGGAGCAGCGCCGCGCTCTGGACTTCCCGCCCTGGACCCATCAGGCGGTCCTGCGTGCCGAGGCGGTCGAGCGGGCACCGGTGTTCGAGTTTCTCGAGGGGGCGGCGCGCACGGCGCGGCCGCTCGCGGGCCCGGTCGCGGTCTATGACCCGGTACCCTCACCGATGGCACGTCTGGCGGGCCGCTGGCGCGGCCAGGTGCTGCTGCAGTCGGCGCAGCGCTCGGATTTGCAGCGCCTGCTGCAGCACTGGCTGCCCGGCCTGCAGTCGCGGCGGGTCCGCTGGTCCATCGACGTGGACCCGGTGGACGTCTGAAAACCAGCCACACGCGCCCGCGTGTCGCTGCAGGGCCGGGGCTATAATTCCGCACTTTTTCCGGTTGCTCCCCATGCGCTCAGACGCCCATCCGCTCGACATCCGCTCCCACCTCGTCGCCTTGTTCCGCGCAGCCGTTGAAGGTCTGGGTCCGGAGGCGGCGTCGGTGACGCTGGCCCTGGAACGGCCAAAGTCGGCGGCCCACGGGGATTTCGCCTGCAACGCCGCCATGCCGCTGGCGCGGGTGCTGAAAAAGAACCCCCGCCAGCTTGCGCAACTCATCGTGGATGCGCTTCCGGAGTCCGGCTGGATCGAGAAGGTCGAGATTGCCGGCGCCGGATTCATCAACGTATTTCTGACATCCCGGGCGCGCTCCGAGGTCGTCCGGCGCGTGCTCGCCATGGGCGACGCCTACGGGAAAGGCAATCACGGCAACGGTCGCCGCGTCCAGGTCGAATACGTGTCTGCCAATCCGACCGGACCGCTGCATGTCGGCCATGGGCGCGGCGCCGCCTTCGGTGACAGTCTGGCGAACGTGCTGCAGGCGGCCGGCTACGAGGTCCAGCGCGAGTATTACGTCAACGATGCCGGCCGCCAGATGGACATCCTGTCTGTCTCTGCTTGGATCCGCTACCTGGAGCTTTGCGGCGAGCGGGTGGCGTTTCCCGCCAACGGCTATCAGGGGGATTACGTGCGCACCCGCGCCGAGGAACTGCGCGCCGTGGACGGCACCCGCTTCGTGCGGCCTGCCACCGAGGTCGAGGACGGCCTCCCGCCCGCTCCGGACGGCGACGAGACCGCAGTGGAACTGCGCATGGATGCCCTGATCGAGCGCGCCCGGCGGCTGCTGGGTGATGATTTCGGGCACCTGACCCGTTTCGTGCTCGAGCGTCAGCTGGAGCAGATCCGAGATGTGCTGGGCCGTTTCGGAGTCCACTTCGAAATGTGGTACTCCGAGCGCTCCCTGTTCGACTCCGGCCGGGTGGCCGAGGTCCTGGATCTCCTCGAGGCCAGGGGCCATCTCTACATCCAGGATGGTGCGCGCTGGTTCAGGTCCACCGCTTTCGGCGATGACAAGGATCGCGTGGTGCAGCGGGAGAACGGGCTCTACACCTACTTCGCCTCCGACATCGCTTACCACCACGACAAGTTCCAGCGGGGGTTCGACCAGGTCATCGACGTGTGGGGAGCCGACCATCATGGCTACATCCCGCGGGTCAAGGCGGCGCTCTCGGCCCTCGGCCACGATCCCGCCGCCCTGGTGGTACCCCTCATCCAGCTGGTGGCCCTTTTCCGCGGCGGGGAGCCGGTGCGCATGGGCAAGCGCAGCGGCAGCTTCGTCACCCTCGAGGACCTGTTCGACGAGGTCGGTGCCGACGCCACGCGTTACTTCTATCTCGCGCGCAAGTGTGACCAGCATCTCGACTTCGACCTCGATCTCGCCAAGTCGCAGAGCAACGACAACCCCGTGTACTACATCCAGTATGCGCACGCCCGCGTGTGCAGCGTGATGCAGCAGTGGGGTGGCGACGCGGCAATGCTTGTGCAGGCCGACCTCTCCCCGCTTGCCTCGCCCCAGGAGACCGCCCTGATGCAGCGTCTGCTCGAGTTTCCCGACGTCATCGAGCAGGCTGCCCGCGAGCTGGCACCCCACGCGCTGGCGTTTCAGCTTCGCGATCTTGCCGGCGAGTTCCACAGCTACTACAACGCCACCCATTTTCTTGTGCCGGAAGAGCCGGTGAAGCTGGCCCGACTCGCGCTCGTGAGTGCGGTGCGCCAGGTTCTGCGCAACGGGCTGGCGCTACTGGGCGTGGCCGCGCCCGAGAAGATGTGACTGCCGTGGCCTCGCGCGACTACAAGACGCCTCCCAAAGGCTCGGGCCGCTCCGGCAGTCCGATGTTGATCGGTGTCGTGATCGGACTGGTGCTCGGTCTGGCCATGGCGCTGGGCGTGGCCATCTATCTTTTCAAGATGCCCCCACCCTTCATGCCTGCCCAGCAGGCGCCGGTGATCGATGCCATGCCCGCCAAGCCTGAGCCCGAGCACCGGCCGGCCGAATCAGCCGGGGGCGTTCCCGGACCGACTGCGGGGACAGCGACGCCGGAACCCGCGGAGCCCTCGGGAAAGGCGCCCGATTACACGTTCTACGGCATCCTCGCGGGCAAGGAACAGCCGGTGAAGGCCCCGGAAGCCGTGGCGCCCACCCCCGACAAGCCTGCGTTTTCCTACTTCCTTCAGGTGGGGGCATTCCAGAATGCCGATGACGCCGACAACCTCAAGGCGCGCCTCGCGCTGGCGGGCATGGAGGCGCAGATCCAGACCGCGCAGTTGCCCGACGGCAAGACGTGGCATCGGGTCCGGCTCGGGCCGTTCCACGAATCCGACGCCGTGAATGCAGCCAAGGAAAAGCTGGCGCAGAACCAGATGGAGTTCACGCTGATCAAAGTGCAGGACAGGAAGGCGGTGCCCTAAACAAGGAGGTTTGATGAAGCGAACGCTGTTGGTGCTGGCTTGCGTTTTCCTCGGCATGGCGGGAGGCGCCGCTTTCGGCCGGGTCGAGGCCGACAAGGACTACAAGGCGCTGGCGCAGGCCCAGGCGCCGGAAACGGCGGGCAGGATCGAGGTGCTCGAGTTTTTCCAGTACGGTTGCGGGCACTGCTATGACTTCGAGCCCGCCATGCGCACCTGGAAGGCGAAGAAGCCCAAGGATGTCGATTTCCGCTACGTGCCCACCGTCTGGGACGAGTCGCGCATCCCGCAGGCCAAGATCTATTACGCGCTCGAGGCCCTCGGGCTGGTCGATGCCTTCCACGACAAGGTGTACGAGGCGGTGCACGAGAAGCGCCTCAAGCTCTGGGACCGCCCGGTGCTCGACAAGTGGGTTGCCCAGCAGTCCGGCATCGACGCGCAGAAGTTTGCCGAGGCCTACGACTCCTTTGGTGTCAACAACCGCGTTCAGCGGGCCATGCAGATGACCAAGGCCTACCGCATCAGCGGCACGCCCACGGTGTCGGTGGCCGGCAAGTACCTCACCGGGCCGTCCTTCGCCCTCGGTCCCAACGGCAGCCCCGATACTGCCCGCGTCCACGCGATCATCGACGAACTGATCGGCATGGAGCGCAAGAAGCAGGCGAAGTGACCTCCCGGGCCCGCCCGGGCGGGCCTGGTCTCCCGTGATGGCACATTGCGCCCGCAGCGCGTTCATCACCGGGGCCTCCGACGGTATCGGAGCCGCCTTGGCCCGGGCCTACGCGGCGCGCGGTTGGCGCCTCGGCCTGCTGGCGAGGCGCTCCGACCGGCTGGCGCAACTGGCGTCCAGCCTGCCCGTGGCCTGCGAGGTCTACGCCGTGGACGTGCGCGATGCCACGGCGGTGCGGGATGCCGCCGGGCACTTCCTCGCGACCGCCGGTACGCCTGACGTTGTCATCGCCAATGCCGGTGTCAGTGCCGGCAACCTGACCGCCATCGCGGCGGACGTCGACACCTGCGAATGGATCCTCGACGTCAATCTCATGGGTGCGGTGCGCACTTTCCAGCCCTTCATCGCGTCCATGCAGGCACGTGGGTGTGGCGCGCTGGTCGGCATGGCGAGCGTCGCGGGGGTGCGGGGCCTGCCAGGGGCGGGTGCCTACTGCGCCTCCAAGGCCGCCCTGATCGCTTACCTGGAGAGCCTGAGGGTGGAATTGCGCGGTACCGGCCTGGACGTGATCACGCTCCTGCCGGGGTACATCGATACGGCGATGACCGCCGGCAATCCGTACCGCATGCCCTTCATGCTGGATGCCGACGAGGCGGCGCGGCGCTTCCTGAGAGTCATCGACGCCCGCCGTCCCCACGCAGTGGTGCCCTGGCAGATGGGCGTCGTGGCGCGAATCATGAAGTTCCTGCCTTCCGGGCTGCACGACTGGGCTTTTGCCCGCGCCGGGCGCAAGCCCCGACGCCCCCCCGAAGGCATGTGAGCCCGCTTCAGCGCAACTTCAGCCCGGTAAGTGCCTCGAGCTCGGCCAGGGCGCGGTCCGGATCGTCGACCTTGATGGTGGCCATGCCGAGTGCGCGTGCCGGCTTCAGGTTGATCCCCAGATCGTCGAGGAACACGGTCTCCTCCGGACGTACGCCCAGACGCTCGCAGGCCATCTGGTAGATCGCAGGCTCGGGCTTGCGCACCCCCACCTTGCTCGACTCGAGAACGAACTCGAACAATCCGGCCACTGCATGCCAGGCGCTGGCCCGTTCGGGTGACACCACCTCGGGCCCGATGGCGCCGAAGTTGTTGGTGATGCAGGCGGTGCGCAGGCTGCCGCGGCAGCGACGCAACGCTTCCACCATGGCCGGGCGTACCTCGCCAAACAACAGGCGGATCACATCCTTCCCCGGTACCCTGTGGCCGAGCGCCGCAGACTCGGCTGCGAAGGCGGCGTCGAACTCGTCGAGAGTGATCTCCGACCGCTCCAGGCGGGCCCAGGCATTGGTGTCCGGGTTGTGCGTGTTGACAGTGCGCAGGAAGTCCGCGGGCAGGCCGTTGCCGCGCTCGTAGCGCGCGAAAGCGACGAAGGGACTGGAAGTGAAGACGCCGCCGAAATCCCAGACCACCGCGCGCACTGCTTGTGGGGCGGGCATCAGTGCGCCTTCCGGTACGCGTCGATGGCCCGTTTAAGGTCCTTGTACTGCTCGCAGGGGATCGGCGTGCACAGCCGCTTGAGCTCGGCGAGATGCGCCTCGGCCTTGACCGGTTGATCCGTCTGCAGATAGGCCTCGCCAATGTACTCGTGGGCCGCCTTGTGCGTGGGGTTGAGCCGTAGCGCCTCGTGGTAGGCGCTGAACGATTCGGGGTAGCGGCCGAGCTTGCGGTGGGCGTAGCCCAGCCAGTTGTAAGCGTCGGCACTGCCCGGGTTGGCGGCTACGGCCTTCTTCAAGGCTGTGATCGCCCCCTCCCAATCGCCCGCCTCGATCGCCTGTACGCCAGCGGAAAGATTGGCGTCGGTGGAGGAGGCGCCACCTGTGTCGCCCATGTTGGCGAAAGCCAAAGCCGGAACCAGCAGGCTGGCCAACAGCAGGCGACGCGCAGGCCGGCAGAGGGGGTGTGTCATGGTGTGATCTCCTGCGGGAAGACTGTCGATGTGAATCGGTCCGGCTGTTTGCGCTGGACAGGTCCAGTGCAGCGCACGTCCCGGCCGGGGAGGGCTCAGCCCTTCAGCTCGATCTCGACGAATGCGAATTCGAAGTCGTTCGGGTTGATGACCTCATGCTCGACCCCGGCGGACCGCGCGTATGAAACCCCGGCCTTCAAGGTGACTTCCCGGGTGCCGGCCGGCTCGACCAGTCGCAGACGACCATCGTGCAGCGGCACGACCACATAGTCGAGCTCATGCCTGTGATGGCCCGTCGAGGCACCGGGCGCAAACCGCCACTCCGTCACCCGGACGCGCTCATTGTCCATCTGCACTGTTGGAATGGCTTCCTTCATGCCAGGATTATGACCACTCGCTGCTGCGATTGAAAAGCCTCGCCACGCCGCCGCGTGCACCACGGCGCCATGTCTCCCAGGGTGCCGGCTCCGGCATCATGCCGCTGTCGTGGCAGGAACCTGTCACGCAACCTGGTCGTGCCAGCAACGGCCGCTTGCGCCCTTGGCGGGCTCGACCGGAGGCTCCCTGCCGCCTTCCGTTCCGGCACCGCCACCACCCGCGTCCGACGGGCACGCACTCCGCGTGATTTAATCAGACTTTCCTCGAGGAGGACATCATGATTCCCAACCCTTCCGACACGCACGTCGTCGCGTCCCCGCGCCAGGTCGAGCGTGTTCTCGCCGGGCAGGCCACCAGCGACGGCGCGGGCGTCAAGCTCACCCGTGTGCTGACCAACAACCTGCAGCGCAGGCTCGATCCCTTCCTCATGCTCGACGCTTTCGGCACCGACAACCCGGACGACTACATCGCCGGCTTTCCCTCGCATCCGCACCGTGGTTTCGAGACTGTCACCTACATGATCGCGGGGCGCATGCGTCACCGCGATTCCGCCGGCAACGAGGGTTTGCTCACCAATGGCGGCGTGCAGTGGATGACGGCCGGCAGGGGGGTGATCCACAGCGAACTGCCGGAGCAGGAAGAGGGCCGCATGGAGGGTTTCCAGCTGTGGCTCAATCTCGCCGCCCGCGACAAGATGATCCCGGCCTGGTATCGGGACATCCCGTCCGGACAGATCCCCGAGTGGATCGGGGACGGCGTGACGGTCAGGGTGATCGCCGGCCACTGCCACGGTGTGGCGGGCGCCATGCAGCGCGATGTCACCGAGCCCCTGTACCTGGACGTGCACCTCGAACCGGGGGCCCGCTTTGAACAGCCCGTGCCGCCCGGTCACAATGCCTTCGTCTACGTCTACCGGGGCAGCCTCGCCATCGCCGGGACCCGTGTCCCGCTGCAGCGCATGGCCATTCTGGCCAACACGCCAGGCTGCGACGGTGTCGCGATCCAGGCCGGTGACGCCGCCACGAAGGCTCTGCTCATCGCTGGGCGGCCACTCGCTGAGCCGATCGCCCAGTACGGCCCCTTCGTGATGAACAACGAGGCGCAGTTGCGCCAGGCTGTGGAGGACTACCAACTCGGGCGTCTCGTCGCGCCAGCCTGAGTTCGCGCCGATGGCACGGGCGCGGTCCGAAACCACCTTGGCCGCACTGTCCTTGCAGCAGACCGGGGGATGCTCCGCAGGCTCCGTGTCCCGTCAGCCGCGCGTACCCGGCCGAATGGTCTCCACGGCAGACATGGGTCGGGCTGGAGATGACCGTGGGGCGCACGCCATTGGCTGCGAAGGCGGCGCGCCGATCAGGGACAGCCCACTCGCCGTACATCCGATGCCCACACCGATGGCGCTCGCGGCCTGACCGACGACGTTTCCGGATTGACCGAGCCCATGGGTGGTGCAGCCATCGGCCGGTACCATGGCGCGCTGGAACAACCCGTTCCGGGAGAACATTCATGACCCACCCGCTCGCTGGCCAGCCGGCCCCGGCGTCGGCCCTGACCGACATCCCCGCCTTGCTGGCCGCCTACGGCGATATCCCCGACCCTGCGGACCCCCGGCACAGGGTGTCCTTCGGCACCAGTGGTCACCGCGGCAGCGCCCTGGATCGGAGTTTCAACGAGGCCCACATCCTCGCCATCGTCCAGGCGGTGTGCGACCACCGGCGCGAACAGGGCATCGGTGGCCCCC
The DNA here is from genome assembly GCA_040373665.1 of Burkholderiales bacterium. Taxonomy (GTDB): domain Bacteria; phylum Pseudomonadota; class Gammaproteobacteria; order Burkholderiales. The sequence continues at coordinate 10,742 of JBEICA010000024.1, read as the reverse complement.
TGTTTCTCGGCAAGGACACCCACGCCCTTTCCGGTCCCGCGCAGGTCACGGCGATCGAGGTGCTGGTGGCCAACGGCGTCGATACGCGCATCCAGGCGCAAGACGGCTTCACGCCGACCCCCGTGATCTCGCGCGCCATCCTGGCCCACAACCGTGCCGGTGGTGCGCGGGCCGACGGCATCGTCATCACGCCCTCGCACAACCCGCCCCGAGATGGGGGTATCAAGTACAACCCACCCCATGGCGGCCCTGCCGACACCGATGCGACCGGCTGGATCGAGCGCCGTGCCAACGCCCTGCTGGAGGCCGGCAACGCCGGTGTGCGGCGTCTGCTGCGTGGCGAGGCCTTGGCCGCCTCATGCCTGCGGCAGGAAGATCTGATGACCCCGTATGTAGAGGATCTCGACACGGTCGTGGACATGCAGGCCATCCGGCGTGCCGGCCTGCGCATCGGTGTGGATCCGATGGGCGGTGCCGCCGTGGCCTACTGGCCCGCCATCGCCAGGCGTTGGGGGCTGGATCTCGAAGTGGTCAATCCGCGCGTCGATCCGGCCTTCGGATTCATGACCCTCGACCACGACGGCCGCATTCGCATGGACTGCTCCAGTGCCCACGCCATGGCCAGCCTGGTGGCGCTCAAGGATCGCTTCGACATCGCCTGGGGCAATGACGCCGACGTCGACCGCCATGGCATCGTCACGCCGTCCGTCGGCCTGATGAACCCCAACCACTATCTTGCCGTCGCGATCGACTACCTGTGTGCCCACCGCAGTGGCTGGCCCGCCACGGCTGCTGTCGGCAAGACGCTGGTATCCAGCGCCCTGATCGATCGCGTGGTCGCCGCTTGCGGACGGCGGCTGGTGGAGGTGCCGGTCGGCTTCAAGTGGTTCTCCGCCGGGCTGCTCGACGGCAGCCTGTGTTTCGGTGGCGAGGAGAGCGCTGGCGCGAGTTTCCTGCGGCGCGACGGTACGGCCTGGACCACAGACAAGGACGGCATCGTGCTCGCCCTGCTGTCCGCCGAGATAAGAGCCGTCACCGGGCGCGATCCCGGGCAGGTGCATGCCGGCCTCGTGGCGCGGCACGGAGCATCGGACTACGCCCGCATCGATGCTCCCGCGACACCGGCGCAGAAGGCCGCGTTCAAGCGCCTGACCGCCGATGCCGTCACCAGCACCCATCTGGCGGGAGATCCGATCCTGGCGCGCCTGACGCACGCGCCCGGCAACGGTCCCGCCGTCGGTGGCCTGAAGGTCGTCACCGCACGTGGCTGGTTCGCCGCCCGCCCCTCGGGCACCGAGGACATCTACAAGCTCTACGCCGAGAGTTTCGGCGGCCCCGCTCACCTCGAGTCCATCCTGCGCGAGGCGCAGGCCATCGTTGGCGCCGCACTCGCTGCCGGTTGATGGCACGCAGACGGAGAAACGGCCACCCGCGAGGGTGGCCGTCCGGAAGTCCGGCAACGCCGATGTCGGCGCCCGGACGGAATGGCAGCCGGGCGATCAGTGGTTGTCGCGCGGCACGCCCTTGGTGGTCGAGATGCGTTGATACTTCACGGCAGGCTTGAGCACCATGCCGTTGGACAGTTCATCCACCATGCCGCGCTGGATCTCCTGCCACGGCGTCTGGCTCTCCGGCACGGCGTAGCCGCCCTTCTTCTTGAGCGCCGCCATGCGCTTGGCGTACTCCTCCTTGGTGATGAGGATGTCCGCCGTCCGCTTGTTGAGGTCGATGCGCACCCGGTCGCCGGTCTTGAGGATGGCAAGCCCGCTGCCCTCGCTCGCCGCCTCCGGCGAAGCGTTCAGGATGGACGGTGACCCCGAGGTGCCGGACTGGCGGCCATCGCCGATGCAGGGCAACTCGGTGGCGCCGCGCTTGATCATCTCCGCCGGCGGCTGCATGTTCACCACCTCCGCCGAGCCGGGATAGCCCTTCGGGCCGACGCCGCGCACGAACAGCATGCAGTTCTCGTCGATCTTGAGCTTGGGATCGTCGATGCGGTCGTGGTAGTCCTCGGGTCCGTTGAACACGATGGCCCGACCCTCCCAGGCGTTCGGATCCTTCGGGTTGGACAGATAGCGCTCGCGGAACGTCTGCGAGATCACGCTGGTCTTCATGATCGCGCTGTCGAACAGGTTGCCCTTGAGGTTGAGGAACCCGGCCTGGGCCTTCATCGGTTTCTTGTAGGGCCAGATGACCAGCGGATCCTGGACCGGCGTCGCCTTGCAGTTCTCGGCCAGTGACTTGCCGTTCACGGTCATGGTGTTCTTGCGGATCTTGCCGGCCTTGAGAAGCTCGTTGACCACCGCCGGCACGCCGCCGGCACGGTAGTACTCCTCGCCCAGGTATTCGCCCGCGGGCTGCATGTTGACCAGCAGCGGAACGTCGTAGCCGACCTTCTCCCAGTCGTCGTTGGTGAGCTTCACGCCGATGTGGCGCGCAATGGCATTGAGGTGTATGGGGGCGTTGGTGGATCCGCCGATGGCGGAATTGACCACGATCGCGTTCTCGAACGCCTCGCGGGTCAGGATCTTCGAGGGACGCAGATCCTCCCACACCATGTCGACGATGCGCTTGCCCGTGGCGTAGGCATTGGCCTCGCGGTCACGGTGCGGCGCCGGGATCGCCGCACTGCCCGGCAGCGACATCCCCAGGGCCTCGGCCAGCGAGTTCATGGTGGAGGCGGTGCCCATGGTGTTGCAGTGCCCGGCCGACGGGGCGGAGGAGGCAATGATCTCGATGAACTGCTCGTGATTGATCTCGCCCGCTGCGAGCAGCTGGCGCGCCTTCCACACGATGGTGCCCGAGCCGGTGCGCTCGCCGCGAAACCAGCCGTTGAGCATCGGGCCGCCCGACAGCACGATGGCCGGGATGTCCACGGTGGCCGCCGCCATCAGCTGGGCCGGGGTGGTCTTGTCGCATCCGGTGGTGAGCACCACGCCGTCGATGAAGTAACCGTAGAGCAGTTCCACCAGACCGAGGTAGCAGAGATTGCGGTCGAGCGCCGCGGTCGGGCGCTTGCCGGTTTCCTGGATGGGGTGCAGCGGCACTTCGAAAGCGATGCCACCGGCCTCGCGGATACCTTCACGTACCCGGTCGGCGAGGCGCAGGTGGTGACGGTTGCAGGGCGACAGGTCCGAGCCTGACTGCGCGATCGCGATGATGGGTTTGCCCGCCTGCAACTCCTCGCGTGTCAGACCGAAATTCATGTAGCGCTCGAGGTAGAGCGCTGTCATGTCCGGGTTGTCGGGGTTCGCGAACCACTGTCGCGAACGGAGTTTCGCCGGATCCCTGCTGATGGTCTTTTTGGCCATGTTGGTACCACTCCTCCCAAAGCTTGTGTGTCGGAAAACGACACACCGATTCTATCCCCAGGCTGCGGGACGATGGCGAGTTGCGTTGCGCTGCGGGCTGGGCGGCCCGCTGGTTCAGGAACTGCAGGACAGCATGGAGCAGCCGGCCCGATGCCGTGCCCAGTCAGGACGCCGGCCGGCGAAACGCTCGTGGCCGGGCTGATCGTCGTAGGGGCGGCGCATGATCTCCAGGAGCGTCAGGATGCCGCTGGCGTCACCCTGCTCGGCCCGGTCGATCGCCTCCTGGGCGCGCTAGTTGCGCAGCACGTGGCGCGGGTTCACCGCGTGCATGCGCTGCCGGCGTCGCGCCGGGTCCTGGCCATCGTGGCGCGCGCGGTCTGCGTAGCGCCGCAGCCACACCTCCAGCTGCGCCGCATGCTGAAGTCGCTTGCGTTCGTCGTAGAAGGCCTCTTCCAGAGGCGCGAGGGAAGGGGCGGCGAGGTCCAGATCCGCCAGCCCGCGGAAGAAGAGGCTCATGTCCACTTCCGCCGTAGCCATCAGTTCGTGCAGCTCCGACAGCAGTTCACGGGTGTCGTCGGTGCTGTCGAGCAGGCCGAGCTTGGCGGCCGCATCCTCGCGGTCACGCCGGGTGAATACTTCCACGTATCGCTGCAGGCCTTCCTCCAGCGGTGTGGTCGAGGCGAAGGCCGGCACCAGCGCATTGGCGAGCTGGCCAAGGTTCCAGTAGGCGATCTGGGGCTGCTGTCCGAAGCGGTAGCGCCGGCCCTGGGCATCGGTGGTGTTGGGTGTCCAGTCTGGATCGAAGTCGTCGATCCAGCCATAGGGCCCGTAGTCGATGGTGAGCCCGAGAATGGACATGTTGTCGGTATTCATCACACCGTGCACGAAGCCCACGCGCATCCAGTGCGCCACCATGATGGCGGTGCGCTCGCATACCTCCGCAAACCACGCTGCGCGCCTGGCCTCCAGGGCAGGGTGCCGGATCACGAGATGCGGAAAATCGCGCCCGATGGTGAAGTCGATCAGCTGGTCGAGCAGCGCGTGATCGCCGCGCGAGGACGGCAGCTCGAAGTTGCCGAAGCGGATGAATGATGGTGCCACCCGGCAGACCACCGCCCCTGGTTCCTCCCGCGGGTGGCCGTCGTAGAACATGTCGCGCACCACGCCCTCTCCGGTGGTCACAAGGCTCAGGGCGCGCGTGGTCGGCACACCGAGGTGATGCATGGCTTCGGAACAGAGGAACTCGCGGATCGACGAGCGCAGCACCGCCCGGCCGTCCGCGGTGCGGGAATAGGGCGTTGGTCCCGCACCCTTGAGTTGCAGCTCCGAGCGCTGCCCCGCGCCGTTCACCAGTTCGCCCAGTGTGATGGCCCGGCCGTCGCCGAGTTGCCCGGCCCAATGGCCGAACTGGTGGCCACCGTAGTTGGCGGCGTAGGGTTCCATCCCCGGGAGCAGCGCGTTGCCGCCAAAGACCTCCGTGAACTCGCGTGAGGCGATGTCCTCTGGTGCGATCTCCAGCATGGCGGCGACCTCTGGCGAATGGGCCAGCAGGCGCGGTGAAGCCACCGGCGTCGGCTTCACCCGCGAGAACAGCGCACCGTGCACCTGCCGCCGGCGCGGGCCGGCTTCCGGGTCGGCCGGCAGGCGGCGGATGAAGCTGTTGTCGAATCGAGTGGCGGGTATCACGGTGGCTTCCGGGGATGTCGTTCGGGACTGTTCGACGGGCGGGCGTGAGAGCTTGTTCCCTCTGGCGGTCGGGGGCGCGGTGGTCCTCGGCGTCCCCCTCGCCGGGCCGCAGGGCCCGATGCGCCGGATCGTACCGGAGTCCGCTCGACGGCGAGATCATTCTCCGATCCTGTGCGCACCCGCAGCCTCATCCGGTCTGTCGGGGCAAGCGCGTGAACCCCTGCCCTATACTCGATCCGTTTTCGCGCGGCGAATCCCGCGAGCGCGCGATGCCCTGGAGGACTGTCGTGATCGTCGAGCAGATCTGGACCGCGAACGCCTATCGCAATTTCAACTATCTGATCGTGTGCCCGGAGACTGGCGAGGCACTGGCCATCGACCCGCTCGACCACCAGCGTTGTCTGGCCACCGCCCGGGACAAGGGCTGGTCCATCACCCAGGTGCTCAACACCCACGAGCATGGCGATCACACGGGCGGGAATCAGCCCGTCATCGCCGCGACCGGCGCCACCTTGCTGGCGCACGCCAACACCGGTGGCCGCATTCCCGGCGTCGACCGGGGGTTGTCCGCCGGAGATGTCGTGAAGGTCGGACGGACGGTGGAACTGGAGGTCATGGACACGCCGGGACACACCATGTGCCACATCTGCCTGCGTTCCCATTCCGATCAGCCGGCACTGTTCTGTGGCGACACACTGTTCAACGCCGGCGCGGGCAACTGCCACAACGGGGGGCATCCGGACCAGCTGTACCGCACCTTCGCCGACCAGCTGGCGCGTCTGCCCGACAACACACGCATCTATCCTGGTCATGACTACATCGCCAACAACCTCGGCTTCACCCTCGACCGCGAGCCGGGCAACGTCACCGCCAAGGCGCTGCTCGATGACGTGATGGACCAGGATCCGGCGCATCCGCTGGTCACCACCCTCGCGGTCGAGAAAGAGATCAACACCTTTTTCCGGCTGCACAGCCCCGGCGTCATCGCGCGTCTGCGCGAGGCCTTCCCCGACCTGCCCGACGATCCCGATCCGCATACCGTGTTCGTCAGGCTGCGCGAGCTGCGCAACCGCTGGTAGTCCCATCACCTATCGCCTATCCCCTATCCCCCATCGCCCCCATCACCCGCGAGAAGAATCCATCCGCGTGATCGGCGTCGATCCAGCGTACCACCACCAGCAGCCGGTGCCCCGGTTGCATCCAGGTGAACGAGCTCCCGGCGCCAAAGGCGAAGAAGCCGGTTTCGGGCACGCCCGGAAACACCCGCCTGCCGGTGTTGAGCCAGGTCAGGTAGCCATAGAAGGGCGCGATGGTGCAAGGCGTGGTCATGCGCTGGATCCATTCCCCGGAAAGCACCCGGCGGCCGCGCGCCACGCCACCATCCAACAGCAGGGTGCCGATGCGCGCCTGGTCACGGCTGGAGATCGATACACCGCCGCCCCAGTGGCTGCCGCCCGGCACCGACTGCATGCGAACGCCGTCGATGGTCGTCCATGCATCGTCGTACGCCGCCCAGCGCCAGCCATCGCTGGCTCCGACCGGTTCCATGATCGCCTCGCGGAACACCTCCGGCAAAGGACGTCGGAACAGGTGCAGCAGGGCCAATGACAACTGGTTGACCCGGACATCGTTGTACTCCCAGAAGCTGCCGGGTACGCGCAGCGGCCGCGCCTCGCCCTTGGTTCCGGGGGCGGTCACCTCCTGGAACTGCACCGTGCGGTATCGTTCGGCGACGTCCGGCAGTCCGAAGCAGCTGCCTTCCCATTCGCTGGTCTGCTGCAGCATGTGCTCCCAGGTGATGCCGGCGTTGTGCCCCGAGTCGAAGCCGATGCCGGGGACGTGCCGGCCGATCGGTTCCTGCACGTCGGGGATGAGGCCGCGGTCGTGGGCTATTCCCGCGAGCAGGGCAAGATAGGTCTTGGCGACGCTGAACGTGAGGTCGGCGCGGTCGGGCTCACCCCAGGCCGCCACTTCCCTGCCGTCGACCATGACGACGCCCGAGACCCCGCCGCGCCCATGCACCGGGCCGCGCAACACATTCCAGGGGGCCGGATCGTGATGGTGGATGCCCCAGCCCGGCCCGATGTCGCGGCTCCAGCGGGTTTCGTGGGCGATGGCGAAGGCGATCGCGTCATCGAGTGCGTGGGGTTTCATGAGCCTGAGTCCCGATGGTCGCTGTTGTCCGTACGCGGATGCCGGGCCGCACGGTGCAGGGCATGGTCCTCTCGTGGGACCGCCGACGCGGGGTACGAGTGGGGTGCCAGACCCTCCGGCAGCGTCTCGCACGGCTGGTGATCCCGCAACGTGACGGCTGGCAGGTGCGTCACTGGCTGGTGCGCTCGTCGTGTGTTGCACGGCTTCCGCGTGGAGGAGTAACTTGGTGCCCGGGAAACGCGCGCATCCGGCCTGTCACCCGGGGAAAACAGATGAGCAACGCTCAGCACTGGGAAGGTGTCTATCGCGGCAAGCGCTTCGATGTCGTCAGTTGGTACGCCCCTCACCTGCGTGAGTCGCTCGATCTGATCGAGCGACTGTGCCCCGATCGCACAACCGCCATCATCGATGTCGGTGGAGGCGAATCGACGCTGGTGGATGATCTGCTGGTCCGCCGATATACAAATCTTTCGGTGCTCGATATCTCGAGGACCGCCATCGATTTCACCCGCGCGAGACTGGGCTCCCGTGCGGATGCGGTGAGCTGGCATGTCGGTGATATCACCCGTTTCGATTTCGCCGACCACCGATACGATGTCTGGCACGATCGCGCCGTATTTCATTTCCTGACCGCAGAGGCGGACCGACGGGCCTACATCGAACAGGTGCGACGACACGTCCGAAAAGGGGGGCTGGTCGTCATGGCGACTTTCGGGCCCGCGGGCCCGTTGCGATGCAGCGATCTCGATGTGGTCAGATACGATGCCCAGCGGTTGCACGATGAGTTCGGCGATCATTTCCGGTTGATCGGCAGCCGGATCAGCCAGCACGAGACGCCGGCGCACCGGCACCAGGAGTTCCTCTACTGCTGGTGCCGGGTGGTGTGATTCCCCCGAAGCGGTCACTCCACGGTGACGGACTTGGCGAGGTTGCGCGGTTTGTCGACGTCCGTACCCCGGGCCAGGGCAGTGTGGTAGGCGAGCATCTGCAACGGGATCACGTGCAGGATGGGTGACAGCTCGCCGTAGTGCTCCGGCAGTCGGATCACGTGAACGCCTTCGCTCGGCTGGATGTGGGTGTCGCCGTCGGCGAAGACGAACAGTTCGCCGCCGCGGGCACGCACTTCCATCATGTTGCTCTTGAGCTTCTCCACCAGGGCGTCGTTGGGCGCCACCGTCACCACGGGCATGGCACTGGTGACCAGTGCGAGCGGGCCGTGTTTCAGTTCGCCCGCCGGGTAGGCCTCGGCGTGGATGTAGCTGATCTCCTTCAGCTTGAGTGCACCTTCCAGCGCGATCGGGTAGTGCAGGCCGCGGCCGAGGAAAAGCGCGTTCTCCTTGCGTGCGAAGGTCTCGCTCCAGGCGATCACGTGCGGTTCGAGTGCGAGCACGCTGGTCACTGCCGCCGGCAGGTGGCGCAGGGCGCGGATGGCGAGATGCTCGCGCTCCGCCGTGAGGCGGCCCCGCGCCTTGGCCAGCGCCAGTGTCAGCAGGTAGAGCCCCACCAACTGGGTGGTGAAGGCCTTGGTCGAGGCCACGCCGATCTCCGAACCGGCGCGTGTGAGGAAGTGCATCGCCGTCTCGCGCACCATGGCACTGGTGGCCACGTTGCACACCGCAAGCGTGTGGGGCATGCCAAGGGATTTCGCATGCTTCAGCGCCGCCAGGGTGTCGGCGGTCTCACCCGACTGCGAGATCACCACCACCAGGGTGCGCGGCTGTGGCACCGAGGTCCGGTAGCGGTATTCGCTGGCGATCTCGACGTTGGTGGGCACGCCGGCGATGGCCTCCAGCCAGTAGCGGGCCACGCATCCCGAGTAGTAACTGGTGCCGCAGGCCAGGATGAGCACTTGGTCGATGGCCGGGAACGCCAGGGCGGCCGCCTCGCCGAACAGGTCAGGGTCGACTCCGCCGACCTGTTCGATGGTGTCACTGATGGCACGCGGCTGCTCGAAGATCTCCTTCTGCATGAAATGGCGATAGGGGCCGAGTTCCACCTCGCCCGAGTAGGCCTGCACCGAGCGGATCTCACGGCTTACGGGAGTACCGGAGCGGTCCAGGACGACGACGCCGTCCCGGGTCAGGTCGGCGACATCCCCTTCCTCGAGGTAGATGATGCGGTCCGTGGTGCCGGCCAGCGCCATGGCGTCGGAGGCGAGGACGTTCTCGCCCTCGGCCACGCCCACCACCAGCGGGGAACCGAAACGCGCTCCGACCACACGGTGCGGTTCCGCCTTGGCGAACACGGCGATGGCGTAGGCTCCCTGGAATCGTGCAATGGCCTGCCGCACGGCTGCCAGCAGATCGCCGCGGTAGAGCGAGTGCACGAGATGTGCGATGACCTCGGTGTCCGTCTCGGTCTCGAACACGTAGCCCGCAGCCTTGAGCTCGGCGCGCAAGTCCTCGTAGTTCTCGATGATGCCGTTGTGCACCACCGCGATCTCGTCGCGCGAGAAGTGGGGATGGGCATTTGTGGTCACGGGCGCACCGTGGGTGGCCCAGCGGGTGTGGGAGATGCCCGTGCTGCCCTCGAGCCCGTCCTGCGCGATCTGCGTCGCCAGTTCGGCGACCCGGGAGGTGCTGCGGGCGCGACGCAGCCCGTCCTGGTGCACCGCGACCCCGCACGAGTCATATCCCCGGTATTCCATGCGGCGCAAACCTTCCACGAGCACAGGAACGATGTTGCGACTGGCCACTGCTCCGACGATTCCACACATGATGCCGCCTGCCGATGAATGAGTTGGGGGCCGTGCCGTTCAGGCCTTGGGGGCCTTCACCGGACGTTTCCAGCCCGGGATGGAGGCCTGTTTCGCGCGCGAGATGGTGAGCTCTCCTGGCGGCGCGTCCTTGGTGAGGGTGGTGCCGGCACCCAGCGTCGCGCCGCGGCCCACGCGGACTGGCGCCACCAGTTGCGTGTCCGAGCCGATGAAGGCGTCGTCCTCGATGACCGTGCGGTGCTTGTTGGCGCCGTCGTAGTTGCAGGTGATGGTCCCCGCGCCGATGTTGACGTTGCGCCCGACCTCGCTGTCGCCGATGTAGGCGAGGTGGTTGGCCTTGGAGCCATCGCCGAACGTACTGGCCTTGATCTCGACGAAATTTCCCACGTGCACGTCGCGGGCCAGCCGCGCACCCGGCCGAAGTCTGGCGAAGGGACCGATGCGACCCGCCGCTCCGACATGCGCGCCCTCGAAGTGAGAGTAAGCCTGCACTTTCGTTCCGGCCTCGACCGTGGTGTCCTTCAGGACGCAGTAAGGGCCAAGCTCGACGCCCTCGCCCAGGTTCACCCGGCCCTCGAAGACGCAGCCCACATCGATGCTCACATCCTGGCCGCACACCAGTTCGCCGCGCACGTCGAGCCGGTCCGGGTCCGCCAGGGTGACACCGGCAGCCATGAGGGCGGAGGCGATGCCGCGCTGGTGCACCCGCTCGAGTTGGGCGAGCTGGGCGCGGCTGTTCACGCCCATGACCTCCCATTCCGTGTCCGGGTGCGCGGTCCGGATCGGCCGGCCGACGGCGGCCGCCATCCCGATGACGTCGGTGAGGTAATACTCTCCCTGAGCGTTGTCATTGCGCAGCAGGGGGAGCCACTCGT
>JBEICA010000257.1:0-5188 GCA_040373665.1 Burkholderiales bacterium | reverse complement strand
GCGCTGGCTGCGGACTACAACGTCCGACAGCAGGAAAGCCTGCTGCGTCCAGGCCACGGCGGGTGCCGGAGCCACGGCCAACGAAGTTACCGTCGCGAGGGCGGCGAGGGCGGGCCGGAGCGCCTTCGCCAGCCGGCCACCGCAGCGGTGGCCGAAGCCTGGGGCCTGTTGCCCGGACTCAGACCCAGACCTGCAGGACATAGTCGAAAGGCGCCTGCGCATTGAACAGGTCCACCCGCTGGCGCCGGATGCGCAGGCCGTCCGCCGTGCGCACCAGCAGGTGCCGGTAGGTGCCACCGAAATGCCGGATGTCGTCCCGCCGCAGCTCCATCATGTGGAAGCGCGATCGCACTGCGATCTCCTCACCACGGTCCGACTCGAGCACGACGTTGCCGATGACGTGGTTGGTGGCCCACAGCGGCGCCTGCGACCAGGCGTTCGGGTGGGTCACCCGTTCCATGCGCACCTCCATGAGGGACTTGTCCTCGATGAAGATGGACGGCCAGCTCTCCCAGTCCGTCTGGTCGGCGCTGCACGGCATCCAGTACAGACCATCTTCGGCGAACAGATCGAGATAGCCCTGCCAGTTCTTGCCGTCGAGCAGTTCGGACTGGTGATAGAGGAACTGCTCGACTTCGCGCAGCAGGTCGGCGGTGCCCGGCGCCGGTGCGACCACGGGCACGGCCACGGCCGGCGGGCGCGGCGAGTGGTCCGGGGCGATGGCCTGGGCGCCGGTACGGCCGGCGTCGACCGCACCCTCGATGACGACACCGCCTGCCAGCGCGTCGCCGACACGTGATGCACCTGCTTCTGCGCCGGCGGCGTGGGGATGATGATTTGTGGACACGGGATCAGGCCTCGCTCATGTAACGGGTCCAGGCCTGGAACTGGTTGCGCATCACCACCTCCGAGGTGCCGTGCTGCGAATACAGCACACCGTTTTCCTCGATGTCGTCGCCCGCGTGGCGGTGGACACTCACCCAGTTGCCACCGTCGGATTCCAGGCCGCGCTGGCCCTTGGTCCAGTTCTCGAGGTCATCCGCATTGATCATGGTGGCAGGCGAGTTGACCAGATTGAAATACCACAGCGAGCGGCGGTAGATCGCCTCGGGCGCCCCCTTGAGGCGGAAGTGCCAGATCTCCGACAGCGTGCGGTCCGGTGCCAGTGGCCGCAGGCAGCGCAGCTGCTGCAGCGGCGACTGGACCGACAGGTACGGATAGACGAGCACGTGGTGGATGCTGCGCGAGAGGTATTCCTCCGCGCGCTCCGCGCCGTACGCCCGGGCCAGGAGCGCCTCGTACTCGCGAGTGTCCGGATCCTGGGGCCTCAGGCCCATGTAGGCCTTGAGGATGCCGTGGCCGGCAGGGAAGTTCACGGTCTGCACCTTGTCCCACATCTCGAAGGGCGAGGCGAAGGTGGACAGCATGTGGTAGTGCAGCGGCGCGTGGCCGGTCTGCTCGCGCAGCCGCTTCTCGATGCGGGTGGCGGCGACGCCGGTGGACTGGTGGGTGACGGACGGGTGCAGGGCGTCGAGCTGGTTCTCCATGAAGAACTTCCAGTTCGAGTGCTGCACGACCCGGTGGCAGACAGGCACGACCTCGACCTCGCCCACCGGTGACCGGTCGCACATGTCGTCGAAGGCCACCCGTGCCTCGCCCAGGAATTCGGTCAGCGACGGTCCGTCCGCCGCCAGGCTGGCGAACACGAAGCCGCGGTAGCTCTCCACGCGGGCCGCCGGCTTCATGCGGCAGTCGGCGTTGTCGGCGTTCATGCGCGTGCCCTCGTAGGCGGAGCCGAGGGGGATGGATTTCAGGCTGCCGTCGAGGTGGAAGCTCCACGCGTGATACGAGCAGACGAAGGAGCGCCCGGTGTTGCCGCGTTCATTGCCGCACAGCTGCACGCCGCGGTGTGGGCAGCGGTTGTAGAGCACACGGATGCCGCCTTCCAGATCGCGCACCATGATCATCGGCTGGCGACCGATGCGCACGGCGTGGTAGTCGCCCGGGTTGGGCACCTGCGAGGCATGCCCGCAGTAGACCCAGATGCGCTCGAAGATGCGCGCCATCTCGCGGTCGAAGATCTCGGGGTCGGTGTAGACACTGCGGTGCACACGGTCGGGCTCGACCAGCGCGCGGACATCCGGAACCATCGAACTGCCTCCCCGTCTGGGATCTGATTGAAAGCCGTCGAAACGGTACGGACTCGGGTTGGGAAATGCAATAGCGCCACCGGGTCCGGCATGGCTGGCGTCGGCCCGGCCGATTTATGATTGCTGTCCCCAGGGGTACGGGGTCGGCGGGCGCGCGGTGAGGCGCATGTTCCGACCCTTCCGGTGCGTACGGCATACGCGCCGTGCCCCTTCCGCGGACGGGCAGGAGAACCAGGCAGGCACACATGGACAGAAGACGATTCATGCAACAGGGTGGGCTGGCCGGGCTTGTGGCGTCGCTGGGTACCCTCGGCTGGCTCCCGGCGCCGGCACAGGCACAGGACTGGAACCGTGGCGCCTTCGAGGCGAAGAGCCTCGAGGAGGTGCTCAAGGCCCTCGGTGGCAGCGGGGCGGCCCGCAGCGACCAGATCACCCTCACGGCGCCGGAAATCGCGGAGCACGGTGCCGTGGTGCCTGTCACGGCGGGTTCGAAGCTCGCAGGCACCGAGGGTCTCGCCATCCTCGTCGAGAAGAACCCGAACATCCTGGCCGCGCTGTTCCAGTTTCCGCAAGGTACGTTGCCGGAGGTCAATACCCGGGTGAAGATGGCCCAGACCTGCAACGTGTTCGCCCTGGCCCGCACCGGTGCCGGGTTCTTCTACACCACCCGGGAGGTCAAGATCACTCTCGGCGGTTGCGGGGGCTGATGCCATGGCCAATCCGATGAAGGTGCGCGCCCGCCTGGATGGCGACCACACCGAGGTGAAGATCCTCATGAGCCACGTCATGGAGACGGGGCAGCGCAAGAACGAGAAGGGCGAGACCATACCGGCGCATTTCATCCAGACGGTCACCGCCACGCATCAGGGCCGGGTGGTGCTGGCGGTGCAGTTCGGGCCCGCGGTGTCGGCCAATCCTTTTCTCGGTTTCCGGTTCAAGGGCGGTGCGAAGGGCGAGATCCTCAAGGTCCAGTGGCGCGACAACAAGGGCGACAGCCGGGCCGACGAGGTCCTGATCGCGTGAGTCCGACCCCGTGCATGCGCTTCGGTCTCTTCCCGGCAATGACTCGCGGCGGATTCCTGGCCACCGTGCGATGTGGCCGGGCGACCGCGTCGTTGTTGCTGGTGGCGGCATCGCTGTGTCTCGGCGCTGCAGCCGGCGCCGACGAACCACCGAGCGCCAGCGAGGAGATCGCCCGCTATCGCCAGATGCTGGAGGATGGCAACCCGGCGGAACTCACCGAACTGGCCGGCGAGACGCTCTGGCGCAGCGCGCGCGGGCCGGGCAACGCATCGCTCGAGGCCTGTGACCTCGGCCTGGGTCCCGGCGTGGTGGCCGGGGCCTTTGCCCGCCTGCCGCGCCACTTCGAGGACAGCGGCCGGGTCGAGGATGCCGAGTCGCGCGTGGTCACCTGCATGATGCGGCTGCAGGGCCTGTCCTTCGAGGAGGCCACCCGCGACTGGTACCGCCCGGGCTCGGATGTCGAGGCGCTGGTCACCTACATCGCCGGCCAGTCGCGCGGCGCGGTCATCGACGTTCCTGTGGAGCACCCCGAGGAGGCGCGCCTGCTGGCCGTCGGCGAGGCCTTGTTCTTCCGGCGCGCCGGTCCTCTGGACTTCGCCTGCGCCACCTGCCACGCCCAGGACGACCGGCGCATCCGCCTGCAGGAGCTGCCCAACTTCCTCGACCGGCGCAGCGCCGCCGGTTCCATGACCGTATGGCCGGCCTATCGTGTGTCCCAGTCCGCCGTCTGGACCATGGAGCGGCGGCTGATCGACTGCATCCGCCAGATGCGCTGGCCGGAACCGGATTTCGGCTCCGAGGCCATCGTCGCCCTGCAGGTCTACCTGCAGCGTCAGGCCAGCGGCGGTGTGCTCCAGGCCCCGGGGATCAAGCGATGAGGATCGCTGCAGGGACGCTGCTCCTGGCCATCGCCTGCGGCGCGGCCGCGGTCGATCTCGAGTCCGTGGTGCGCCGTTCCTTCGGGAGTGCCTCGCCGGAACAGTGGCGCGACCGGCTGGAGCAGGACGAGGTGCAGGCGGCCTGCTCGAAGTACCGCAACCAGCCTCCCCCCGAGGTGGCGATGCGCATCCTCGAATCCCAGGGGGCCACGGTGCGCCATCCGGAGGACGGCCGGCTGATGGGCGACTGGCGCGAGGGTGCGAAACTCGCGGCCATCGGCACCGGCGGTCACATCGGCCGCATCCAGCCCGATCCGCCCGATCGCCGGCGCGGAGGCAACTGCTACGCCTGTCACGCCCTGGCGCCGGAGGAGGTCTCGGCCGGGACCCTCGGCCCCAGCCTCACGGGATACGGCAAGCGGCGGGGCAACTCGCCGGAGGTGGTGGAGCAGACCTACCGCAAGATCTACAACGCCCAGGCCTACTTCCCCTGCAGCAGCATGCCGCGCTTCGGGCACCACGGCTGGCTCACGCCGCGCCAGATCGCGGACGCGGTGGCCTTCCTGCTCGACCCCGAATCGCCTGTCAACCGGTGAGCCAGCGCGGCCGGGCCGGGAAGCCGGCGTCGCCATGAACCGGCGCGACTTCCTGCAAATGCTCGCCGCCGGTGCGGCGGCCGGTCTGCCGCTCGGTCATCGGGCGGTGCTGGCTGGAGATCGCGACCTCGCCTGTGACCTGCCGCCATTCGGCAACGTCAGCCTGCTGCACATCACCGACACCCATGCCCAGCTGCTGCCGACGCGCTATCGCGAGCCGGCTGTGAACCTCGGTCTGGGCGACGAGCATGGGCGGCCGCCGCACCTGACGGGCGAGG
Source organism: Burkholderiales bacterium (assembly GCA_040373665.1). Classification (GTDB taxonomy): domain Bacteria; phylum Pseudomonadota; class Gammaproteobacteria; order Burkholderiales. Next base: position 263 of record JBEICA010000257.1, on the reverse strand, counting down.
CCCTGCTCGCGCGCTTCGGCATCGCGCCCGGCAGCGCCGGGGCACACGCCTTCTCTCACCTCGACTTCGTGGCTGCCGCACACCGCTTCGGCCGTGTCGGCGGGTTTGCACACCTCGCGACCCTGTTGCGGCGGCTGCGCGCCGACCGGCCTGGCGCGCTGCTACTCGACGGCGGTGACACCTGGCAAGGCTCGGGCACCAGCCTGTGGACCAACGGTCAGGACATGGTCGATGCTTGCAAACTGCTGGGTGTTGACGTGATG
>JBEICA010000341.1:0-3520 GCA_040373665.1 Burkholderiales bacterium | reverse complement strand
CACCATCTCCTGCACGCCGTGGACCCCCGCGCGCTGCACCACCTCGTCCATCGAGGCGATGAAACTCTCGCCGCCTTCGAGCGAGAAACGCTTCTGGCCGACGTACTTGGTGTGCAGGTAGCGCTCCAGACCCTCGGCGGCCGTCAGGCGGTCGAGGATGTGCTTCTTCTCGTCGGCCGTGTAGCTCGGTTTGCTGCGCACGCTCTCCAGCCGCTCCTGCCACCACCGCTTCTCGGCCGGGTCGGTGATGTGCATGAACTCGGCGCCGATCGTGCCGCAATAGGTCTCCCGCAGCGCCTGCACGATCTCGCGCAGGCTCATGTGCTCGGCCTTGCTGAAGTAGGTGTTCGCCGCCGAGAACGTGATGTCGAGGTCGCTCTCGGTCAGGTCGTAGAACGCCGGCTCGAGTTCGGGGATCTTCGGGCGCTCGGTGCGCTTGAGCGGGTCGAGATCCGCCCAGCGCGAGCCCAGGAAGCGATACGCGGCGATCAGGCTCTGGACGTGGACCTGTTTGCGCGCGACGGCCAGGTCGGCCTCGCTGGCCTTGAGCGCGAAGGCGTTGGACTTGGCCCGCTGCGCGAAGGACTCCACCACCGGCGCATGCGCCACATCACGGCTCTCACTGCCGTCAACGGCCGGCACGTGCTGAAGGCGGTCGAAGTAGGCCCGCCAGTTGTCGGGAACGCTGCCCGGGTTGTCGAGGTAGGCCTCGTACAACTCCTCGACGTAGGGGGCGTTGCCGCCGAACAGGTAGGAGTTGCCCCTGTACTGTTGCATCATGTCTCGCTCACCTCTCGCGCCGGTTTCCGACGCTCCGATGGGTTGTCCAACCTTCCGCGGGTTCCGGCTGCACCGGACGGCGGATCGCGACCCGCCTTGCTGCAACTTCTGTCAGCGGAAGGACGGTCAGGCACACTTTGATTGCGGGCCGAACTGTAGCATTGCGTTCGTCGTGGTTTCCCCGCCGACGGTATTGGAACACGCCCACGCCTGCACTTTCCTGACAGGCGGGCCCGAGGAACAGCAGGCGCAGCGCAGGGCTTTCGGGCTTTCCCGATTCCCGGCTCGCGGCGGTCGCACTACGATCCGCACTTGTCCTTTTCCTCCCAGCGGAGCCTTCCCGATGAAACTCGCCACCCTGATGGCCTCGATCGCCGTCGCTTTCGCTCTCGCCGCCCCGGCCCATGCGCAGACCCTGCGCTGGGCGGCCCAGAACGACATCCTGACGCTGGATCCGCATTCGCAGAACCACGCGACGACGAACACGATCATGACCCATGTCTACGAGGGTCTGACCCGGTATAACGCCAAGTACGAGATCGAGCCGGCACTGGCCACCAAGTGGACCTACCTCTCCCCGACCCAGATCCGCTTCGAACTTCGCAAAGGGGTCAAGTTCCACGACGGCTCAGCCTTCACCGCCGACGATGTGGTTTTCTCTTTTGGCCGCATCCGCCAGCCGCAGGGGACCATGAGCATCTACGTGGCGGGCATCAATGAGATCCGCAAGGTGGACGACCACACCATCGACGTGATCCTTGCAGGGCCCAACCTGCTCGTGCTTCGCAACTTGGTCGACTTCTACATCATGAGCAAGACCTGGGCGACGGCCAACAACACCGTCAACACCCAGGACTACAAGGCCAAGGAAGAGAACTTCGCCTCTCGCAACACTAACGGCACAGGCCCGTACAAGCTGACGGCTTGGGCACCGGACCAAAAGATCACGATGACCCTCAACACGGCTTGGTGGGACAAGCCAACGGGTAACGTGAAGGACATCGTGTACACGCCGATCAAGAGCGACCCTACCCGAGTGGCCGCCCTGATGTCGGGTGACATCGATCTCCTGACCGACGTCCCCACCCAGGATCTCAGCCGACTTCGCGCCAACAATCGACTGCAGGTGGTCGACGGTCCTGAGGTGCGGACCATCTTCCTCGCGGGGGACATGGGCAGCCCGGAACTCAAGAACAGCAGCGTCAAGGGCAAGAATCCGTTCGCTGACAAACGAGTGCGGCAGGCACTGTCGCTCGCGATCGACCGTGAGGCCATCAGGCGCAACATCATGCGGGGGCTGTCAGTCCCGGCGGCGCTCATCGTTGCACCGGGGGTCAACGGTCATACGCCTGAACTCGACACGCCAGCCAAGCCAGATCCCGAAGCGGCGAAGAAGCTTTTGGCCGACGCGGGTTACCCGAACGGATTCGAGGTCCGCCTGAACTGCCCGAACAACCGCTATGTCAACGACGAGGAAGTCTGTCAGGCAGTCATCGCCATGTGGGCACGGATCGGTGTCAAGGCAAACCTCGGATCGGAGAACTTCGCGACCTTCATCCAGAAACTGCAGAATTTCGAGTTCTCCCTCTACCTCCTGGGTTGGGGTGTGGCTAACTACGACGCCCAGTACACGGTGCAGTCACTCGTACGTACGCGTACCACGGGCGCCGACGGGAACTTCAATTACAGCAGGATCAGCGATCCCACAGTCGACAGGCTCGTGGACGCCATGAAGGTAGAGGTAGACGTTGCCAAGCGCAACCAGTTGATCCGCGACGCGCTGGTTCGCACGCGTGATGAGCATCTCCTCATTCCGCTGCACCATCAAGTGCGTCCGTGGGTCATGAGACAGGGCGTCACGACGATCCATCGATCGAATGACCGTCCGGAGGCTCGCTACACGACTATCCGCTGACCTTGCCCGGCAGGCCCACAGGCGGCTTGCTGCGCATAACGTTCATGAAAAGGGGCCTCGGGCCCCTTTGTCATGGAGGGCGCACCGGGCCCCGTCGGCCCCGGGCACCCAGGCTCAGACCGCCAGCCGCCGCCGCGCCTGCGCGTACTCGCGCTGCAGCCGCGCCACCATCTCGGCCGCGGGCACGACGGCCTTGACGGCGCCGATGCCCTGGCCGCAACCCCAGATGTCCTTCCAGGCCTTGGCCGAGCCGCCGCCGGCGAAGTTCATCTTGCTCGGATCGCTCTCAGGCAGGTGGTCGGGGTCGAGACCGGCGTTGCGGATCGAGGGCTTCAGGTAGTTCCCGTGCACGCCGGTGAACAGGTTGGTGTAGACGATGTCGTCGCTCGTGCTCGAGACGATGCACTGCTTGTAGCCCTCGGCGGCCCGGGCCTCGTCCGTGGCGATGAAGGCCGAGCCGATGTAGGCCAGGTCTGCGCCCATGGCCTGCGCCGCGAGCACGGCGTCTCCGGTGGCGATGGAGCCGCTGAGCGCAAGCGGACCGTCGAACCACTCGCGGATCTCCTGCACCAGCGCGAAGGGGCTCTTGACACCCGCGTGGCCGCCGGCGCCGGCCGCCACCGCGATCAGGCCGTCGGCCCCCTTGTCGACGGCCTTGTGGGCGAAGGTGTTGTCGATGATGTCGTGCAGGACGATGCCGCCCCACCCGTGGACTGCCTGGTTGATCTCCGGCCGGGCGCCGAGCGAGGTGATGACGATGGGCACGCGGTACTTGGCGCACACCATCATGTCGTGCTCGAGCCGGTCGTTGGTCTTGTGCACGAT
>JBEICA010000172.1:0-7481 GCA_040373665.1 Burkholderiales bacterium | reverse complement strand
CGGTCTGCTGTTCCGGGTGCTGCAGCTGTGGTGGCAGCAGGATCTCGTCACCGGGGTGGTGTGGATGGTGAAGATCCTCACCGATCCGGTCCATGACGTCATGCTCTACTGGCGCGCGCCGCTGCATCTGCTGCGCGGGGAACTGATCGACCCGATGGAGCACGTGCAGCGCCACTGACGACACGCAGCGGAGGCGGCCTGAGTCGCAGCCGCCGCGCCGCCCGGTCCCTGCTCCTCGCCGGGCTTTGCCGGCGGCGCCAGGCGAAGCAGGCGCCTACGCCACCTCGGCACGCCCCACCCAATCACCCTGGGGCCGTCCCGCCCCGAGGGTGTCGAGCCCCCAGAGCCTCACGCCTCCTTCGTCAAGCCCGGGTTGCCAAGGCGCTGCCGGAGCATCTCGCGCAGCAGCCGCCGACGGATGTCGCGGTTGGTGGTGCGCCCGTCGTGCCACCACCAGCCGTCGTCGCGCATGCGGATGGCAGCCGCGACGAAACGACGCACCACCTCGTCGAAATCTGCATCCGTGAAGTTGAGGCTGAAGATCATGCGGCCGCTGCCCACCCAGCTGAGCAACAGCCCCTCGCGGCGCAGATAGAACTGGAACAGCCAGTTGTAGCGCGCCGGTGTGGCATACAGCACGGTCCAGACCGTGGCCAGCCCCGCGACGCGCACCGGAACGGCAGCGCGTGACAAGGCGTCGTTGAGGCGCGCGCGACGCCCCTCCCAGGTCTCGTCGAGGCCGTCGTAGAGCGCGCACACGGCTGGTGTGTCCAGCCGCCGCAGGAAGGCGTTCATGGCTGCCATGACATACGGGTGGGCGTTGAAGGTGCCTCGGGCGAAGCAGATGTCGGCCGGACGGTCCGGCCGATAGCGCCGCATCCACGCCCGCTCGCCGACGACCACCCCGACCGGGAGGCCGCCGCCCAGGGTCTTGCCATAGGTCACCAGGTCGGCCTTCACGCCGAAGTAGGCCTGGGCGCCTCCCCGCGCGAGGCGGAAGCCGAGGAAGACCTCGTCGAAAATGAGGGCGATGCCGCGCTCGGTGCAGACCTCGCGCAGGGCCTGCAGCCAGCGCGTGTAGGCGGCGCGGTCGAAGCCGGCATCGCGCCCGCTGTCGACCAGCGCGGAATCTCCCGGAGCGTTGCGGTTCGGATGCATCGCCTGGAGCGGATTGACCAGCACGCAGGCGATGTCGCGGCGCTGCCGCAGCACGCGCAGGCTGCGGTCGTCGAGGTCGCGCAGGGTGTAGGTCTCGCGCGGGGGCATGGGATTGCCGGGGCCGGGCTGCACGTCCTCCCACCATCCGTGGTAGGCCCCGGCAAAACGCACCACGTGGCTTCGCCCCGTGTGGTAGCGCGCCAGCCGGACGGCCTGCATCACCGCTTCCGGCCCGGACATGTGGAACGACACCTCGTCGTGCCCCGAGATCTCGCGCAGCCGCGCCACGTTGTCCGCGACGCAGGGGTGATAGGCCCCGAGCACGGGGCCCAGCGCCCCGGCTGCGGCGACCGCCTCGGCGATGCACGCCTTGTAGAAGTCGTAGCCGAAGACGTTGACGCCGTAGGAGCCGCCGACGTCGTGCAGCCGGTTGCCGTCCAGGTCGGTGACCGTGACGCCATCCGAGGACTGGACGAAGGCGGGCACGGTGAGCCGGCTGCGAAGATGATCGCCGTACTGGAATGGCACACGGTAGCGCGAGGTGAACTGCAGGTCGGGCAACCCGTCGCGCGCCTCCAGGGTGAGCGCGATGCCCTTCGGATAGTGCCTGGCGAAATGGTCGGCAAGCGCATCCAGCCCCTCGCGACGCCGCCGCACGACCTCCTCGGGCGCGCCGTCGGACTCGAAGAACATGCGCTCGTCGTAGGCGTAGCCCGGAATGAGCCGCGCGACCCGCTTGGCCATCCGGGAGTGGCCGGCGAGCGAGGGATGTTTCGCGCGCGAGAGCTGGGCCCGCCGCGCACCGCGCAACCCGAGTGAGGCGAGGCCGGCAGCCGCCACTGCGGCCAGTGCGAAAGTCGATTCCATCTGAGCTCCTGTCATCAGGTTGCCATTGATAACTGCGTTAATTGACATGGAGATGAAATCACCCTGGCTCGGTCGCTTCCTGTTGCAGGAAGACCTCAATTTCCTGCTCACCAACCGCATCCCGCGCATCGGGGCGACCCGCCTCATGGGGTGGTACAGCCGCATCCGCTCACGCCGGCTCACCCGGCTGTCGCTGCGCGTGTGGCGCCTGTTCAGCGACCTCGACCTGTCCGACGCGCGGGACCCCGAATTCGAAAGCGTCCACGCCTGTTTCACGCGCGCGTTGCGGCCGGGTGCGCGAGTGGTCGACCCGGACCCGCGCATGCTCGCGAGTCCCTGCGACGCCATCGTCGGCACCTGCGGCACGGTCCGTGAAGGCACGGTCTACCAGGCCAAGGGCATGCCCTACGCGCTGTCCGAGCTGCTGGGCGACGACGAGGCGGCACGCATGGCGCCGTTGCTGGAGGGCGGCTGTTACGTGACGCTGCGCCTGACCTCGACCATGTACCACCGCTTCCACGCACCGGACGACATGGTGGTGGAGCAGCTGACCTACATCAGCGGTGACACCTGGAACGTCAATCCGATCGCACTGAAGCGGGTGGAGCGTCTGTTCTGCCGCAACGAACGCGCCGTGGTGCGCGGCCGTCTGCTGGCAGATGCGACACCCATCCTCCTGGTTCCGGTGGCGGCAGTGCTGGTGGCCAGCATGCGCTTCCATTTCGCCGACGTGGTGATGAACCTGCGCTGGCGCGGCCCCAACGCGCTGCCCTGCGACGCTGCCCTGCGACGCGGCGACGAGATGGGCTGGTTCGAGCACGGGTCGACCATCCTGGTGTTCGTGCCGCCCGGGATTCGTCCGGCGCCAGGCATCATGCCCGGCCGGCGCATCCGCATGGGGGAGGCGCTGCTGGAGCGGGACGCCGTCACGGAGAGCTCGGCGCGCTGAGCCGACGGGCGGCACGAGGGCCTGAGCCCGGATGTTTCATCAGGTCGCGGGACGGTGGCGAGGTGCCTTGAGGCAGCACGTGCATCCCCCGCCAGGCCACTGGTCAGGCCGCCTGCCGCGCCACGGCCGCCGCAGGCATCTGCTCCGTACCGGCCCGGCTCCGCCCGAAAGCCGCGTGGGACCAGTCGAGGATCTCGAGCCTGCCATCGAGATGTTCGACGATGGCGGTGAGGCTCTCCACCCAGTCGCCGTCGTTGGCGTAGAGAATGCCATCGACGTCTCGCATCTCGGCATGGTGGATGTGCCCGCACACCACGCCGTCGGCGCCGCGCCTGCGGGCCTCGCGGCTGAGCGCGCGTTCGTAATCACCGATGAAGCTGACCGCGCGTTTGACCTTGAACTTGAGGTACTGCGACAGCGACCAGTAGGGCAGTCCCAGCCGCGCACGGAGCGAATTCAACCGGCCGTTGAGGGACAGGACACGGTCGTAGGCCCAGTCACCGACGTGGGCAAGCCACTTTGCATACTGGACCACGCCGTCGAAATGGTCGCCATGGGTCACCCAGAGCGTCCTGCCGTCGGCGGTGCGGTGGAAGCACTCCTCGACCACCTCGATGCCACCGAACTCCAGACCGGAGTAGCGGCGCGCGAACTCGTCATGGTTGCCGGGCACGAACACCACGCGTGTGCCCTTGCGGGCCTTGCGCAACAGTTTCTGGATGACGTCGTTGTGCGCCTGCGGCCAGTACCAGCGGCGACGCAACTGCCAGCCATCGACGATGTCCCCGACCAGATAGAGCACCTCGCACTCGACGTGCCTCAGGAAATCGAGCAATCCCTCGGCCTGGCAGCCGGGCGTGCCGAGGTGGATGTCGGAGATGAAGACGGTCCGCATGTGAAGCTTGCCGGACGGCTCCCCGTCGGAAGACCCCGTGTCGTCCGCGCCTGCCAGCCAGTGCCCTCCCAAGGCGCCCCCCACGTCCCCGGCGCCGTCATGGTCGGCTCCGAAGCCAAGCTTCAGCAGGGGGATGCGCAGGAATCGCATGGCGTGATCCGGTGGTCAGACACGCACGCGAGTGTCATTCAGCCAGATGACAGCCTGTCGATGGCAATGTGACGTTTTGGTGGTGTAGCGCGTTCCCCGCCCCGCCATGCCGGGCAACAGCGGCCCTCAGCGCGCTGCGGTACCCGGTGAGGACGCACGGGTTGCGCGGGGGCCTTTGCTGCGGGTTCCGACGGGGGGCGCGAGCGCCAGGGTCCGGTCAGGCGTGTCTCGCGCTGCCGCAGCCGACCAGACGACGCAGGGTGATCATCGTGACCGCCTGCCGCGATGCCGAGCGACTCATCCCAAGTGGTGTCCGAGAAAGCGCATGGAGCGGTCCCAGGCGATCTGCGCCCAGGCGGGGTCGTACTGCGTCATCGCCAGGCGCCCGGGACCCACGGCGGTCTCGTTGGCGAATGCATGGTGCGCCAGATAGCGGTGGCCGGTGTAGGCGACCCCGGCGGCACGCAGTTTGTCCTCCAGGCGGTCGACATCGGCCAGGGCAAAGGCGGCGTCCTGGGTGGCCCAGTGCGCCATGAGGGGAACGCGTATCTTCGCCGCGTCGACGAAGTCGACCGGCGGCAGGCCGTACCAGACCACCCCGGCATCCATCTCCGGCACGAGGGTGGACGACAGCACCGTCAGCGCGCCCCCCATGCAGAAGCCGGTGACCGCGACCTTCGCGCCCAGGCCCTTCAGGTGCAGCACCGCACCCCGCACGTCCTGGGCGGCAGCGTCGGCGAAGTCCAGACCGCTCATGAGATGGTGGGCCTCCTCGGCCTCGACCGTGGACCTGCCCCGGTAGAGGTCAGGCACCAGAGCGTTGTAACCGGCCAGGGCGAGCCGGTCCGCCACGCCCCGGATCTGGGCGTTGAGCCCCCACCACTCCTGGATCACCACCACGGAAGCGGTGGCATCGGGCGCTGTGGCAAGGTAGCCCTGGACGGTGCGTCCGTCCGGGCGTGCGTAGGTGATGGTGCTTCCCATGGTGCGGTTCCCGCGAAGGATGATCCTGAACATGCCGGGCGTGGGACCGGGGCCCGGGGTGAGGTGGGAGTAGACGGCCGTCGCACCCGCTGCGTCAAGCCGCCCCCCCCCCGGCACGCTGGCATTCGTGGGATGCTCGCGTTGCGCGCGGACGACCGGGCGCTCATCCCATGAACCGGAGCCCTCATGCAGCTCTACATCGGCAACAAGAACTACTCCTCGTGGTCCATGCGCCCCTGGGTCCTGATGCGGCAGGCCGGCATCCCCTTCGAGGAACGCATGGTGCGTTTCGATTCCTTCGCGCCGGATTCGTCCTTCAAGCGCGCGCTGGCCGGTGTCAGTCCCACCGGCCGTGTGCCACTGCTGATGGATGACGGCTTCGCGGTGTGGGATTCGCTCGCCATCGTCGAGTACCTCGCCGAACGCTTCCCGGATCGGGCGCTCTGGCCGGCGGAGACTCGGGACCGGGCCCGGGCCCGCAGCATCTGCGCCGAGATGCACTCCGGCTTCGCCGCGCTGAGGGCGGCCTGTCCGATGAACATCGAGGCCAGTCTGCCGGAGGTCGGTGCACTGGCCTGGCGGGACAAGCCGGCGGTACGCGCCGATGTCGCCCGCATCGACGCGCTCTGGCAGCAGCAGTTGCAGGCCAGCGGCGGGCCGATGCTGTTCGGCAGCTTCAGCGCTGCGGATGCGTTCTTCGCACCGGTGTGCATGCGTCTGCGCACCTACGGGTTGCCGGTCTCGGAGCCCTCCGCAGCCTATGTGCGTCGCGTCGCCGACCAGCCCGGCGTGGCGGCCTGGGTGGCGGACGCGCTGGCTGAAGCGGACTTTCGCGACTTCGAGGAACCCTATCGGCTGCGACGCTGAGGCCGCCGCCGTCAGGAACCGGATTGCAGCCGCGGCAGGCGGGCCGCCTCCTCGTCGGTAATGTCGACCTCCATGCGCAGCAGCACGGCGGCGGCGGTCTTGCCGAGGTTGTCGCTGCGCAGGTTGCGCGCCGCCCCGCCCTGCAGGGCGCCGTCGATGACGAATTTGAGGGCCAGGATGTTCTCCAGGACGTGACAGGCCACAGGACCGCGCGCCATCCAGGCGAAGTGCCGGGCGACCCGATCCGCCGTGACCTCGCGCACCAGAACCGGCCAGGTGGCGGCATCGAAGGCGAACAGCCCGATGTCGATGCGGTCGGCCTTGTCGCCGCTGCGGGCGTGGGCGATGCGGGCAAGGCGTACTCTCATGACGTCACCGAGACGCGCACCTGGCGCTCCACCTCTTCCCGGGGCACGAGCGCGGGCCACAGGCCCAGCAGCCGGCTCGCCGGCGTGACGCCGTGGAACCCGCCCATGTACGGCGGGCCCGACAGTGCCAGCCAGGGGAACTGCCTTCCCAGACCGTCGGCGACGCGCCGGTCCCGGGTGCGGATCGCGACCCGCAGCCAGACCTCGTTGAGTTCCTCCAGACGGGAGCGGTCGGCGTGCGGTCCGAGAAAGGTGTCGAGGCCGAGGTACTCGACATGGAAGTCGTCCACCGCCATCGATTGCTCCTCCAGGGCGCGGCGCACCATCGCCGCGGTGGCCTCGGCCTTGCGCCACGCATCGGGCCAGCAGAAGCCCACCACGGTGCTGCCCATCCAGCCGTCCTCGTAGCCCGCGACGACCTTGAGGGTCTCGGGCCGGGGCCGGCCGCGGGCACCACGCACCTCCACCCGGTCGGCGCCGAGGTCGGTGAGCCGCAGGCTGCCCATGTCCAGCACGACGTCGGGCGAGAGGTAGCGCCGCGGGTCGTGCACCTCATACAGCAACTGCTGGCGCACGGTGTCGAAATCCACCCGCCCGCCGGTCCCGGGGGCCTTGGTGATCACCGCGACGCCATCCTCCCTGACCTCGGCGATCGGATAGCCGATGTGCGACAGGTCCGGGATGGTCGCCCAGTCCCCGGCGGAGCCGAAGTTGCCGCCACTGCCCTGTCCGGAGCATTCGAGCAGATGCCCCACCGTGAGCCCCTGCGCCAGACGGTCCCAGTCATCCCAGGCCCAGCCGAACTCGTGCACCAGAGGGCCGAGGAACAGGGCCGCGTCGGCGACGCGCCCGGTGAGCACGATGTCCGCCCCTGCGGCGAGGGCGTCGGCGATTGGGCGCGCTCCCAGATAGGCATTGGCGAACACCAGCCGCTCGCGCACGGCCGCAATGTCCGCCCCGGAGTCGAGGTGGGCCAGCGAGACGCCGGCAGCCCGCAGTTCGTCGACGCGCTCGAGCAGGTTGTCGCCGGTGACCACCGCGACGCGGGGCTGCCAGCCACGAGCCTCGAACGCGCTCACCAGGGCATCGCGCGCCGCCAGGGGATTGAGCCCGCCCGCGTTGAGCACGAAACGCACACCACGCGGCTGGGCCAGCGGCCACAGGGCGGTGAGCATGGGCACGAGGTCGCGGGTGAATCCGGCCGCCGGATCCCGTGCCCTGTCCTTCTGCAGGATGGCAAGGG
>JBEICA010000281.1:0-4765 GCA_040373665.1 Burkholderiales bacterium | reverse complement strand
CACCATCTCGCGCTATGTCGATCTGGAACAGCCGTTCGACTGCGCCGGCAGCGCCAAATCCGAGGGGTTGGGCATCGCGCTGCTGGAAAGCGTGCGAACCACCGACCCCACCGGCCTGGTCGGTCTGCCGCTCATCCTGGTGACAAGCCTGCTCGCGCAACACGGGCTGTCAGTGCTGTGACCGCCCCCCCCAGTCTGGCGCCGCCGGGCGCGGAAACTTCCCGGGCAGGCCGTCTCTATCTCGTGCCCATGCCGCTGGGCGACCAATCCCCGGCGCACTGCCTGCCCGCCGCCACGCTCGAGGTGGTCGGACGGTTGCGCCGTTTCATCGTCGAGAATGCCCGCACTGCCCGGCGCTTCCTGTCACAGGTACCGCTGGCCGGGCCGCTCCAGGCGCTGGCAATGTCGGAGCTCAACGAACACTCCCGACCGGAAGCCCTGCCCCCGCTGCTTCAGCCGATGCTGCAGGGAGAGGATGTGGGTCTGGTCTCCGAGGCCGGGTGTCCCGTGGTGGCCGACCCCGGTGCCAGCCTGGTGGCTCTGGCGCACACCGCCGGCATCCGCGTGGTGCCGCTCATCGGGCCGAGCGCGCCGCTGCTGGCGCTGATGGCCTCCGGTTTCAGCGGCCAGAGCTTTCGGTTCTCCGGTTATCTGCCTCAGCAGCCGGCCGAGTGCCGAGACGCGATCCTGCGCCTGGAGACGGAGTCGAGGCGCGTTCCCTGCACCCAGGTGTTCATCGAGACACCCTACCGCAACGGCCGCCTGCTGGACGCCCTGCTGGGTACCTGCGATCCGGCCACCCTTCTGGCCGTGGTGCTGGAAGTCACCCTGTCGGGCGAGGAGGTCATCGTGCGAAGCATCCAGGAGTGGCGCCGCCAGCCCCGCCCCGCCCTGGACCGCCGCCCGGCGGTCTTCCTGCTCTCCAGCCCCCCGGTCAGCGCAGCCGCGCGCCCGCGCCGCCGGCCATCCTGAACATGCTTTCCCCGAGCGCGGCGCCGAAACGTTTGGCGAAACGCTCGGCAAGATTCTCGCGGGGCGTGAAGTCGACGATGTCTTCCGCCTTGATGATCTCGCGCGCGACGTAGGAAGCATCTCCGATCGCATCCACCAGGCCCATTTCGAGGCTGCGGTCACCGGTCCAGAACAGGCCGGAGAAGGTTTCCGGGTTCTCCTTGAGTCGCTGGCCGCGCCCCTCCCGCACGACCTCGATGAATTGCTGATGGATGTCGCCGAGCATGCGCTGGGCGAGCGCACGCTGCTTTGGCTCGAGGGGAGAGAATGGGTCCAGGAAGCCCTTGTTTTCCCCGGCCGTGAGCAGGCGGCGCTCGACACCGAGCTTGTCCATCGTCCCGGTGAAGCCGAAGCCGTCCATCAGAACGCCGATCGACCCGATGAGACTGCCGCGGCTGGCGTAGATCTCGTCCGCGGCGACGGCGACGTAGTAGCCGCCGGAGGCGCAGATGTCGTCGACCACCACGTAGAGGGGTGTCTCGGGATGCTTGCCGCGCAGACGCCGGATCTCGCGGTTGATCTGGTGCGCCTGCACCGGGCTGCCGCCGGGGCTGTTGATGCGCAGGATCACACCCTTGGTGTTCTTGTCCTCGAAGGCGTCGTTGAGCCCCGCATTGATGAAGTCTGCACTGGCGGTCGAGTCGGCCTCGATCACGCCCGAGAGGTCCACGAGCGCGGTGTGCGGACCGGTGGTGCCGCCCTTCATGCCGAACCAGTCCGCCGCCGCGATCAGCACCATGAACAGGTACAGGAACGTCAGCGCCTTGAAAAAGACGCCCCAGCGGCGCGCCTTGCGCTGCTCGGACAACGCCGACTCGGCAAGCTTGCGAATCACGTCGCGCTCCCAGCGCTCCGGTTCGGGGGTATGGGGATGTTCAGCCATGATCGAGGAATTCCACGTGGGACGGGCCGGCAGCGGCGGGATGCCGGAGGCCCTGGGCGCCGCGCCGGTCGCGGCATGCCTGTTTACGGCGTGCGGCTGCGCCGAGTATAGCCCGCCAAGGCCTCACGACCGCATCCCGGCAGCCGCCCAGGATCCCGCCGGCATGCAGCGGCCGTCCCGCGCAGGGGGCTGCGCATTCCGGACCTCACGGCGCAACACCCTCCCCGCCGAGCAGCAGCACCTCACCATCGCGCTCCGCCACCGGCACCTTGCGCAGTCGCCGCCCCTTGCAGGGACCGGCGATGCATCGGCCGGTCTCCGGCTCGTAGGTCGCACCGTGGGTGGCGCAGACGAGATAGAGGCCGGAGTGATCGAAGAACGCCCCTGGCTCCCAATCCAGTTGCACCGGCACGTGGGCGCAACGGTTCTCGTAGGCGTGCGCCTCCCCGGCGTAGCGGACCACGAAGGCCGGCACTTCCTCCCCGGCCTGCACCATCGAGAAACGCACCCCCGCTCCGCCCTCCTCGAGCGCGTCCGACCGGCAGATCACCTGCTCGCCAGCCATGTCCACATCTCCTGCGGGGAGTGCACCGTGTGCGTCGGGCGGGACCGGGCGAGCTTGCCGGGGTCGTGGGCCCCGAAGGTGACGGCCAGGCTGTCCATCCGCGCGCCGTGAGCCATCTCGACGTCATGGATGGTGTCGCCCACCATCAGCGCCTGATGCGCGGTCACGCCAAGATGGTCCAGCAGAAACTCAAGCATCCCGGGGTGCGGCTTGCTGAAGCCCTCATCGGCGCAGCGCGAGGCGTCGAAATGAGGCGCCAACCCTGTGCTCGTCAGGGCCCGGTCGAGTCCGACCCGGCTCTTGCCCGTGGCCACCGCCAGCAACCGGCCGCGGGCCCGGAGCGCCGACAGCCCCTCGGGCACGCCATGGAACAGGGTCACCTTCTGCTCTCCTGCAAGATAGTGGACGCGGTACCGGTCGGTCAGCTCGCGGTAGCGCGCCGGCTCCAGTGCGGGAAACAGGTACTCCATGGCATCCCGCAACCCAAGGCCGATGATGTGTCGTGACCGCTCGTCCGACGGCGGCTCGAGCCCGATGTCCCTCGATGCGGCCTGCAGACTGTCGACGATGTGGGCGGCGGAATCGGACAAGGTGCCGTCCCAGTCGAACACCACCAGTTCGTAGGCCTTCATTCCGCCCCCCCGCCCGAAGCGGCCTCGCCACCCTCGGCGAGCCGCTCCACGAAGCCCGCCAGTTCCCGCGGCAGCGGCGACTCGATGCTCACCCGCACCCGGGTGGCGGGATGGACGAACTGGAGGCGTGCCGCGTGAAGGAACATCCGTTTCAGGCCTTTCTTTGCCAACTCCTTGTTCAAGCTGAAGTCTCCGTATTTGTCGTCACCACAGATCGGAAGTCCCGCGTGCGCCAGATGCACCCGGATCTGGTGCGTCCGCCCCGTCAGCAGTCGCGCCTCCAACAGGCTGAAGCCATCGAGCAGGCGCACCGGGCGCACCATGGTGCGAGCCTCCTGTCCGCCGGCGTTCACCTCCACGCGCCGGTCGCCGCCCTCCAGCACGTACTTCGCCAGGGGCGCGTCCAGCGTCCGGCCGCCGCCAACCCAGCGCCCGCGGACCAGGGTCAGGTAGCGCTTGTCCGTCCGCCCCTCGCGCATCTGGGCATGCAGGTCGGTGAGCGCAGTACGCTTCTTCGCCAGCAACAACACGCCCGAGGTGTCCCGGTCCAGCCGGTGCACCAGTTCCAGGAAGCGCGCGTCCGGCCGCTCGGCCCGCAGGCGTTCGATGACGCCGTGGGATACCCCGCTGCCGCCGTGCACCGCCAGACCGGCCGGCTTGTCGACGGCCAGCAGATGTTCATCCTCCAGGAGCACCGGGAGGGGCCTCGCCGCCACCGGCGCCGGCACCCCCTGGGACGCGGTCCGCGCGGCCACTCGGATCGGGGGAATGCGCAGCCGGTCTCCTGCTGCCAACCGGGTCGAGGCCTCGGCCCGATGCCCGTTGACCCGCACTTCGCCACTGCGCAGGATGCGGTAGACATGGCTCTTGGGGACCCCCTTGAGCAGCCGTGCGAGGAAGTTGTCGATGCGCTGTCCGTCGGACTCCACGTCGACCTCCACCCAGTTGACGGCGTCTTTGCTTAACCCATTCATTTTTCTTATACTCCAGACACGTCGAAGGCCATAGCAGCGGGCAGTGAATCTCCGCTCCCGGCCGCGACGCCGTGACGGCCTGCCCGCGGAGGCAGGCCCTTCGGGTTAATGTCGCTCACCTGTCAAGTAGCGAACTGCTGCAATTGCGCGCTCGTTTTTCGGTTCTCAGGCTTCCCGAGTCGCCGTCGGTTCCCGTAGCGGCTCGGTTTCGCACACTTACGTCACACGCTCACCGTTCGCCCGGATGCATCGCATGACTTCGATCCCGCACGAATGATAAACGGTCGGTACGGCCAACGCCGTCCGCAAGCAAGTGTGTCCCTCCCCGTGGTCAACGAGCGCGGGAGAGTCATGGTATGAAACGCATGTTGTTCAATGCGACGCACCCGGAAGAAATCCGCGTCGCCATCGTCGACGGTCAGAAGCTCATCGACCTCGACATCGAAACCCTCGGCAAGGAACAGCGCAAGGGAAACATCTACAAAGGCATCGTAACCCGCGTCGAGCCCAGCCTCGAGGCGGCTTTCGTCGATTACAGCGCCGATCGTCACGGCTTCCTGCCCTTCAAGGAAGTCTGTCGCCAGTACTTCGGAGAGGGCATCGACCCCGGACGGGCCCGCATCCAGGATGTCCTGAAGGAAGGCCAGGAAGTCCTGGTCCAGGTCGAGAAGGACGAACGAGGCAACAAGGGCGCCGCCCT
>JBEICA010000365.1:0-2908 GCA_040373665.1 Burkholderiales bacterium | reverse complement strand
GAGAGCGCGACGCATTGTGATAGCCTCAACGACCGTGGGTCGGTCGGGGGCATTGCGGCGGGCGCTCAGCGTGCGCGTGGGGTGACTGCGCCGTCAGGCGGAACAGGGCGGCGCCGGCCCAGGGGACGGCAGCCGGACGAACCGGCATCGAGCAACGGAGCGCACGCCGGGTTGCATCGCGACCGCGCGCATTGATCAGGCCTCTGGCACAACATGCTCAAGCAAAGAACCCTCAGGAATACAGTCTCTGCCACCGGCGTCGGCCTCCATACCGGCGAAAAGGTGCTGCTCACCCTGCGCCCCGCCGCGCCGGACACCGGTATCGTGTTCCACCGGGTGGACCTGCCGGAGCCCGTGAGCATCCAGGCCGGACCGTATGCGGTGAAGGACACCCGGCTGTCCTCGTGCCTGGAGCACGAGGGCGTGCGCGTGGCAACGGTCGAGCACCTGATGTCCGCCCTGGCTGGACTGGGCATCGACAATGTCCACGTCGATCTGACCGCGGCGGAAGTGCCCATCATGGATGGCAGTGCCGCCCCCTTCGTGTTCCTGATCCAGTCCGCGGGCGTGGAGGAGCAGCGCTCGCCCAAGCGCTTCATCCGCGTCAGGTCGCCGGTCGAGGTCCGTCATGGCGACAAATGGGCCCGCCTCGAGCCCTTCGACGGGTTCCGCCTCGATTTCTCCATCGATTTCCGGCATCCGGCCTTCGACGTCTCGGGCAACGAGGTGCGGGTCGACTTCAGCGCCACGTCCTACGTGAAGGAGGTCAGCCGCGCGCGGACGTTCGGCTTCATGCACGAGGTGGAAAGCATGCGCTCCCAGGGGCTGGCGCTGGGGGGCAGTCTGGACAACGCCATCGTGATGGACGAGTTCCGGATCCTGAACGCTGACGGCTTGCGCTACGACGATGAGTTCGTCAAGCACAAGGTGCTGGACGCCATCGGTGACCTCTACCTGCTGGGCCATCCCCTCATCGGCGCCTTCAGCGCGCACAAGTCGGGACATGCGCTGAACAACGCGCTGCTGCGCCGGCTGCTGGAGGATGAGCGGGCCTGGGAGTTCGCCACCTTTGACGAGGAGTCCAGGGCCCCCGCGTTTGCCCGCCTGCAGCTGCTGGCCGCCTGAATCACGGTGAACCCGATCGTCCAGCCGTTCGCGACCCGGCCCCCCGAACTCCTGGGGATCGGGACCATCGCGGTGCCTCGGGCCGGAGGCATGCGGCAGTGCTGATCCTCCGGATCATCGGCTTCCTCACCCTGCTGTCGATCGGCGGCTGTTTCGTGATGTACCTGTTCCAGCGCGACCGGCGCTACCTGCGGCTGGCGGGGCAGATCTTCCGCTTCGCACTCGTCGTGATCGCGGCGGCCATGGCCTTCTATCTCCTGGAGAGGCTCATCCTGCTGGTGTGAGGCGATCCGCCCGCATGGCGCCCCGCGCCGGTTGTGGCGATGCCGAGGCCTCTCGGCGGCATCGATCGGACCCCTGTCGCAGTCGGTGACGGGGCTCAGGACCGCCGGGCGCGACGGGCCATTCGCTCCAGGGCGGTCCGCATCGGGGAGTCGGGCAGGCTGGCCGCCAGGTTTTCGATGCTCTCGCGCGCGCCGGGGCCGAGGACCGCACGTTTCGGTGACGGCGGTGGCGCGGGCATGACGGGCCTGACTTCGGCGCGCAGCTCGACCACCGCGACCTGTCTCGCGCGCAGCGCTTCGACCAGCTGGGGCGCCAGGGTGCGCAGCCGGTGCGCGACTGCCCCACCGCCCACGCCGGCCACCAGCACTCCCTGGCGGAAATTCGATACCCGGACCTGTCCGCGCAGTGCCGCCGGCAGGCAGGCATCCAGCACCGTCTGGAGCGCGAGCAGCCGCCGGGCGTGCTCGGTCACGGCACCCGCATCCCCGGGGGCGGCGAGCCAGTCACGCAGCGCACGGGCCCGCGTCGGCGAGCGGCCTTGTGGATCCTGCTTCATGCCCCTATGTTAGACTGCGCGCGGTCGATCAAGGAGGTTCGAGGCTTGGGTGCAGGTCCCGCAAGGGCACGTGCCGGCATCGATGCCCCCGGCGCCGGGACGATCGGACGTCCGGCGCCCCCCGCCATCGCAGCTTGCGCTGGCGTTGCCCGCAGGCGGGGAACCGGTCGGTCCGTGGCGGCACGAATCCGTAATGGCTCGCGAGGGGTGGGGACTCTGGTGCTCACCCCTCGATGCGTTTTGCAGGCGTCCAAGGCTCCTTCCACACTCCCATGATCGCGAACGTTCTCAAGAAGGTGTTCGGCAGTCGCAACGACCGTCTGCTCAAGAAATACTCGCAGACCGTGCGTGCGATCAACGCCCTGGAACCCCAGTTGCAGCAGCTTTCCGACACCGACCTGCGTGCCCGCACCCCGGCGTTCCGCCAGCGGCTGGCCGCCGGCGAGACGCTCGACCAGATCCTGCCGGAGGCCTTCGCGACGGTCCGCGAGGCGAGCCGCCGTGTGCTCAACATGCGCCACTTCGATGTCCAGCTGGTGGGCGGCATGGTCCTGCATCAGGGCAAGATTGCGGAGATGCGCACCGGTGAGGGCAAGACCCTGGTGGCGACCCTGCCGGCCTACCTGAACGCGCTGGCCGGCAAGGGTGTGCACGTGGTGACCGTCAACGATTACCTGGCCGGCCGGGACGCGGCCTGGATGGGGCGCCTGTACAGCTTCCTCGGACTGACGGTGGGTGTGAATCTCCCTTACCACGACCTGTCTGCCGATGCGCGCCAGGAGACCAAGCGCGCCGCCTACGCGGCCGACATCACCTACGGCACGAACAACGAATTCGGCTTCGACTACCTGCGTGACAACATGGTCTACGAGGTGGCGGAGCGGGTGCAGCGCGGTCTGTCCTACGCCATCGTCGACGAGGTCGATTCCATCCTCATCGACG
>JBEICA010000094.1:0-11524 GCA_040373665.1 Burkholderiales bacterium | reverse complement strand
GGTGCCGGGATCCTCCGCGATCACCCCGCTCTGCTTCTCGAAGAAGAAGCGCATCGGCATCTCCGGGCCGCCGGTGTCTACGAAGCAGCACAGTTTGACCATGCCACGGTCGTTGGCCCAGCGGGATGCAAGCGTCGGCACAGGGGCGACCCGCGCCAGAGCCGCCTCGCTGGCAAGCGGTATGAGCAATTGCTCGTTGCCAGTGCTCACCCAGCGCGCACCTTCGGCGAGATCCCCCGCGGACAGCCCGAGCATGGCGGCAAGCGCTTCCGGTGGAACGTCGGGCTCCCGCCAGACCGGGGCATTGGCCGTCAGGGTGCAGCGCTCGCCGTCGACTTCGACCGGGATGACCCCGGCGGCCATCTCCAGCGCGATGCCGCGACCCCCGCCGACACCCATGTCACGGAGCACCGCGGCCGTACCCAGCGTCGGGTGACCGGCGAAAGGCATCTCGCCGGAAGGCGCAAAGATGCGCACCCGGGCGTCAGCCTCCCGGGACGGTTCCACGAATGTGGTCTCGGAGAGGTTGAACTGCAGGGCCAGCGCCTGCATTGTCCGATCGTCCAGGCCGCTGCCATCCTCGACGACGCAGAGCGGATTGCCGGAGAGCACGTCTGCCGTCGCAAACACGTTCACCAGCCGATAACGCAGTTCACGCACCGGCGAGCGCCTCCAGCAGGCGGTCATGGATGCCGCCGAAACCGCCGTTGCTCATGACCAGAATCAGGTCGCCCTGGCGTGCTTCCGCGGCGATTGCCTGCACCAAGGCGGTGATGTCGTCGTCAGTGCTCGCCTTGCCGCTCAGAGGGGCCAGAGCCTCAGCGGCGTCCCAGCCGAGGCCCGAGGTGTAGCAGAACACCCGGTCCGCAGCCTGCAGACTGCCGGGCAACTGCGCTTTCATGACGCCGAGCTTCATGGTGTTCGAGCGTGGCTCCAGAACCGCGAGGATGCGTGCCGACGGGAACCTGCGGCGCAGCCCTTCCAGGGTGGTGGCGATGGCGGTCGGGTGATGCGCGAAGTCGTCGTAGACGCTGACCCCGCGGACGGAACCACGCAGTTCCATGCGCCGGCGCACATTGCGGAACCGCGACAGGGCATCCGCACCGTGGGGCACGGGGACACCTGCATGGCGGGCTGCGGCGATGGCTGCCAAGGCGTTGGAGCGATTGTGTTCGCCCAGCAGGTCCCACGCGACCCGACCCTCGCACCTCCCGCCCAGCATGACTTCGAACCCGTGTCCGTCGTCAGGCCCGGCGTGCCAGCCGGCCCTGGTTGCGAATCGCTCCACCGGGGTCCAGCAGCCCCGGGCAAGAACGCGGTCCAGCGCGACCTCGTGGCCGTTGGCGACGATCAGTCCGTTGCCCGGGATGGTCCGTACGAGGTGATGGAACTGGGTCTCGATGGCTGCCAGATCCGGGAAGATGTCGGCGTGGTCGAATTCAAGGTTGTTCAGGATCGCCGTCCGCGGGCGGTAGTGCACGAATTTCGAACGTTTGTCGAAGAAGGCCGTGTCGTACTCGTCGGCCTCGATCACGAAGAAGGGCGAATCCGTGAGGCGGGCCGAGATGCCGAAATTCATGGGCACGCCGCCGATGAGAAAGCCGGGCTCCAGACCCGCATCCTCGAGGATCCAGGCGAGCATGGAACTGGTCGTGGTCTTGCCATGGGTGCCCGCCACCGCCAGCACCCATTTGCCGCGCAACACGTTCTCTGCGAGCCACTGGGGTCCGGATACGTAGGGCAGGCCTCGGTCCAGGATCGCCTCAATCAGCGGGTTGCCGCGCGTCACGACGTTGCCAACCACGAAAAGGTCAGGCGCGAGATCGGCTTGCGCCGGATCCCAGCCCTCGACGAGCTGGATGCCCTGCGACTCCAGCTGCGTGCTCATCGGCGGGTAGACGTTGGCGTCACAGCCGGTCACGGTGTGGCCTGCCTGTCGGGCGATCACGGCGATTCCGCCCATGAAGGTGCCACAGATGCCGAGGATGTGGATGTGCATGAACCGGGTCCGAACGCGAGGAGGCGGCAGTGTACCGGGCGCATCCCCGGCCTGCACACCGCCCGCCGCTTGTTAACATCCGCCACGGAACCCGGTTCGCCGGCCGCCAACCTTCCCCATGCAGGAGCGCGATGATGAGCCTGACCATCCGACCCATGGATCCCGGGCGGGATCCTTTCTTCGTCGGCGAGGTTGCCGGCATCGACCTGCGGTCGCCGCTCCCGGCGGCGCAAGTCGCCGCGATCCACGCGGGAATGGATCGCTATGCCGTGCTCGTGTTCCGCGACCAGCGCATCGACGACGATCAGCAACTCGCGTTCAGCCACCAACTGGGTCCCCTGGAGCAGGCCACGGGCGACATCATGGACCCGAAGGACCGGCGCCTGTCCATGGATCTCAACGACATCTCGAACCTCGACAGGAACGGCGGAGTGCTGGCGCGCGACGACAGGCGGCGCCTGTTTTCGCTCGGCAATCAGCTCTGGCATTCGGACAGCTCGTTCAAGGCGGTCCCTGCCATGTACTCGCTGCTGTCCGCGCGGGTCATTCCGTCTGCAGGGGGGAACACCGAATTCGCCGACATGCGCGCCGCCTACGACGCGCTGGACGAGGCGACGAAGCGGGAAGTGCACGATCTGATCTGCACCCACAGCCAGATCTTTTCGCGCGGGCTGCTGGGCTTCGACGATTTCACCGAGGCCGACCGGCTGAAGTGGGCACCCGTGCGCCAGCGCCTTGTGCGGCGACACCCCGTGACCGGCCGTCTGTCGCTGTACCTGTCGAGCCACGCTGGCACCATAGAAGGCTGGCCCGTGCCCGAGGCGCGGGCTTTCCTGCGTGACCTGACGGAGCACGCCACCCAGCGGCAGTTCGTCCACGCCCACGTCTGGCGGCCCCACGATCTGGTCATGTGGGACAACCGCGTCACCATGCACCGGGCAAGGCGCTATCCGTCGGCCGAGGTGCGGGACCTGCGCCGCACGACACTGAGCAACACGGTTTCCAGTCTCGATCAGGTTCCCTGAGCGCCGCGCGGCCCGCGGACCGCGCGGGCCTGGCCGAGCCGTCAGATCACGAACTCGATGAGCCTGGGCCCGCGATCCCTGCAGGCGGCGCCGAACGCGTCCGCGAAGCCCTCTAGCGAATCCACGCGGATCGCCTCCACGCCCATCCCCTCCGACAGCCTGACCCAGTCGATATCCGGCCGGGACAGGTCGAACAACTCGCCCGAGGCGGGCCCCGGCTGCGCCCCGACGGCCAGCAGTTCCCCGTGCAGGATGCGATAGGCGCGGTTGGCGAACACGACGTTGACGACGTCCAACCGTTCCCGCGCCTGCGTCCACAGGGCCTGCAGGCTGTACATGCCGGCGCCGTCCGCCTGGAGGCAGACCACCTTGCGGTCGGGTGCCGCGATGGCGGCACCGGTGGCGCAGGGAAAGCCGTGCCCGATGGCCCCGCCTGTGATCTGCAGCCAGTCGTGTGGCGCAGCGCCAAAAGTCGGCGCGAACAACGCCCGCCCCGAGGTCACGCCATCCTCGGCGACGATGGCGTGGTCCGGCAGCAGCAGCGCCAGGGTCGCCGCGAAGGACTCGGGGCTGAACCTCCCTTTGGGGAGCGCCGTGGCGAGGGGCGCGTCCGCCAGCGACGGTTCCTTGGCCGCGCCCAGCTCGTCGGCGAGCGACTCGAGGGCGGCGACTACGTCCTGCTCCGGGCGGGCCAGGACGTGCACGTCGGCCCCCGGTGGCGCGAGCAGGCCCGGTCTGCCCGGGTGGGCGAAGAAGGCGGTCGGGGGTTTCGCGCCAGCCAGGACGAGATGCCTGACATCGGCGAGCATTTCCAGCGCGCGGTCCACCGCGTAGGGAATCCGATCCACCGCGGGGCGGCCGCGACCGCGCGCCATGCGCGGCACCTGGGTCGGGCAGCGCAGGCGGGCACCGGTCGCCTGCGCGATCCGGTGCGCCGCGCGCAGGCCGGGTTCCGACAGTGCCGCCCCGGACAGCAGCAGCATGGCCGGCTCGCCGCTCCTCAGGGCGAGCGCCGCCACGCGAAGGATCTCGGGATCCACGGGAGAGCGTGGCGGGACCGGCAGGGGATCGACCGGCTGTCCGCCTTCGCCCCAGGCCGCATCTGCCGGCAGGATCAGGGTGGCGATCTGTCCCGGCGGCGTCATGGCTGCCTGGATCGCCGCCGCGGCATCGGCGCCCACCCGCCCGGGCGAGCCAGTGGTACGCACCCAGTGTGAGCACGCCCGTGCAAGTCCCTCCGTGTCTGCCGTGAGCGGCGCGTCCAGCAGCCGGTGATGGCTCGCGTGGTCGCCCACGATGTTGACCATGGGGGTGAAGGCGCGGCGCGCGTTGTGGATGTTGGCGATGCCGTTGGCCAGTCCCGGCCCGCAGTGCAGCAGCGTGGCTGCGGGTTTGGAGCTCATGCGGCCGTAGCCGTCGGCGCAGCCGGTGACCACGGTCTCGGCGAGACCCAGGATGCACCGCATGCCAGGCACACGGTCCAGGGCTGCCACGAAGTGCATCTCCGAGGTGCCGGGGTTGGCGAAACACGTGTCCACGCCGCCCGCGAGCAGGGTACGCACCAGGCTCTCGGCACCGTTCATCCGGACCGGCTCCCGTGCCAGGGATTGGAAACAGGGCGTGCGCTCACAGCCCCAGGCCGTCCCAGAGCTGGTCGACACGTTGCCTGACCGCTGCGTCCATCGCGATGGGGGTGCCCCACTCCCGCTGGGTCTCGCCGGGCCACTTGTTCGTGGCGTCCACGCCCATCTTGGAACCCAGGCCCGACACCGGGCTGGCGAAGTCGAGGTAATCGATCGGTGTGTTCTCGACGAGCAGGGTGTCGCGCGACGGATCGACACGGGTGGTGAGGGCCCAGATCACCTCCTTCCAGTCGCGTACGTTCACGTCCTCGTCGGTCACCACGATGAACTTCGTGTACATGAACTGGCGCAGGAAGGACCAGATGCCGAACATGACCCGCTTCGCGTGCCCCGGATACTGCTTGCGCATCGACACCACGGCCATGCGATAGGAGCAGCCCTCGGGAGGCAGGTAGAAATCGACGATCTCGGGGAACTGCTTCACCAGCAGCGGCACGAACACCTCGTTCAGCGCCACGCCGAGGATCGCGGGTTCATCCGGCGGTTTGCCCGTGTAGGTGGAGTGGTAGAGCGGATCGCGGCGCATGGTGATGCGGTCGATGGTGAACACGGGAAAGCGATCCTGCTCGTTGTAATAGCCGGTGTGGTCGCCAAACGGTCCCTCCAGCGCCGTTTCGCCCGGGGCGATGTGCCCTTCCAGAACCATCTCTGCACTGGCCGGCACCTGCAGGTCCGAGCCGATGCACCTGACCAGTTCGGTCCGGGCGCCGCGCAGCAGGCCAGCGAACTGATACTCGGAGAGGGTGTCCGGCACCGGCGTGACGGCGCCGAGGATGGTGGCGGGGTCTGCGCCCAGTGCCACGGCGACCGGGAAGGGTTCGCCCGGACGGGCCAACCCGTGATCGCGGAAGTCCAGCGCCCCTCCGCGGTGTGCCAGCCAGCGCATGATCACCTTGTTCGGGGCGATGACCTGCTGGCGGTAGATGCCGAGGTTCTGGCGGGTCTTGTTCGGCCCGCGGGTGACGGTGAGCCCCCAGGTGATGAGCGGTCCGGCGTCACCTGGCCAGCAGGTCTGCACCGGAATGCGCGACAGGTCCACCTGCGTGCCCTCCCACACCACCTGCTGACAGGGGGCGGAGGACACCACTCGGGGTGCCATGTTGAGCACCTGGCGCAGCACCGGCAGCTTCTCCCAGGCGTCCTTCAGTCCCTTCGGCGGCTCGGGCTCCTTCAGGTAGGCCAGCAGCTTGCCCACCTCGCGCAGGGCCTCCACCGAGTCTTCGCCCATGCCCAGCGCCACCCGCCGGGGCGTGCCGAACAGGTTGGCGAGCACCGGCATCGTATGGCCGGAAGGGCGCTCGAACAGCAGTGCCGGGCCCTGGGCACGCAGCACCCGGTCGCAGATCTCGGTCATCTCCAGGTTTGGCGACACCTCGGTCCGGATGCGGCGCAACTCCCCCAGTTTCTCGAGTTGGACGATGAAATCCCGCAGGTCGGCGTAGCGCATCGATCAGAGCACCGGGTTCAGGCCGCCATCCATCGGGATGACCGCCCCGGTGACGTAGGCCGCCCGTGGCGAGGCGAGGAACAGGGCCACCTGTGCGATGTCCTCGTTGCTGGCATAACGGCCGAGAGGCACCCGGGCCGTGCCCTGGCGCAGCAGTTCGTCCTCGGTCACGCCGCGTGCGCGGGATTCGAGGCGCAGCGCTTCCTGCAGACGCTCCCCCATCGTGGCCCCCGGGTTGATGGCATTGATGCGTACCCCCTTTGGGCCGACGACATTGGCCAGCCCCACCGTGGCCAGCATCAGTGCAGCGTTGGCAGCCCCGCCCGGCAGGTGGATCGGTGCTGCCACCTTGCCGCCCATGCCCACGATGTTGACCACCGCGCCCGCACCTCTCCCGGTCATGCCGGGCATCAGGGCATCCATGGCGTGGATGTAGGTGAAGTACTTGGCATCCATGGCGGCGTGCCAGGCGGCCGCGTCCAGTTCCTCGGGCAGGTAGCGCTTCGCCGCCCCGGCGGAATTGACCAGCACATCGACCGGCCCGAGCCGATCCGCCACCTCGCGAGCCATGCGTTGCGCCTCCTCGGCCCGGCTCAGGTCCGCCGCGATCGTGACGGGCGGCACCTCGCCGGCCGAATGCAGGCGGGCTGCGGCCACGGCCAGCCGTCGCGCGTCACGCGACACGATGGCCACCCGTGCGCCCTCCTCGAGAAACGCCGCCGCGCAGGCAAAGCCGATACCGCGGCTGCCTCCGGTCACCACCACCACCTTGTCGGAAAGTTCCAGTTCCAAATCCGAAATCCCTGTTGTCGAGTCAGCCGGCGAGAATGCCGGCGAATACCGCGGCACCGACCCAGTTGTTCTGCAGGAAGGCCTTGAAGCAGGCAGTGCGCTCACGGTGGCGGATGCGCCAGACCTGCCACGCCAGAAGCGCCGCGGCGACGGCCAAACCGGCGATGAAGCCCCTGCCCAGGCCTGCTGCGTGCCCGATACCCGCCATGATGACGATGAAGGCCGCATGGCAGAAGGCCACTGCGGCAACGTCATGCCGGCCGAACAGGAGAGCCGACGTGCGGATGCCAAGTCTGGTGTCGTCGTCTCGGTCGACCATCGCGTACTCGGTATCGTAGCCCACGGTCCAGAGGATGTTGGCGAGCAGCATCCACCAGCAGATCGCGGGCAGGTCGTCGAGCAGGGCTGCGAAGGCCATGGGAATGCCGAAACCGAAGGCGATGCCGAGGTAGGCCTGCGGCAGTGCCAGGAACCGTTTGGTGAACGGGTAGCTGGCGGCGAGGAACAGGGCCACGAAGGAAAGCCCGAGGGCCAGCCGGTTCAGCGCCAGCACCAGCAGGAAGGCGATCAGGCTGAGCGCACCGGCGACGGCCAGGGCCTCCTTCGGTCGCAGCAGTCCCGCGGCAAGCGGCCGGTCCGCCGTGCGGCGTACGTGTGGGTCGATGTCCCGGTCCGCGAAGTCGTTCATCGCACAGCCTGCGGATCGCATGAGCACCGTGCCAGCCACGAAGATGGCAACCACCGTCAGGTCGGGCATCCCCGAACCCGCAATCCACAAGGCCCACAGCGTCGGCCACAGCAACAGCAGGGTGCCGATGGGTTTGTCGAGTCGGATCAGCCGGGCGTAGAGGCCAAGGCGTTCGCGGAGGTCGAGGTGTCGCTCGGGTGGCAATGCCGGAGAGTTCATGCGGCGATGGGACGATGCCCCGGAGGATGCGGTCGACAGACGGGCTGTGGTGGAGGTCCTGGCAGGGTGCAGGGGGCGCGTTGATCACGGGTCTTTGCTCGGATGATCATAGCACCGTGGTCATTGCCAGCCGGACCACAGTGCCGCCTGCGGCAAGGAAAAACTCCCGACATCGTCGGGGAAGCCGCCTCTGGCGGACTCCTTCCGATCGGCTTACGTTCCCGACTCTCGGCAAAGTGCTGGAGCCTGCCGAAAGTGTCGTACCAAACAATTCTCATAACAAGGAGACTGCAATGACGAGATATACAGGTGTCTTGCTCGCGGTGTCATTGGTTGGCGCCGCCACCCCGGCATGGTCTGGTGGCTTCGTGGACCTTCCCGAGACTGCCCCCCTACGCATCAGCGGCACCAACAATCAGGCAACCGACCCGCTGTTCCTGGGCGACGGATGGACGCCGGAAGCCAATGGGTACACCCGTGCAGCGCGGCGGATCAGCTCCGTGTTGATCGACGGCAACGACATCGGGCTGTTCCAGGATTACGTCTACCGCCACACGGACGGCCACTTGTTGTTCGCCTCCCAGTTCACCCTGGAGGTGGAGGAGCAGAACGGGTACACGCTGGAGTTCAATGACGTGTTTCGCGCCGGATTCGCCGGCTACGACGCTTCGGTCGCGTGGTTCGGTGTGGGTGACCGCCTTCGCAGCGCCGCTCACTCCAGTGTCGGCCGCACCCGTCCCCAGGTGCCTGATGTCTTCAGCGACGACATCGTCAACATGCGGACCGACGTGTCGATCGAAGAAGGCAACCCCAGTACCGCCTGGTACGTGATCAAGACCGACGCCACCGCTTTCCGCTACCTGGACGGTGCCGTGAGCATCACCCAGGCAGCAGGCTCCGCGCCTGATTTCGACCCGCCCTTCAAGATCGCGCAGTTTGAGGGCTTCGCGCCTGCGCCGATTCCGGAGCCTTCCGAGTACGCCATGCTGGCGGCCGGGCTCGGCATTCTGGGCGTGCTGCAGGCACGTCGCCGCCGCAAGGCCTGATCGCGACTCGCGCCGATGCGGCGTGCCGGTCTTCCCGGCGCACCGCGTCGGCTCATCCTGCCAGTCACACCCGCAGCAGACTCTCGCGTCCGCCCAGCCAGCGTTCGACGTGCCGGGCAGCCACCAGAGGGTTTTCGCGCAACAGGCGATCGGCCCAGCGTCTGGACTCCTCGAGCAAGGCCACGTCCGCCACCAGATCGGCGAACCGCAGCATCGGCGTGCCGCTCTGTCTCGCACCGAGCAGTTCGCCCGGTCCGCGCAGGCGCAGGTCCTCCTGGGCGATGGCGAAGCCGTCGGTGTTCTCGAAGATGATGCGCAGCCGCGCCCGTGCCGTCTCCGACAGGGGTTGCTGGTAGAGCAGCACACAGGCCGAGGCGGAACTGCCGCGCCCCACCCGCCCGCGCAACTGGTGCAGCTGCGCCAGCCCCATGCGCTCCGCGTGTTCGATGACCATGAGAGAGGCGTTTGGAACATCCACGCCCACCTCGATGACCGTGGTGGCGACCAGCAGCTGACTCCGACCGGCCTTGAAAGCCTCCATGACGGCTGCCTTGTCGGATGCCGACAGGCGGCCGTGAACGAGACCGACGCTGAGGTCCGGCAACGCCGCCGTGAGTGCGGTATGCGTCTCGACCGCGGTGGTGAGCTGCAACTGCTCGGATTCCTCGATCAGGGGGCAGACCCAATAGGCCTGGCCACCGGAACGGCAGGTCTCGCTGACCAGTGACAGCACCTCATGTCGCCGGGCGTCCGACACCAGCTTGGTGACGATCGGCGTGCGGCCGGGTGGCAGTTCGTCGATCACCGACACGTCGAGGTCGGCGTAGAAGCTCATGGCCAGCGTTCTCGGGATAGGGGTGGCGCTCATCATCAGTTGGTGCGGCAGTTCATCGGCTGCCGCACCTTTGAGGCGCAGGGCGAGGCGCTGGTGGACGCCGAACCGGTGCTGTTCATCGACGATCGCCAAGGCCAGGCGCGCGAAGCTGACCTGACTCTGGAACAGGGCATGGGTGCCGACGGCGACGGCGGCCCGGCCCTCTGAGACCGCCTCGAGTGCCACCCGACGTTCCTTTGCCCCCAGGCTCCCGGACAGCCAGACGACCTGCAGTCCCAGTGGCTCGAGCCACTGCCGGAATTTCACATAGTGCTGCTCCGCGAGGATCTCGGTGGGGGCCATGACGGCGACCTGATGGCCGGCGTCTATGGCCGCAAGTGCGGCGAGCGCGGAGACCACCGTCTTCCCGCTCCCGACATCCCCCTGCAACAGTCGTTGCATGGGATGCGGTTGGGCCAGATCGTGCAGGATCTCGGACAGTGCCCGCTCCTGGGCGCCAGTGAGGGCGAAGGGTAGCGATGCCCGCAACCGCCGCCCGAGATCCGGAGCCGGGCGCAGTACCGGCGCCCGGGTGGTGTCGCGTCGCTGGCGGTGCAAGCGCATCGACAGTTGCTGGGCCAGCAGCTCGTCGAACTTCACCCGTTGCCACGCGGGGTGGCGTCTCGACTCCAGGGTTTCGAGGGAGACCTCCGGGGGCGGATCGTGGAGCAGGCGCACCGCCGCTTCGAAACCGGGCAGCCGAAGAGCCGCCAGCAGATGGTCCGGCAGGGTGTCCTGGAGGGGGGCGATGTCCAGGGCGCGGTGCACGGCGGCACGAAGGACAGGCTGGGAAAGACCCGCCGTGGTGGGGTAGACGGGCGTCAGCCGGTCGGGCAGTGGCGTGTCTTCGCGAACCACGCGGATCCGGGGATGGATCATTTCCGCCCCGAAGAAACCGGACCGCAGTTCGCCGCAGAGCCGCACCCGCTGTCCTTCCGACAGCTGCTTCTGCTGGCTGGGGTAGAAGTTGAGCAGACGGACTGCCACTTCTCCGCTGTGGTCGCGCACCCGCGCCACCAGCTGACGCCTTGGCTTGAACTTGACCGAGCAATCCACCACGACCCCTTCAACCTGGCAGGCGATTCCCTCCGGTGCCTCCATGATGGCGTGGACGACCGTCTCGTCCTCGTATCGCAGCGGCAGGTGCAGGACCAGGTCGAACCGTCGGCGCAGGCCAAGCTTCCCCAGACGCGCACGGATGCCCTCGTTGAAGCCCGCCAGCGATGGATCCGCTGGCTCGGTCGAGGACGGCGTGACGTCCATGCGTTCGGTCTGAGCCTTCAGCTCCGCACCAGGATGAGGTCAACCTCCACCAGCGCTCCCCTGGGTAGTGCCGCTACCTGGACCGTGGACCGTGCGGGGTAGGGTGCGCTGAAGTAGCCGGCCATGATCTGGTTGAGCTTCGGAAAATCGGCGAAGTCGGTCAGGTAGACCGTGGCACGCACGGCATCCGCCAAGCTGGCGCCGCCGGCCGTGGCGACCGCCGCCAGATTGCGGAAGATGCGGTGGGCCTGATTCTCGAATCCCGTGACCAGTTCGCCAGTGGTTGGGTCAAGACCGATCTGGCCGGACAGATAAAGGGTGTCTCCGGCCCGGATGGCCTGGGAATAGGTGCCGATGGCCTGCGGAGCGTCCGGCGTCTGGATGTGCGTAGGCATGAGACCTCCAGGAAACAGGGATGCGGGATGGTATGCCCATCACCGGCGTGCCTCAACGTCGTGACGCGCCGCAACAAGCCGGCCTGTCGCGGTGCTACCATGACGGCCCGTTGCCGTGTCCCCCGGAGATCTC
>JBEICA010000096.1:0-11405 GCA_040373665.1 Burkholderiales bacterium | reverse complement strand
GCCCCGGCTGCTGGTGCTCGACGAGCCTTCCTTCGGCCTCGCACCGCTGGTGGTGCAGGACATCTTCCGCATCATGCGCACCGTCAACACCGAAGAGAAGGTGAGCATCCTGCTGGTGGAGCAGAACGCCCGCCTTGCGCTGGAACTGGCCGACTCGGCCTACCTGCTCGAGACCGGGCGGGTGGTGCTGGGCGGGCCGGCGGCGCGACTGCGGGACGATGAGACCGTGCGCCGTGCCTATCTGGGGTACTGAGCCCGTCATGCGCCCCATGCCCCCGCAAGCCGGAGACTGAGCCACCATGGAAGCCCTCGTCCATCAGGTGTTGTCCGGATTCGCCACCGGCGGCATCTACGCCAGTCTGGCGCTGGCACTGGTCATGATCTACCAGTCCACCCACCACATCAATTTCGCCCAGGGCGAGATGGCGATGTTCTCGACCTACCTGGCCTGGACGTGCGTGAACGCCGGCCTGCCCTACTGGGCGGCCTTCGCCCTGACCCTGGCGTTGTCCTTCGTGATCGGCGTGGTCATCGAGCGGGTGGTGATCCGCCCGGTGGAACACGCGCCGGTGCTGTCCGTGGTCATCGTGTTCATCGCCCTGCTGGCCATTCTCAACAGTCTGGCGGGCTGGATCTATTCCTACACCATCAAGTCCTTCCCCAGCCCGTTCACGTGGCAGGGGCTGAGCAACCCCTACCTGGCGCCGCACGAGATCGGCATCGTCGGGGTGACCGTGGTGGTGTTGCTGCTGCTGTACGCCTTCTTCCGCTTCACGCCCCTGGGGCTGGCGATGCGGGCGGCGGCCCAGAATCCGGTCTCCAGCCGCCTCGCGGGCATCCGCGTGGGCTGGATGCTGGCCCTGGGCTGGGGGCTGGCGGCGGCCATCGGCGCCATCGCCGGCATGATGATCGCCCCGGTGGTCTACCTCGATCCGAACATGATGTCCGGCATCATGCTCTACGCCTTTGCGGCAGCTTTGCTGGGTGGCATCGACAACCCGGTCGGGGCGGTCATCGGCGGATTCGTGGTCGGTGTGGTGGAGAACCTGGCGGGCGCGTACGTGGTGGGGACCGAGCTCAAGCTCACCGTGGCCCTGGTGCTGATCGTCGGCGTTCTGCTGTTCCGTCCGTCCGGACTGTTCGGACGCCGTTACGTGACGAGGGTCTGATCCATGGGCAACGGGATCCCGCAGGCGCCCCAGGCGCGTCCGCTGGCCACGGTGGCGGGCGTCGTGGTGCTGCTGGCTGCACTGGTGGCGTTGCCGTTCTTCCTGAGCGACTACCGCACCTTCCAGTTCACCCAGGCCATCGTCTACGCCATCGTCCTGCTCGGGTTGAACATCCTCACGGGCTACAACGGGCAGATCTCACTGGGTCATGGCGCGTTCTACGCGATCGGTGCCTACACGGCCGCCATCCTGATGGACCGCTTCGGGGTGCCCTACTGGGCCACTCTTCCCGCGGCAGGGGCGCTGTGCTTCGCCTTCGGCTTCCTGTTCGGGCTGCCAGCCCTTCGACTCCAGGGCCACTACCTCGCTCTGGCGACCTTCGCGCTGGCGGTGGCCACGCCCCAGGTGCTGAAGTACAAGCGTCTCGAGGAATGGACCGGGGGTGTGCAGGGCATTGTCATCATGAAGCCGGATCCCCCCGAGGGGCTGCCGCTGAGTGCCGACCAATGGCTATACCTCTTCACCCTGGCGGTGGCGGTCGCGCTGTTCCTGCTCGCCTGGAACCTGTTGCGCGGGCGGCCGGGCAGGGCGCTCATCGCCCTGCGGGACCACCCCATCGCTGCCGAGGCGATGGGCGTGAACGGCCCGATGTTCAAGAGTCTGGCCTTCGGCTGGAGCGCGCTCTACACGGGGATCGGTGGCGCGCTCGGCGCCATCGCGGTCCAGTTCGTGGCGCCCGACAGCTTCAATTCCTTCCAGTCCATCATGTTCGTGGTGGGCATCGTGGTCGGCGGGCTTGCCACCATTTCCGGGGCGATCTACGGCGCCCTGTTCATCCAGTTCGTGCCCAATTTCGCCGACGAGATGTCCAAGGCCGCGCCCTGGGCGATCTTCGGGCTGGTGCTGCTGTTCTTCATCTACGTCATGCCCGGGGGCGTGGCATCCATGCTGGGCTATGTCCGCGCCCGCCTGACGGGCGGAAGACCGCGGACATAGGTCTGCCCGGTCAGCGCTTCAGCTGGGCGCCGATGACGGCAGCCACCACGATGGCGGCGCCCGCCGCCTGCAGGGCCGAGAGCTGTTCGCCCAGCGCCAGCCAGGCGATCACGGCCACGAACACCGGTTCGAGGTTCATCACCACGGCGGCCTGCACCGGCCCCATGCGCGGCAGCAGCAGGAACACCCCGACGATTCCGGCGCCGTAGAACACCGACAGGCCTGCCAGCCCGCCCCAGGCCAGGGCGGAGGTCGGGGCCTGGAGATGGCCGCTGACGCCTGCCGCCGTACCCACCATCAGGGTCGCCGCGCTCATCATGAGGAATGTCCGCAGCGGTGCCTCCAGGCCCGGAGCCAGACGGGGTGTGAAGGTGAGGGTCCCGGTGAACACCAGTGCGGCGCCGAGGGCCGCCACGACACCGGTGAAGTCCAGCGCCTCGGGGCTCACGCCCAGCACGAGCGCGAGGCCCGAGAACGCCGCCGCGAGCGACAGCGCCAGCCGGCGTTCGAAGCGGTGATCCCCCAGCAGGCTGGCGGCCATGGCCGTGAAAAAGGGGTAGGTGTAGAACAAGAGCAGGGCGACGGTGACCGGGAGGCGCTTGACCGCGATCTGGACCAGCAGCGTCTGTCCGACCACGAACACGCCGAGGATCACGCAGCCGAGGGCCTGACGGGAGGGAATGCGCCCGGGCCGGCCGCGCGACAGCAGCAGGGCGAGCACGATCAGGCTCGCGCAACCGGCCCGGGTGGTGGCTGCCGTCAGGAGGTTCACACCCTGGCCGAAGGCAAGCCGCGCGCACACATGCGCGGTGCCCAGGCTCGCCGCGCAGCAGGTAAGCCCGGCGATGTTCAGCCAGGTCATCGCGCCGGGACGCGGGCGGATGCAGCGGTCACGCCGCGCCTGTCCGGCGCGCCGCCCGCGTGTATGCGAGCCTCATTGACGCCGGCGGTAGTCGTCGAGGTGAGCCTGTATCGCCGGACGCATGGCCTGCATGGCGCTCTGGACCTCCGCGGCAGCGGCGTCGATGTGGCGGATGATGGCGCCCTGCACGGCAATCGCATTGAGTTTCGAGTAACGCACACCCGGGCAATACCGGCTCTCCGGGCTGCAGGCCACGAACTGGAAGGCCTCGGGGTTCAGGGTCGAGAACTCGAGTTCGTTGTCCTTCTTGGGAATCAGGGACTGGGCGGCCTGCTGCAAGGCCTTGAGCTCGGCCTCCGCACCCTTGAGGTCGTAAGCGAAGCGACCCGTGTAGGTGTAGTTGAACAGCGTCATCTCGCCCATGAACCAGTCCATGATGGCCAGCTGAGCCTGACCCGACTTGCTCTCGAAGTGGGTCGCGATGGTGTCGGCCGACTCGCCGTCGAAGGTGCCGGCCACCGCGCTGCGGCGGATGTCCTTGACCCAGGAGGCCTGACTCAGACGCCTCAACGCCTGGGGGGTGGTGTCGCCCAGCAGCCGCGATTCGGCGGCCTGCCACTCGGGCACACCCTCCTTCCAGCCCGGGCCGAGCTGCTCCTCCTTGCCCCAGGTGCGCAACAGGTTGCGGGCGACCTGGATGGAGGCCTGTTTGACGATGAGCGCTGCCGTGCCCGTGATGAGGATCTCGTTGTGGACCTGGGCGACCCGGTCGACGGCGTCCTGCTTGTTGCGCGCCTCTTCGACCTGATCGTCCGCGAGGACCGGGGTGAGACCCTGCAGGGTCAGGGCGAGCGCCGCCACGGCGCATGTCAGCCGGATGCTCATGAATCACTCTCCTGCTCGTTGATGCGGTCTTGCGGGTTCGATGCCCCGCGGTCCGATCCGGCGCCTCCCCGGCGTGGCAGGGCACCAGGCGATCCGGATGGGGTGCGGGCGTCGATGAACTGGCGGGCGCTGTCCTGATACGACTCGCGCAGCGCGGGCTGGCGGGCGAGCAGGCCTTCGCGGGAGGCGATGGCGCGTTCTGCATCCGGCCCTGCGGGGAGCAACAGCGCCGCCACGCAGTAATGCGCGAGCGCCAGACCGCCATGTCTGGGTGTGCCGACCCCGCGCAGATGCATGTCCGCGAGGGCCAGATGGGCCAGCCCGTCGAGCTTGTCGGCCGCGAATTCCAGCAACCTTCTGGCCTCGTCGAGGTCAGCCGGCGTGATCTCGCCCTGAAGGTGCATGAGGGCCAGGTTCGTGGCCGCGCGCTCGTGCCCCTGGTGGGCCGCCCGCTGGTACCAGTCCGCGGCCTCGGCCGTGGCTGCCGGTCCGCCGCGACCGCTCTGGAGCATCCGAGCCAGGTGCATCTGGGCCTCGGCGATGCCCTGTCTGGCCGCCGCCTCGTACCAGCGCCGTGCACCCAGATCGTTCCGCGGGGTGCCCTGCGCCAGCTCGTGCATGTTGCCCAGGGCGAACTGCGCCCAGGCGAAGCCGGCCTCCGCGCTGCGCGTGTACCACTGCAGCGCCAGATCCAGGTCCAGTTCGACCCCGATCTTCGCCGGCAGGTCGTGCAGGCAACCCAGGTCGAACATGGCCTTCGGGTCGCCCGCCTCGGCGCGCTCGCGCAGCCGGGCGACGAAACCGGGATCGATCTCGGTCGCCGGCGGGCAATCGGTTTGGTCGATATTCATCGTATTCATGTTGCGCCTCTGGCCGGAGCCGGCATCTGC
The DNA here is from genome assembly GCA_040373665.1 of Burkholderiales bacterium. Classification (GTDB taxonomy): domain Bacteria; phylum Pseudomonadota; class Gammaproteobacteria; order Burkholderiales. The sequence continues at coordinate 6,603 of JBEICA010000096.1, read as the reverse complement.
CCCAGCGCAAGGCATGGTCGGTTGATCAGATGTGAAAAAGACAGAGGGCGGCCCCCGGGCCGCCCTCCAGGCGTGCCGTCGCCGGCACCCTCAGCGTTCCGTCGTCTTGCGGATGTCCTTGGTCTCGCTCCATTCCTCGATCCCGGTCTGGATGTCCGTCAGGCTCAGGAAGAGCTGGTAGTAGACGTCCTTCACGTTCTTGGTTTCCTTCACGATCGAGGTGATCTCGCCCGACAGGCGGTAACCGGCGCCGACCATCTTGCCCTGGCGCACCGCTTTTTCCTGGTCGTAGAGCTCGCTGCCCTGCCGCTCCAGTTCCTCCTTCTGGCGCTGCATCTCGGCGTTGTCCACCGCGAACCGGACCCGCCGGCTCTTCTGCAGGGTGGAGCGCATGCGGTTCGTGATGGCGCGGGTGTCGATGTACTCGCTGGTCTTGTTCTTGACCTCCTGGATGGTGACGATGGGCAGGTTTCCGCCTTCGATCACGGGGGTCTGCAACATGGACTGGGTCATCTGTTCCGCCAGCATCTGCAGATCGGTGGACCCGAACTCGTTGGTCACGGTCTCCACGCCGCCCGCATCCCCGTAGCGGGTCTTGGGCTTGGCGCAGCCGGCGACGGCGATGGCCACCGCGGCGATCAACAGGGTGGCGAGCCAGGGGAGGCGGCTGAAGGCGTGCATCTTTCGGTCTCCTGCGGTGGGGGCGGTCACTGCTGACCCATGATGATGAACTTGAAGTCACGCGCCTTGGTGTTCGGGGCCACCACGCTGACGGTCTGACGGGAATTGCCGTAGAGCAGGACCGGCTTCCAGGACTCCTCGTCCGCGGCGCGCATGCCCTCGGCGTCGATCCAGCGGAACTTGTAGAGCAGGCGCTCGACGTCGCTCTCGTCGTTGTACACCACGACGTCGATCTTCATCAGGTCGCCCGCCGTGCCGCAGCGGATCTCCTCGATCTCGACGTCGGGCGAGCTCTTGCCTTCCTTGGCGGTCTTGGCCTTGACCAGGTCGTCCATGGAGCCGATCTTGGTGTCGCCGATCGGGCAGCCGTAGGCGAAGCCGGCCTTTTCGAAGCCCTTCTTGGAGCCGCAGCCCGTCGCCAGCACGGCGGCGAGCAGCACGATCAACAGGGTGGTTGTCTTCATTGCAGGGTTCTCCCGGAAGTGGACGTGGCGGAGGGAAAGTTGATCAGATCGACTTCAGCATACAGCGGTTCCCGACCGCCGGATGGCAGGGTCCCGGCGGACTGGCTGCCGGCAGGCGGGGCCGGCATGCCGCCCGGCGAGGTGGCCGGCGCAACGAAGGACTGGCCGCGCAGGAGCCGCACGGTGGCGAGGGCGTGGCGTCCCGTCAACTGCGCACTGAACGTCGCGGTACCGGCGTCCGTGCGCACGTCGATGGCGTGGTCGCCCCGCGGCAGGCGGGCACGGGCGATGGCCACCTGCCCCGGGAGGGTGCGCCAGCCGCGTTCGTCGGCCTGCTCGACGACCACTCCCCCGATCTGGATGGCGAGCAGTGCAACCGCCAGGCCGACGTTGTCGCTGCCCCTGCCGCGGTTGTCGCTCATCTGGCGTTCCAGCGCGTACTGGGCCGCCGCCTTGGAGGCGGAGCGGACGAAGGCGCGCAGCATGATGCCGGGCATCTCGTCCGCGAGGGCGCGGCGCGCCATGGCGTCCAGGTCCAGCACGTGGGCCGTGGGCAGCGTGAGGTTGCGATCCACCAGCACGTCGGGCGCCTGGTAGCCCATCGCCCGGGGCGGCAGGATCGGGAAGGAGATGGGCATGGTGACGAAACTGCCGTAGGCCACGATGGGGATGGGCAGGTTGAAGGTCTGCGACACCCTGCCGGGGATGGCGCCGGTCTCGATCACCAGAAGCAGGTCGCAGTGACCGTCGTCCGCCGCGGCGGCGCGGTCGTCCAGACCACCGAGGGACTGCTCCAGCAGTGGCTGCCCCGGCTTGAGTTCGATCGCCTTGCGGTAGCCCGGCGCGCTGAGCCCGGTCTCTCCGAGGGCTTCGTAGACGAAGCCGGCAAGATAGTGCGACAGGGCATTCTGGAAGCTGTTCAGCAGAGCCATGGCCTCGGGCGTCTCGATGGACTGCACCGGGTAGCCGTTGATCTCCTGGAAACTTGGGTTGACGCCATTTTCTGCCGCCTCCTGCTTCACCTTGAGCAGCTCGGCGGCCCGCAGTTCCGAGATGAAGGCCTCGCGCTCGTGGGTGCGCTTGATCTCGACCCGCGCGCTGTCCCAGTCCCCCCGGGCCAGATGGCTCATGGCCATGCGGGTGGTGATCATGACCTTCTCGTAGTCGTGACCCTCGTAGGTCCGGACCCGGTCGTTGAACAGGAAGCTCCCTGCCTGACCGACGGTGCGGGTGGGGTCGAGCCGGGAGGCCTCTTCCCAGGCCCTGACTTCGGCATCGGCCGCCGCCAGCGCGGCGAAGCTGCCGGCGTGGTCGGCCTCGAGCCGGCGCAATTCGCCCAGCTCCATGTGAAACAACATGTCCTTCCTGTCGCCCTTGTTGTTCTTCTCGAGGATCTTGATCGCGCCTCCGACGTTGCCCTCGGCGGTGCTGGCCAGGGCTGCGTCCATCTCCTCGCGGTAACTGCGGAAAGTGCCGCAGCCGGCCAGCAGCGAGGCGGCGGTGAGTGTCAGCAGGAGGGTGCGCAAGCAGGCCGACGCGCGAAGGCCGCGGGGGGCGGGCCGCGCGGTATGGGACTCGGACGGAAAATGACAGCAGGAATGCATCAGCGACGCGCGTGAGAAACGGCTTGCCGGATTTTGACACGCTGCCATCGGCTTGCGCCAACGCGCGTCAGAGATCGGGGGGCCTGGTTCCCTCATTACGGCAGGAAGCGGCCGGATGTGAGGCCGGCATCCCGCACCCGGGATCGCCCCCGCCGACGGGGCGCATCCGCGTGTCCGCCGTGGTCAGCGGATCACCACCCCCCAGGGAATCTCGCCCACCGGGATATCCAGCAGCTTGCGGTTGGTCTCGGTGTCGATCACCGAGACGGCGTTGGACCGGCCGGCCGCGACATAGAGCTTGCGGCCGTCCGGCGTGATCGCCATGTTCCAGGGGCGCTTGCCCACGGCGACGGTGGCGATCACGGTGTTGCTGGCCGTGTCGATGACCGACACGGTGGCGTCCTTGCCGTTCGAGACGTACACCCGCTGGCCGTTGGGGTGCACGGTCACTCCGTTGGAGAAGGTGCCCGTGGGAATCCGGGCCAGCACCTTGCGGCTGGCCCAGTCGATCGCGTAGGTGGCATTGGCCAGTTCGCAGGCGACGTAGAGTCGCGTGCCATCCGGGGTGAACGCCATGCCGCGCGGACGCTCGCCGACCTTGACCTGCGCCACCTGGCTGCGCTTTTCGACGTCCACGATGTCGACCTGGTCGGCCTCCTCCGCGCTCGCGACGAGCCATTTGCCATCCGGCGAGAAAACGGCGTGCTCCGGGTTCTTGCCCTTCACCTTGACGGAGAAGGCCTTCGCCCCGGTCGCCGCGTCGACGAAGGCAATCGAGTTGCTCACCTCGACGGCAGCCGCGACGTATCGACCGTCCGGAGACGCGCTCACGCCCTCGGGCGACTCGCCGAGGTCGATCAGGGTCTCCAGCTTGTCGCTCTCGAGATTGACGACGGCCAGCGCATTCTTGGGTTGATCGCTGACGTAGATGCGGCGGCCGTCCGCGCTCAGCGCCAGACCGCGGGGCTTTTCGCCGGCAGGAATGGATTTCACCACCTTGTCGGTGGCGACATCGATCACGGAGAGCGTGCCCGACTTCTCGTTCGGCACGTAGGCAAAGGGCGCGGCCGCGGCAAAGGCTGCGGAGAGGGCGAGCCCGGCACCGAGGCCGAGCACTACGGGACGGATGCTCATGTTTTCTCCTGGACGGCCGCCACCCGCATGCCGGGGGAAAGCGGCTCGGCCGATATCGTTCTGGGGCGGCCGGAGTATCGCACGGACCTGTCGGGGGTCGCGACGTGGTGGTGCGAACCGAGTTGCATCAGGAGGAATTCCCATACCCGAGTGCCCCGCCTGGCCAGACAATGTGTGACGCGCCCGGCGTTGTCCGGAGCAGGCGCTTTGGGTATACAGGACTCGGCCCCGGAACGGAGCCGGGAGGGTGAGGGATGAGCGAGACGACGTTCGACGGGGGGCGGGACAGGCCGGAGGGCGCCACCAGGCTGCGTGGTGCCGGGACCGATCTGATCCTCGTGCTGCTCGCGGCGGTCTGTACCTTCCTCGTGGCGGGTACGTTCGAATTGTCGGAGGCCGTCGGGCGCTGGTTGCGGCACTTCGAGCCCTACCAGCTCGACGAACTGCCCGCAGCGGTCACCGTGCTCGTGCTTGGCCTCGGATGGTCGTCCTGGCGACAGTCGCGGCAGGCGGCGACCGAGATGGGGCTTCGGCTCCAGGCACAGGAGAGCCTCAACCGGCAGCGTGCCTATCTTGAGGTGCTGTTCAACGAAAACCTTTCCGCCAACCTGATCGCCGCCGGGGACGGCGGCATCACGGTGGCCAACCCCGAGCTCGCCCACCTGTTCGGCCTCGATGCGCCGAAGGCCGTGGTCGGCAGGCGGCTCGGGGATTTCTACGCCGATGAGGCCTTGTGGCGCGGGCATCGGGAAATCCTGTCCGGCGGCGGGCGGGTGGAGATGAACGATCTGCGCATCCGGCGCGCCGACGGCGCCGAGGCGGTGGTCATCGCGCGGCTGACGGCCCGGCGCGCTCCCGAGGGTCTCGAGGTGCACGCCTTCTTCACCGACGTGACGGCGCTCGAGACCACGCGGCGCGAGCTGGCGGTCGCGCTGGACGAGAACCGGCGGCTGGCGCAGCGCGGAATCGAGATGCTGGAACACGAGCGGCGCAACATCGCCAGGGAACTGCACGACGAGATGGGGCAATGGCTCAATGCGCTCAAGCTCGATGCCGTGTCGATCCGCGGACGGGATGATGTGCCGGTCGAGGTGAAGGACGCCGCCCAGTCGATCGTCGAGCTCACGGACCATGTCTACGACGTGGCGCGCTCGCTCATGCGCCGCCTGCGTCCGGTGGCCCTGGACGAGCTCGGCCTGGGGCCGGCCATCCAGTACTGCGTCGACCAGTGGCGTCGGCGGCATCCGGCGGTAAAGTGCGAAGTCAGGATCGACGGCGTGCCCGACAGCCTCGGCGAAGCTGCCAACATCACCCTGTATCGCATGGTGCAGGAGGGGCTCACCAACGTGACCAAGCACGCACAGGCGAGCGTCGTCACGGTTGCGCTCACGGCCGAGGCGGACGCTGCGACCGGTGGCGTGCGCGTCGATATCGTGGACGACGGTGTCGGCCTTGACGAACAGATCGGGCGGTCGGGCCTGGGTCTGCCAGGCCTGCGCGAGCGGGTGGAGATGCTGGGCGGCCGCTTCTGGGTGGACAGCGCACCCGGCAGGGGAACGGCCCTGCATGCCAGCCTGCCGGGCGCTTCAGTGGGAGCAGAGAGATGAACAATGCCAAGACGACCGTCCTGCTCGTGGACGACCATGCCGTGGTGCTGGAGGGATACCGGCGCCTGCTGGAAGCGACACCCGATCTCGCGGTGGTCGGACAGGCGGCTGCCGGCGACGAGGCTTACCGGCGCTTCGTCGAACTCGAGCCGGACGTGGTCGTGATGGACATCACCCTGCCCGGCATCGGCGGGATCGAGGTGGCGCGCCGGATGCTCTCGCGCCGGGCGGACGCGAAGATCCTCATGTTTTCCATGCACGAGGACGTGGTGTTCTCGTCGCGGGCCCTTCAGACCGGGGCGCGGGGCTACGTGACCAAGTCGAGCGCGCCCGAGGTGCTGGTGGAAGCGGTGCGTCTGGTGGCGGCGGGCAAGCTGTACATCAGTCACGACATGGCCCAGGAACTGGCGGTGCAGATGCTTCCCGGCAACGAGAGCCCGCTCCAGGCCTTGTCGCCGCGGGAGTTCGAAGTGTTCCGCCTGCTCGTGGGCGGGCATTCGGTGAGCGAGATCGCCCGCATCCTGTCGCTCTCCTACAAGACCGTGGCCAATCACCAGTGGAACATCCGGCAGAAGCTGGACGTCTCCAACACCGCGCAGGTCATCCGCATGGCCATGACCCACGGGATGATCGGGTCCGAGGCCGCCGCCTCGGCGGCCGAGGCGGCGGGCGACCTCCGGTAGCGGCTGCCCAGGCGCCACGCCGCAGTCCATCACCGCGGGCAGACCCCCTCCCTGTTCGGCGCCGGTGGCCCCCCGGTGCCTGTCCCGGCCTCGGGGCTGCGGGCCGTTTTTTCGCGGCTGTTGATCCTCGCCGGCCGGTCGTCCTCGCGGGTTCGCGCAGACGGCAGCGCCGCCGGGAACTTGAGAGGGAACGCCTCCCGTCATCGTTGGGAAAATCTCCCTAACCCCCCTCGAGCCCGGACTCCTAACCTCTTGTCACCACGAACGGGTGCCCGCGGTGCTTGCCGGTGCCGCGGATCCGTCGGGACGTCGGGGCACGCGGCCATGCGCCATGTCGATTCGACCCAGGGAACAAGAACACGAGATGGCGCGAAATGGTGCGGTGGTTTGCAGTGTTGTCGAGCAGGGCGCTGCCTTCCGGCGCCCGTTG
>JBEICA010000421.1:0-2151 GCA_040373665.1 Burkholderiales bacterium | reverse complement strand
GAAGCCGGTCAGCGTCAGCGCCGCGGCACCGTACACCAGCCAGATGTAGGCCGTGAGGGACAGGCGCGCGCGGACGCCCCGGCCGATGAGCAGGTAACCCGACGCCGCCAGGGCACCCGCGAGCGCCAGGCTGTTGCCCAGGGCATTCGAGGTGCCCGAGGCCCCGCCGCCGTCGGCCAGGAACACGGCCACCGCACCCGCCATGCCGAGGCCGATGCCGATCGCGCCGCGCCGGCCGACCGGCTCGCCCAGCACCAGCCACGCCGCCAGCCCGACCCAGATCGGATTGGTGGTGACCAGCACGGCGCTGGCCGCCACCGAGGTGTGCGCCAGCGAGGCGATCCACGTCGCGAAGTGCACGGCCAGCACCACCCCCGAGGCGAGTGCCAGCCCGAGGGTGCCCCGGTCCAGCGCCACGATCTCGCGTCCGCATCGCGCCAGCGCGAAGGGCGTGAGCAGGACCGTGGCGAACACCAGGCGCAGCGCTGCGATGGCCGCCGAGCCGGCACCCTCGTCCAGGGCGTAGCGGATCAGGATGGATGCGGTGGATACCACCGCGACGCCGGCGGCGAGGACCAGATGGGGCAGCAAGCTGCCCGGGTCAGCGACCGCGGAACGCCGCGAGGACATGGCAATGATCGGTGAGCCCGGCCGGTTGCGGGCGGCGGTGCACTGGTCCGGGCCTCAAACCCACCTGCGCATCCACCCCAGCCCGTCTTCCGTGCGGCCGGCGGGGCGGTACTCGCAGCCGATCCACCCGGTGTAGCCGATGCGGTCGATGTGGCCGAACAGGAAGTCGTGGTTGATCTCGCCTGTCCCGGGCTCGTGGCGGCCGGGGGTGTCGGCCAGCTGCATGTGGCCGATGCGGTCCAGATTGCGTTCGATGGTGGGCGCGAGGTCGCCCTCCATGATTTGCATATGGTAGATGTCGTACTGGAAGCGCAGGTTGGGCACGGCCGCGTAGTGCATCACGTCAAAGGCCTGGGCCGAGGTGTTCAGGTAGAAGCCCGGGATGTCGCGGCTGTTGATGGCCTCGATCAGGATGGTGATCCCGGCGCCGGCGCACGCGGCACCGGCGAATCGCAGGCTGGACAGGTAGGTCTCGCGCATGGTCGCGTCGTTGACCCCGCGCGGGCGCAGGCCGGCCATGACGTGCAGGCGGGTGGCGCCCAGGACGCTGGCGTACTCCAGGGCGCGGCCCACGCCGTCCTGGAACTCGGTCACCCGGGCCGGGTCGCAGGCCAGTCCGCGGTCGCCGGCAGCGAAGTCGCCCGGCGGCATGTTGAACAGCACCATTTCCAGCCCGTGCCGGTCGAGTTGCTCGCGGATCTGCTCGGCCGCGAACTCATAGGGAAACAGGAACTCCACGCCCTTGAATCCGGCGCGGGCGGCAGCCCCGAAGCGATCGAGGAAGGGCACCTCGGTGAACATCATCGAGAGGTTGGCATTGAAGCGGGGCATGGCGGTTCTCCGGCTGCAGTAGCGCGGGATTATGGTCCATCCGGGCGCCGCCGCCGGGCCGGCCGGGGCGCGCAAGTCGTGTACTCTTGCCGCTTTCCAGATTCCTGCAGGGCGCGCCATGCGATTCACCGGCACCGACACCTACGTCGCCACAGACGATCTCATGATGGCGGTCAACGCCGCCATCACCCTGGAACGCCCGCTGCTGGTCAAGGGCGAGCCGGGCACGGGCAAGACCATGCTCGCCCTTGAGGTGGCCAGCGCGCTGGGCCGGCCGCTGTTGCAGTGGCACGTCAAGTCCACCGCCAAGGCCCAGCAGGGCCTGTACGAATACGACGCGGTGTCGCGGCTGCGCGATTCGCAGCTCGGCGATCCGCGGGTGCAGGACATCGCCAACTACATCAAGCGCGGGCCGGTCTGGGAAGCCTTCGACACCGACAGCCCGGCCGTGCTGTTGATCGACGAGATCGACAAGGCCGACATCGAGTTCCCGAACGACCTGCTGCGCGAGCTCGACCGCATGGAGTTCTTCGTCTACGAGACGCAGGCGACGGTGCGCGCGCGCCACCGTCCGCTGGTCGTCATCACCTCGAACAACGAGAAGGAGCTGCCCGACGCCTTCCTGCGGCGCTGCTTCTTCCACTACATCCGGTTCCCGGACGCAGAGACGATGGAAAGGATCGTCGAGGT
>JBEICA010000238.1:0-5595 GCA_040373665.1 Burkholderiales bacterium | reverse complement strand
GTCTCCTCCACGAACCCCATGCCGCCGTGGATCTGCACGCCCGTGGAGGCCACCTCGACCGACATCTCGGTGCACCAGCCTTTCACCACGGGGGTGAGCAGGTCGAACACCGCCTGACCGCTGCGGCGGGCGTCGCTGTCGGGGCTCGACAGTGCGTGGTCCAGGGCCTCGGCCGCCGCCGCGGCCAGGGCGCGCATGGCCTCGGTCTGTGCCTTCATGCCCATCAGCATGCGCCGCACGTCGGGGTGGTGGATGATGGCCACGCGCTCGCCGCTCTTGACCCCGACCTCGCGCCCCTGCACCCGCTGGCGCGCGTACTCGAGAGCGTGCTGGTACGCACGCTCGGCGATGGCGATGCCCTCGACGCCGACCTCGAGCCGGGCAAAGTTCATCATGGTGAACATGTATTCGAGGCCGCGGTTCTCCTCGCCCACCAGATAGCCGATGGGGCCCTCGCCGTCGCCGTAGGCCATGACGCAGGTCGGGCTGCCGTGGATGCCGAGCTTGTGTTCGATCGACACGCACTTCACGTCGTTGCGCGCCCCCGGGCTGCCGTCGGCGTTGACCAGGAACTTCGGCACGATGAACAGCGAGATGCCCTTCACGCCCTCGGGCGCGTCGGGCGTTCGGGCCAGCACGAGATGGACGATGTTCTCGGCCATGTCGTGCTCACCCCAGGTGATGTAGATCTTGGTGCCGTGGATGCGGTAGTGATCACCCTGGGGCACCGCGCGGGTGCGCACCGCAGACAGGTCGGAGCCGGCCTGGGGCTCGGTCAGGTTCATGGTGCCCGACCACTTGCCCGAGACCAGATTGGGCACGTAGGTGGCCCGCTGCGCATCGGAGCCGTGACGCAGGATGGCCGTCATGGCGCCGGTGGTGAGCATGGGGCAGAGGCAGAACGACATGCAGGCCGCGTTCCACATTTCCGACAACTGCTGCGACAGCACGTGCGGCAGACCCTGGCCCCCGAAGGCAGGATCACCGGCCACCGCGGGCCAGCCCGCGGCGACGAACTGCTCGTAGGCCTCCTTGAAGCCGGGGGCGCTGGTGACCCCCTGCTCCGACCACTTGGCGCCGATCTTGTCGCCCGGGCGGTTGAGCGGATCGAGGATGCCGGCGGCGAACTTCCCCGCCTCCTCGAGCACGGCGTCGACCAGATCGGCCGACACCTCCTCGCAACCCGGCAGGCGCGAGATGGCCTCGAGATCGACCAGCTCCTTGAGCACGAACTGCATGTCCCGGATCGGGGCGTTGTAGGTGGACATGTGGGGGTCTCCGTCGGGGTCAGCCCAGGGACTGGGTCAGTTCAGGCACCGCCTGGAACAGGTCGGCCACCAGCCAGTAGTCGGCCACCTGGGTGATGGGGGCTTCGGCGTCCTTGTTGATGGCCACGATCACCTTGCTGTCCTTCATGCCGGCAAGGTGCTGGATGGCTCCGGAGATGCCCACCGCAATGTAGAGGTCGGGCGCGACGATCTTGCCGGTCTGCCCCACCTGATAGTCGTTGGGCACGAAGCCGGCATCGACGGCAGCGCGCGAGGCGCCGACCGCGGCGCCCAGCTTGTCGGCCAGGGCCTCGAGCAGGGCGAAGTTCTCGCCGTTGCCCATGCCACGACCGCCGGAGACGATGATGCGCGCCGCCGTGAGCTCGGGACGGGCCGACTTGGTCAGCTCCTGCCCCAACAGCGTGGACAGACCGCCGTCGGCCTGTGCGGCCACCGGCTCGGTGGCGGCAGCGCCACCCGTGGCGGGCACCGCGTCGAACCCGGTCGCGCGCACCGTGATCACCTTGATGCGGTCGTCCGACTGCACGGTAGCCATGGCGTTGCCCGCATAGATGGGCCGCACGAAGGTGTCGGCCGATTCCACGGCCACGATGTCGGAGATCTGGGCCACGTCCAGCAGCGCGGCGACCCGCGGCAGCATGTTCTTGCCGAAGGCCGTGGCCGGCGCCAGCACGTGGCTGTAGTCCCCCGCCAGACTCACCGCCAGCGCCGCGACGTTCTCCGCCAGACCGTCGCGATAGGCGGGGCCGTCGGCCACGCGCACTTTCGTCACGCCGGGAACGGCCGCCGCCGCCTGGGCTGCGGCGCCGCAGCCCTCACCGGCCACCAGCACGTGGATGTCGCCGCCGATCTTCGCGGCGGCCGCGATGGTGTTGAGCACCGCCGCCTTGAGGGTCGCGTTGTCGTGTTCCGCGATCACGAGAATGGTCATGGTCAGATCACCTTGGCTTCGTTGCGCAGCTTTTCCACCAGTTCGGCGACACTGCCGACCTGCCTGCCGGCGCCGCGCTTGGCGGGCTCGGCCACCTTGAGTGTCTTCAGCCGCGGGGTCATGTCCACCCCGAGCGACTCGGGGGTGACCGTGTCGAGCGGCTTCTTCTTCGCCTTCATGATGTTGGGCAGCGTCACATAGCGCGGCTCGTTCAGGCGCAGGTCGGTGGTGATCACCGCCGGAAGCTTGATCGACAGGGTCTCCAGCCCGCCGTCGATCTCGCGGGTGACGGTGGCGCTCCCACCCTCCACCTTGACCTTCGAGGCGAAGGTGGCCTGGGACCAGCCCAGCAGAGCCGCCAGCATCTGGCCAGTCTGGTTGGCGTCGTCGTCGATGGCCTGCTTGCCGAGGATCACGAGGCCGGGCTGCTCCTTGTCGACCAGCGCCTTCAGGGCCTTGGCCACGCCCAGCGGCTGGGTCTCGAGGCCGGTCTCGACGTGAATGGCACGGTCGGCGCCGATGGCCAGCGCGGTGCGCAGCGTCTCCTGGCACTGGGCCACACCGATGGACACGGCCACGATCTCGGTGGCCACGCCGGCTTCCTTGAGCCGAACGGCCTCTTCGACGGCGATCTCGTCGAACGGGTTCATCGACATCTTGACGTTGGCCGTCTCGACACCCGAGCCGTCCGCCTTCACCCTGACCTTCACGTTGTAATCGACCACCCGCTTCACCGGGACGAGGATCTTCATCGGCGTTTCCGTAGTTTCCGTGGTTGTGTGCGACTGAAGCGCGCGATTTTAGCGCAGTGCATCAAGATTCAGCGAGGGTGCCGTGCCAACGCTCCAGGAACGTCTCATCCGTGTCCATGCGGCATCGCACCATCCGGCGGACAGCGGACCCTGAACCGGATGGCCGTGAGGGTATGGCACGCGCCGTCGAGCCTGTACCCGCACGGCTTGATGACGGCGACCGGAGTTCATATGATCGTCGAGGCGTGCACCGGCCACGATGCGTGACTGGCGCCCCTGTCGAGTTTCCGCAACGATTCGCCCGCCCCCGCCACGCTTGAGCTCTGCCGACGACGACACCTTCTCCAGCCGTACGCCGAGACCCGGCGGCAGGAACGCCGGAGGAATGCTCCGCTATCTGATGGTCACGGGTCTGGTGCTGATCGCGCTCATGACGACCCTGGAACCGGACGTCGGCTTCGCGGCGCCGTTCGCGGCCCGATTGCTTTTCTGGGCCCTGCAGATCTCGACCGGACTGATCGTCCTGCAGGTGGTGCTGTACGCGCTGACGCGCCGTTACGGCGCCAGTCGCGTATCGAGTTGGGTGTTGGTGCTGCTGTCCGGCGTTCTTGGCGCGGCCGTACTCGCCCCGGTCTACTGGTTGATCGGCGAAGGGCTCATGGAGCAGTGGCTCGGGTATCCGGCTCTTCCCGATGACGATGATGATGACCTCGCCGGCATCACGTTCGGCAATCCCCTGCTCGAGGAATACGTCCATGCCGTCGGCCCGGTGACGGCCAGCTGGGCGCTGATCTGCCTGCCCCGGCTTCACTGGCTGGTGCCGCCTCTGCTGCATGGGCGGCCACCGGTGCCCGGGCCGCAGCCCACCGCCGGGGCCGCAACCACGCACACCGGCCCGCGTGCATCCGTCGACCTGGCCGATCCGCCTGCGCCCACCGGGACGGCAACGGCGTCCCGCGTCGATGCGCCTGCGTCCGCGGAATACCCTGACCATGTGCCGACCGCCGATGACCCACCATCGCCCTCGCCACGACCGAGTTGGTGCGAACGCCTGCCCTCCGAGGTAGGCACCGACGTGATCGCCGTTGCCTCCGAACTGCAGTACCTGCGCGTCTGGACGCCACGCGGTTGCGCCTTGATCCTCGGCGCGCTGGCCGACGTGGAATCCGAGAGCGCGGCACAGGGTCTGCGCGTGCACCGCTCCTGGTGGGTGGCCTCCCGGCACGTGATCAGCGTGCGCCGCACAGCCACCGGGGCGGTGTGCCTGATGAGCGACGGGCACCAGGTGCCCGTCAGCCGTCGCCGACGCGCAGAGGTTCTCTCGCGCTTCGGAGACGGCGCCCAGTACCGGCCTCCCGGGCGGTCAGAAGCTGTAACGCAAGCCGACCTGGACCGATAACGGGTTGTAGTCCAGCGGCCCTGCCTGTCCACCTCTGTTGCCGGCTTCATTCTCCAGTTGCACGGACCCCGCGCGCAGCCAACGCGTGTCGGCGGTCAGGCGCCATTGCGGCGTCAACGCGTACTCGACGCCAGCCATGAGCTGAAACGCGAACCTGCCATCGGCGGAGTAACTGCGCGGGGCCCCGCCCCCGCTCGGCGTCACGTCGAAGTCGATCTCCTGCACCCATCCCAGACCCGCGCCCAGGTACGGGGTCCATGCGCCGGAAATGGGAAAGCGGCGCAACCCGTTGATCAACAGTATGTTGGATGCGAAATCGCCGTTCCGGGCGAGCGTTGTACCCCCCTGCCGCAGGGCATCGAGCGAATGGCTCCGATAGTTCCATTCGACCTCCGCAGCCCAGCCATTGCCGTAGCGCCAGCCGATGTCCGCTCCCAGCCCGGCACCACTGCCGAACTCGGCGCGAAGGCCGTTTCCGGCACCCAGCGGGCCGGACTCGGACAGGCTCGACGAGCCGATGCGGCTGTACTGGCCGTACAACGTGATGTAAAGACCTTTGGGCTCCACCTGAGCCAGTGCGGCATCGCACGAAAGGGTGGCGAAGAGCAGGGAACCGAAGATTTGAAGCGGGGAGCGACGAAACATGATCGATGGTCTCTTTGCGTTGAGGGAAAGCCGCCCGACCAGGGGCGACGCGATCGCAGGTTACTCAGCGTCGACCCAGGCGGCGACCGCAACTGCACCAGCGGTCGGAGGGTTGAACGAGCGGTGAACCCCGGCGTCGCCGCGGCCTGGGCGGCCGCGCACGGGCGGCCCAGCTGTGCTGGCCTTGGCCACCAATGAGGGTCGGACGTGGGTGCCGGCGGTACCGCACCGGGCACAGAGATCGAGGCGACTGCGCTTGCGGCACAACCGACCTGGCGACATCGCAGCCCGGCCGAGATGCGATGGGCCACGCGGCTGAGCATGGAGGACGATTGCGGCGCCACTGACCCCGCCCGGGAGCAACGCTGCGGGCACATCCACGTGGTCGGGATTCGCGCTCTGGTGGCATACCTGCCATCGCCAGAGCCCGGGCCTGCGGGAAGCCCACAGTCGACATCAAGGCAGGTGCGGCCCGAACCTGTGTCAGGACCCCGTTTCCGCCGCACACGCGCGTTCGGGAACATGCGTCATTGCAGACGGCTCAGCGCCGAACGCGGGCAACTTGGCTCCAGCGCGCGG
>JBEICA010000045.1:0-16711 GCA_040373665.1 Burkholderiales bacterium | reverse complement strand
CGCCCGGCCGGCCAACGTGCTCGTGCTGGACGAGCCGACCAACGATCTCGACATCGAGACCCTCGAGCTGCTGGAGTCGCTGGTGGCGGAGTATGAGGGCACGGTGCTGCTGGTGAGCCACGACCGGGAGTTCCTGGACAACACCGTGACCGGTGTCATCGCCTTCGAGGGCGACGGCGTGCTGCGCGAGTACGTGGGCGGCTACGACGACTGGCTGCGCCAGCGTCCGGCGCCGGCCGGCAAGGCGCCCGCCGCCGAGGCGCCGACGGCGGAGCGCGGCGCCCGGCCGCGGCCCGCGAAATCGGGGCTGTCGTTCAAGGAGAAGAAGGAGCTCGAGGCCCTGCCGGGGCAGCTCGAGGCGCTGGAGACGGAGCTTTCACAGCTGGGCACGCTGCTGGCCGATGGCGAGGTCTACCGCAGCGATCCGCAGCGGGTGAAGACGGCCCAGGCGCGCTATGCCGAGCTGGAGCGGCTGGTGGCCGAGAGCTATGCCCGCTGGGAGGACCTCGAGGCCCGCGCCGGCGCTTGATCCTGGGGCCGTGCCGGCGTCACACTCCAGCGCAGGGAAGGGGGAGGACGCGATGGCCGAGCCGTCCGTTGCACGAGACGATGCCGCGCCGCCGATGCCGGTGGTTCGGACGGTGGCGCCCGGGGCGCCCTGGCGCTGGCTGGCGAAAGGGCTCGCCGACATGAAGGCGGCGCCGCTGCCCAGCCTGTTCTACGGCGTGATGTTCGGCGCGATGGGCACGGCCCTGGACCACTTCGTCGGCGTGGCGGCGCTCGAGCTGGCGCTGGTGACGGGTTTCCTGCTGGTGGCGCCGTTCCTGGCCATGGGGTTGTACGACGTGAGCCGCACGCTCCAATACGGTCGTTCGGTGAAGCTGTCCCACACGCTGGTGGCCTGGCAGGCCAATGCGCCCGCCATCGGCTTCTACGCGCTCATCCTCGCGCTGCTGCTGGCGGTGTGGGTGCGCGTGTCGGTCGTGGTGGTGGCGCTGTTCTTCACCAGCGAGCTGCCTTACGAGGGCAGCCTGATCGCCCAGCTTGCTTCCACGCCGGAGGGCTGGGTCTTCATGGCGGCCTACGCGGCTGCGGGCGCGGGCTTCGCATTGCTGGTGTTCGCCACCAGTGTGGTGTCGGTGCCGATGCTGCTCGACTGGCACGGCATGGACACGCTGACCGCGATGATCACCAGCGTGAATGCGCTGCGGGCGAATTTCCCCGTCATGCTGCTCTGGGGGGTGAGCATCGTGGCGCTGATCGGGGCGGGGGTGTTCAGCGGGTACCTTGGGCTGGTGATCACCGGTCCGCTCGTCGGCCACGCCTCGTGGCACGCCTACCGCGAGGCGGTGGGCAGGCCGGCGGCGCAGCCGGAGGCTGGTTGAGCGCTGAGGCTGCGGGCGGCCGAGGGCATGGCAGCGTTTGTGCCCGGGCGTGCCACAAATCGCTTTGTGCCGTCCCTGCAGTGAGTTAACATCTTGTTGCAATAAGAAAACGGCAACATTCCTCACCTTGGGCCGGGTGCATCAGCGATGATGCCGGCCCCATATCGGGAACCGAGACCCTCCTACATGCAGTTCAAGGACCTCGGCCTGGCGGAAGAGATTCTGCGGGCCATCGAAGAGCAGGGCTACACCGAGCCCACCCCCATCCAGGCCAAAGCCATCCCGCCCATCCTGATGGGCAAGGATGTCATGGGTGCCGCCCAGACGGGCACCGGCAAGACTGCCGGCTTCACCCTGCCGCTGCTGCAGCGCCTGAAGCCCCACGCCAATGCCAGCATGTCGCCGGCGCGCCATCCGGTGCGCGCCCTCATTCTCACCCCCACGCGTGAGCTTGCGGTGCAGGTGTGGGAAAGCGTGCGTGCCTACAGCAAGTACATGCCGCTGCGCAACGCCGTGGTGTATGGGGGGGTGGACATCAAGCCGCAGATCCTCGACCTTCGCGCCGGGGTCGAGGTGCTGGTGGCCACGCCGGGCCGCCTGCTCGACCACGTGCAGCAGAAGACGGTGCAGCTCGGGCAGGTGGAGTTCCTCGTGCTCGACGAGGCCGATCGCATGCTGGACATGGGCTTCATGCCCGACCTCAAGCGCATCCTGGCCCTGCTGCCCACGAGCCGCCAGAGCCTGCTGTTCTCGGCCACGTTCTCCGAGGAGATCCGCAAGCTGGCCGACGGCCTGCTGAAGGAGCCGGTGCTGGTCGAGGTCGCGCGGCGCAACAGCGTGACCGAGACGGTGACCCACTCGGTGTACCGCGTGCCCGAGTCCGCCAAGCGCGAGATGCTGGCGCGCCTGGTCAACACGCTGGATCTCCAGCAGGTGCTGGTGTTCGTGCGAACCCGTTTCGGCGCCAACCGTCTGGCGCACGCACTGGTGCGCGACGGGCTCAATGCCACCGCCATCCACAGCGACCGCACCCAGGCCGAGCGCATGGAGGCGCTGCAGGACTTCAAGGACGGCAAGGTGCGTGTGCTGGTGGCGACCGACATCGCCGCGCGCGGCCTGGACATCGAGCAGCTGCCCTGTGTCATCAACTTCGAGCTGCCGCACACCCCCGAAGACTACGTGCACCGCATCGGCCGCACGGGCCGGGCCGGGCAGACGGGTGATGCGATTTCGCTGGTGTCGCGCGAGGAGCAGGAGCTGCTCGAGCGCATCGAGAAGCTGCTCAAGACCACCATCCCCGAGCGCGAGCTCGAGGGGTTCGACCCGGGCGCGGCGGCGCGTCGCCACGAGAGGCCGGAGCGCTCCGAGCGGTCCGAACGCCCCGGCCGGCCCGAGCGGTCGGGTGAGGGCCGTCCCGCCCGTCCGGCGTCCGCCTCCCGGCCCGCGCCGGCGTCGCGCGCGCCGCAGGATCCTTTCTTCGAGCAGCCCTATGAGCCCGGGCAGGCGGCCGCCGCCAAGCCGGCTGCCACACCGACTCCACCCCGTCCGGCCACACCCGGGCGCCCCGGTGCGGTGCGTCCCGTGGCTGCGCTGCTCGCACCCAAACCCGGCTCCGCTTCCACGCCGCGAGGCTGAGAGGCCCGCGCACCATGGCCGTTCCGGTGTCGCCGCGCCTGCTGGAGATCCTGCAGGGCGAAGAGGATGCTGCGTTGCTCACCGAAGCCGCGGCCTGGGTCGCGCGCACCGGCCATCCCGACCTCGACGTGCCCGCCTGCGTGACCGAGGTCGAGGCCATGCTGGCCCCGGTTCGGGAGGGTCTGGGCGAGGGTTCCGCCACGCGCGAGCGCCTGCTGGCCGTGAACGCACTCCTGTTCGACCGCCTCGGCTTCGCGGCGCCCCAGGGCGACTACTACGACCCGCGCAACAGCTACCTCAACGAAGTGCTGGTGCGTCGTTGCGGAATCCCCATCACACTGTCGGTGCTCTACCTGCACGCCGGGCGCCTCGCCGGGCTGGACATGCACGGGGTGTCGTTCCCCGGACACTTCCTGGTGCGCTGCGAGGCGCCGGAGGGACTGATCGTCCTCGATCCCTACCATCGCGGCGCATCGCTGTCCCTGGACGATCTGGTGGCCCGGCTGAAACTGAGCCAGGGTGAGGCCGCGTCCGGGCGCACCGTCATGGAGCTGCTTGGCGGTGTGGGCACGCGCGACATCGTGCTGCGCATGCTGCGCAACCTGAAGGCGATCCACCTGCAGGCGCGCGACTGGGACCACGCGCTCACCGTGGTCGACTGGCTGGTGCACGCGGCCCCCGAAGCCGCACCCGAGCGCCGCGACCGCGGCCTGGCGTACCAGGAACTGGAGTGCGCGCGTGCCGCGCTCGCCGACTACGAGGCCTACCTCGGGCAGGCGGCCGATGCCGAGGACGTCGACGACATCCGCGCCAGGACGGTGGAACTGCGCAAGGCCGTGGCGCGGCTGAACTGATGTCCGCCGGCGCCGTCCAGTCGCACCGCACGGCGTATGCACTGCTGTGCATCGCCAGCCTGCTGTGGGCCACCAACATGGTGATCGGCCGCGGCATCCGCGGCGACCTGCCACCGGTGGCGGCATCGTTCTGGCGCTGGACGATCGCCTTCGTGCTGGTGCTGCCCTTCACGGCGCGCGAGCTGTGGGCCCGCCGCCGGGACATCGTGGCGTCCTGGAAGGTGTTGGCACTGGTGGGCTTCATGGGTGTGACGGTGTTCAACACGGTGTGCTACATCGGGCTCACCATGACCACGGCCACCAACGGCACCCTGTTCAATTCCATCGTCCCCGTGTTCATCCCGCCGATCGCCTGGCTGTTGCTGCGGGAGCGCACCAGCGCCGGGCAGATGGCCGGCATCCTCACCTCGCTCGCCGGGGTGGTCGTCATCGTGGCCGAGGGCAGCTGGCAGACGCTGGTGAGCCTGGCGTTCAACCGCGGCGACGTGCTGCTCGTGCTGGCGATGATCCTGTGGGCCTTCTACACGGTGACGCTGCGCTTCCGGCCGGCGGGCATGAGCATGGTTGCCTTCCTGGCGACGATCTGCATTTTCGGGTGGCCGCCGCTGCTCGCGTGGTACCTGTGGGAGGTGTCCACGGGTGCCACCTTCGCGCTGACGCTCAAGACCGGTGCGGCGCTGGCCTACTTCGGCATCTTTCCCGCCCTCGTGGCCTTCGTCTGCTACAACCGCGGCGTGGCGGCGGTGGGACCGACGCGTGCCGGGGTGTTCGTGCATCTGGTGCCGGTGTTCGGCTTCGTGCTCTCCACGGTGATGCTGGACGAGCCACCCCAGGGTTTCCACTTCGTGGGGATGGCGCTGATCTTCACCGGTATCGTCATCACGACCCGGTTGCGGCCGGCCGCGAGGGCCTGATGGCCGATCCGCAGGTGTTGCTCGAGGCTTTCGGCAACCGCGTCTCGCGGCGGCACAGCCACCTGCGCCGCAGCCTGCGGCAGGCGGAGACGGATTGCTTCCGCGTCTACGACCGCGACATTCCGGAAATGGCCTTCGTGCTGGATGTCTACGGGCCGCGGGCGTTGCTGCAGCAGTACGCGCGCTCCGAGGACGAGGTGGTGCCGGGGTGGCTGGACGCGGTGGCGCAGCGCACCGCCGAGGTGCTCGGCATGGCCCCCGAGGCGGTGACGCGGCGGCTGCGGCTCAAGGTGGACCGGCGCGTCGAGCAGCACGAGAAGCTGGCGCGCGAGCGGCGCGAGTTCGAAGTCCGCGAGGGCGGATTGCGTTTTCTCGTGGATCTGGACCGCTACCTCGACACGGGGCTGTTCCTGGATCACCGTCCGCTGCGGCGGCACATCCGCGAGTGTGCGGCCGGCCGGCGCTTCCTGAACCTGTTCAGCTATACCGGCAGCTTCACGGTACACGCCGCGGCCGGTGGCGCGGTGGCGAGCACCAGCGTGGACCTGTCCAACACCTACCTCGACTGGGCCGCACGCAACCTGGCGCTCAACGGCCTCGCGGGGCCGCAGCACGTCGCCGTGCGGGCGGACGTGCGGAGCTGGCTGGCGGAGGCGCGCTCGCGCGAGGAACGCTTCGACCTGATCGTGGCCGATCCGCCGGCATTCTCGAGCTCGAAGATGATGCAGGGCGTGTTCGACGTGCAGCGCGACCACCGGGCGCTGCTGCTGGGCTGCGCCGGCGTGCTGGCCGAGGCCGGCGAGCTGTACTTCTCCACCAACCTTCGAGGCTTCGTGTTCGAGGCCAACATGCCGGGGTTCGTGGTGGAGGATATTTCGCAGAAGACCATTCCCGAGGACTTCCGCAACCGTTCGGTGCACCGCTGCTGGCGCATCCGGCGCGGTTGACCGGGAGCCTGGCGCCCATTTCGCAGTGAAGCCGCGCGCGATGCGCGCCCGCATCGGTACCCGTGCCTGTCGTTCGTCGGTGCCGGTCCGCCCGCCGCTCTCGCTGGCCGGGCCAGACCAGCGGGCTCAGCGCGGCTGGGACGTGGCGGGCGAGGGCCCGGCCACCGGGGCGTCCTCAGGGGCGGCTTTGCCCGGGTCGGACGAGGCATCGACAGGCGCTGGCGTGGTCGGCGCTTCGGCAGCGGGTGCCTTCGACGTCTCCGCCCGAGCCTCGCCTGATGCGTCTGCCGAGCCCTCGCCCGGATCGTCCGCCGAGCCTTCGCCCGGGTCGTCGAGGTCTTCCTCGGTCTGCCGGTCGCGCGGCGGGTTGCCGTCGTGGATGAGGCTCAGGCGCCGCTGCAGGTAGGCGTCGCGCAGGAAGCTGTAGCGGTCCATGGCGGCTTCCTGGAGCAGCCCTTCGGCAGGCAGCAACTGGGCGCGGGCCTCCACTGTGCGCACGCCGACCAGGCTGTTGCGCACCGGGATCCGGTCGATGCGCCAGATGAGGTCGGCCTGGGTGAAGACGGCGAAGCCGGCGAGATCGCGCAGGTTGCTCGGCCCGAGGAAGGGCAGCACCAGATACGGACCTCCGCCGACGCCCCAGACGCCCAGGGTCTGGCCGAAGTCCTCGTTGTTCTTGTAGAGCCCGAGCGGCGAAGCCACGTCGATGAAGCCCAAAACGCCGAAGACCGAGTTGCCGATGAGGCGGGCGGTGTCTCTTGCCGCCTGGGTGCCCTTGCCCTGGAGCAGGTCGTTGGCAACGACGAAGACGTCGTCGATGTTGTTGAAGAAGTTGCGGACGCCGGTCTTCACGAAGCCCGGCAGCACCTTGTCGTAGGCCTGGGCGACGGGCTTGGCGACGTAGCGGTCGGCGACGTCGTTGAACTGGTAAACGGCTCGGTTCACCGACTCGAGCGGGTCGCCGGGCGTCTTGTGGGGAACGGAGGCACAGCCCCCCACGGCCAGCGCAAGCCCCGCGCAGAACGCGCTGGCGTGCGCGAGCCTGCTGCGCGTGCCGACGTTGTGATCCCTGGTTCTCATTGTTGTCGAAATTATACCGGGCGCATGAACGATGCCGGCCTGTTGCACCAGCATTACGGCCGGTCGGGAGGCGCGCTTTAGACAGACGCTTGACCTGGTGGGTGGCGGCTCCCGGTGGGGCGTGCGCCCGCGCGGGCGGCGGTGCCGATCGGGCGGCCCGAGCGAGACGCGGCGTGCACGTGCCGGGGCCCGACACCCGGCACGGACCGATCGGATCGGTCAGGTCTGGACAAATGACGCCAACGGCCGCCGCGGTGTCGCCGGCGCCGGCTTGCTGGTGTAGCCCAGCCGGCAGAACATCGGCAGGGTTTCCTCATCCGGCGACCTGGGGGCTGGCCGATTGAGGATGAGTTGGTGCACACGAGCGTAGAGCGGCGCCATTTCGGGAAACTCCTGCAGGGCCTGGCTCATCGGATGCACGTCCAGGCCGAGTTCGGTGGCCTTGAGCTGGAGGCGCACATAGGCACGGCCCGCAGCGATCTGGTCCGCGCGTCCATTCCTGCCACTCAGCCAGACGAAGCCCATGGCCGTCCGGCTGTTGCCTTCGAAGAAGCCGATCATCGCCTTGTAGGTCTGACCGCCCTCCGCGGGCGGGGTGCTGCGGTCGAACAGGCCCAGAGCGCTGAGTGCCCGCGCCATCAGGCCGTTGACGGGCAGGCCATCCCGGTATTTGAGGATCTCATCGGGTCCGACGCGCAGGAGCCGGAGGGTCTCCATGACGGCGGGCGGGGTCAGCAGTTCGACGCGTCCTGCCTGGAGGCACAGTTCCCGCAGCGGTGGCAGATCCGGCAGGTTCACGGTGCCGCCCACGCGCACCGCCTTCGCGTTCACGCTGGACATGAGAGCGGTCAATGTCCCGGGCGCCACCGGGCGACGGGTGTCGTAGTCGGACTTCGCCGTGTGCCGCCTGAGCACCTGCGCAAACAGCGGGTCGCCCACACCGCCCGGCTTGAGGGTGAGGCGGGCAATCGGCCGCAGGTCCCAGCCCTCGAGGTCCGCGCCCAGTTCGCCCTGCGGCCACAGGGCCACGTCCGCGGCAATGCCCTGCGATTCGAGCGCCATCACCAGCAGTTCGATGAAGGCGCCGTGGCCGATCAGTATCTGCCGGCCGAACGGGTCGGTCTGCGGCAACACGCGTTCGCGATCGGTCATTACCGTGATGACGCCGCTTTCCCGAAGGTCGACCAGCCAGGGCTGGAGGTTGTGGGGATTGGGCGCGGTGATGGCGAAGGCCAGTGCGCGCCGACGCGGGTCGGACTCGTTCTGCCGACCGCTCCACGCCTCGACAGCCTGAGACGGATAGTCGGTGCCGAGTGCGCAGCCGGTCATCGGCAATGCGGCGGCGGCGACGCTGCCACCGCCGACCAGTCGAATGAAGTTTCTGCGGTTCATCTTTCTCTCCACGTTGCATGGCCATGAGACGGCAGGGGACAGCAGGTTCATGCAGACATTGTGTGGAGCGCTCTTCATGAACACAATTGGGCATTCATGCATGTCGGAATTGCATTCATGAATACCTCCTTCGACTGGTCTCTGGTCCGCTCGTTTGTGGCGGTGCTGGAGCAGGGCAGTCTTCTCGCGGCGGCCCGACATCTGAAATCAAGCCAGCCCACCATCGGTCGGCACGTGGCTCAGCTGGAAGCGCAACTCGGCGTCGCGCTGTTCGACCGAACCGGGCGAGGGCTGATCCCCACCGAGGCAGCGCTTCGCCTCGCCGACGCTGCTCGCGCCATGCAAAGCGGTGCCGATCAGCTTGCCCGCAGTGTCGTGGGCTCGGATCGCTCTGCATCGGGCACGGTGCGAATCACCGCGAGCCAGCCGGTGTCGTGCTATGTCCTGCCTCCCCTGCTGGCACGGATGCGACTGTCCCTGCCGGACGTTCAGGTGGAGTTGGTTGCCAGCAATTCGGTGAGCAACCTCCTGAGACGGGAGGCCGACATCGCCGTGCGCATGGTCCAGCCCGAGCAGGCCACCGTCATCGCACGCCGGGTGGGAAAGGTCGCGCTGAGGGCCTGTGCCCACCAGGACTATCTGCGCCGGCGCGGCGTGCCTCGCCAGCCGGCCGATGTCCTGGCGCATGACCTGATCGGGAGCGACCGCGGAGACGAGGTCCTCAGGGGCTTCGCTGCCCATGGCTTCCCGGTGACACGCGAGCACTTCGCATTCCGGAGCGACGACCTGATCGTCGTGTGGCAGGCGGTGCGTGCCGGGTTGGGAATCGGCTTCGTCAGTGAATACCTGATCGGGACCGATCCTGCCGTCGTGCCGATATTGCCCAAACTGACCATCGAACCCATACCGGTCTGGCTGGCGGTCCACAAGGAAGTCCGCACCAGCATGCGTATCCGGGCGGTCTACGATTTTCTGGCGGAGGCCTTGCCCGGCGCGATCTGAACTCCGGCGCGCAGGGCTGCGGCATCCACTGCCCCGGAGGGCGGGAGCCAGCCGGTTTCGGAGGTACCATCCTGCGGGTCAGCGTGTGGCCCGGCGGACCTCGCCGGCCCGGCCATGCGGTTGCCGCAACGCGCGCGCAACCCGGCGCGCTGGCCAGGACCCCAACGCATCCCGGCATCACGGAGACACGACACGATGAACGCGCCCACCTCGACCCAGACCCTCACGCTCACGGACCCGACCCTGCTGCGCCAGCAGTGCTATCTGGACGGTGCATGGACCGATGCCGACAGCGGGGCGACCCTGCCGGTGGTCAACCCCGCCACCGGCGCCCTGCTGGGGACGATTCCGCGGATGGGCGGGGCAGAGACGCGCCGAGCCATCGAAGCGGCCGACCGCGCCTGGGTGGGCTGGCGCGCGAAGACCGGCAAGGAGCGGGCGGCCGTGCTGCGCCGCTGGTTCGACCTGATGATGGCGCATCAGGACGACCTCGCCACCCTCATGACGGCGGAGCAGGGCAAGCCGCTGGCCGAGGCCAAGGGCGAGATCGCGTATGCCGCCTCGTTTATCGAGTGGTTCGCGGAAGAGGGCAAGCGCATCTATGGCGACGTGATGCCGCACCCCCAGGGCGACAAGCGCATCATGGTGCTCAAGCAGCCGGTGGGCGTGTGCGCGGCGATCACGCCGTGGAACTTCCCGGCGGCGATGATCACCCGCAAGGCCGGTCCGGCTCTGGCCGCAGGCTGCGTGATGGTGCTGAAGCCAGCGACGCAGACGCCGTTCTCGGCGCTGGCGCTGGCCGAGCTGGCCCACCGCGCGGGGATCCCGCCCGGCGTGTTCAGCGTGGTCACCGGCAGTTCCGCCGAGATCGGTGCGGAGATGACCTCCAACCCGACCGTGCGCAAGCTCACCTTCACCGGGTCCACCGAGGTGGGGCGCAAACTGATGGCCCAGTGCGCCGACACCATCAAGAAGATGTCTCTCGAGCTGGGCGGCAACGCGCCTTTCCTGGTGTTCGACGACGCGGATCTGGACGCGGCGGTGGAGGGCGCCATGGCGTCGAAGTACCGCAACGCCGGACAGACCTGCGTGTGCGCCAACCGTCTGATCGTGCAGGAGGGCGTGTACGACGACTTCGTCGCCCGGCTGACTGCGAAGGTGCAGTCCTCGCTGCGCGTGGGCAACGGTGCCGAGGCCGGCGTGACCACCGGTCCGCTGATCGATGACGCCGCCGTGGTGAAGGTCGAGGAGCACGTCGCCGATGCCCTTGCCAAGGGCGGACGCATCGTCACCGGTGGCCGTCGCCACGCGCTCGGTGGCCGCTTCTACGAGCCCACGGTGATCGCCGACGTGACGCCGGACATGAAGGTGGCCCGCGAGGAGACCTTCGGGCCGGTGGCGCCGGTGTTCAGGTTCCGCACCGAGGCCGAGGCGCTGGCGCTGGCCAACGACACGGAGTTCGGTCTGGCGTCGTACTTCTACGCCCGCGACGTCGGGCGGGTGTGGCGCATCGCCGAGGGCATCGAGTCGGGGATCGTCGGCATCAACGTCGGCATCATCTCGAACGAGGTGGGCCCCTTCGGCGGGGTGAAGCAGTCCGGCCTCGGGCGCGAAGGCTCGCGCTACGGCATCGAGGACTTCCTGGAGCTCAAGTATCTCTGCCTCGGCGGCATCTGACGCGCGGTCGGGGGCGGGGCTGTGGCCGCACCGGCGGAGCCGGGTGTGGCGGCGCGGCTCAGACGCGTCCGGGCGCCAGCAGGCCGAGAGTGGAGATGAACGTGGACGCCGCCGCTGCCACCGCGTCTGCGTTCATGCCGGGGCGGTAGAGGGCCGAGCCGAGACCGAAACCGGCGGCGCCGGCGTGCCAGTACTCGCCCATGTTGGCGGGCGAGATGGAGCCCACCGGGATGACCGGCATCTCCGGTGGCAACACTGCGCGCATGGCCTTGAGGACAGCCGGCGGGTTGCCTTCCGCCGGGAACAGCTTCAGGCCGTTGGCACCCGCCGAGATCATGGTGAAGGCCTCGGTGGGTGTGCAGAAACCGGGGATCACCACCATGCCCAGCCGGCGGGCTGTCACCACGGTCTGGATGTCGGCGTGCGGCATGACCACCAGGCGGCCACCGGCATCGGCCACCTGCTCGGCCTGTGCCGGCTCCATGACGGTGCCTGCCCCGACCAGCATGCGATCTCCGAAACGTCCCGACAGCAGGGCAACGCTGGCGAGGGGGTCGGGCGAGTTGAGCGGCACCTCGACGATGCGGAAGCCGGCGCGGTACAGGGCTGCGCCGATGTCCACCACCTCCTCGGGCCGGACGCCGCGCAGGATGGCGATCATGGGGCAGTGCCCGAGCCAGTCGGTCAGGGTCTTGGTGGTCATGTCTGTCCAGGGAGCGAACGGGCGCGGGCGATTCGGCCAATGCCCGCCGCCGCAGCCTGAGGGTCAAGTATGCCAGCGCTCCGCCCCAGGACGCGGCAGGCCTGGTCGTAGCGCTGCACCAGTTCCGGGTTGCCCAGCAGATGCACAGGCGCCTCGCCGGCCTCGGACCGCAGCTCGTGGCCGAGCAGGATTCCGGACAGGTGATCCCGCGCGGACCGGGCCGGCAACCGGCCCGCCAGATGCTCGGCACGCACGCCGAACAGGTGATGAAGAAGCCCGTGGGCTGACGCGGAGCGGGCCACGCCGGCCTCGAATGAAGCGGCGTCGAAGGGCGCGTCCGGGTCCAGCGTGCGGCCGAGGATGCTGTGGTCGCGCAGGACCGCGAACATCTCCCCGGTCATGTGGGTGCGGAAGGCCGTGATGACACCGTCGCGCACGTCCACCCACTTGCTGTGGGTCCCCGGCAGGCAGAGCCGATGGGTGCCGGGGCCCAGCGCGTCGAGCACGCCGAGAATCTGGGTCTCCTCGCCGCGCATGACGTCGTGCGTCCCGTCGCTGCCCCGGGTGATCAGGCCGGGGACGATCCACGCCTGCAGGCCGGCAGCCACCTCGACCGGGACCAGCGCGGCGGCGATCGCTGACGCCCCGGCAGGCGTCGGGACGTAGGGCGCCTCCCGCCACCCCTGGCGGCTGCCGATCATGCCGCTCATGACGATGTGGCGCTCGCCGCCGTCGATCCACGAACCGACCTCCGCCAGCAGGGTCGCGGCGAAGCGCCCCTCGGGTACGGCAAGGATTCCGGCACGTGCCTCGCGACTGGCGACGACGCGGTGCTCGTCGTCGAGGCGGTAGGCGCGGAAGGAAGTGGTGCCCCAGTCGATGGCGATCATCGGCGCGGGGCGCAGGTTACGGAAACAGGAACGACTCGACCGCGACGATCTGGTCCTCGGCCATGAAGGCCGGGGCGTGGCCGACGCCGGCGAACTCGACCAGTCGGGCCCGCGCACCCAGCGCCTCGACCATGCGCCCCGCGGTGGCGGCGTCGAGCAGGTCGGATTCGGCGCCACGCACCACGAGCACGTCGCAGCCGACACGATCCCACACCGACCAGAGATCGACGTCAGCCACACCGCCGCGAAAGGCCTCGGCAATGCCGGGGTCGTAGGCCAGGCCGAATCCGCCCTCCGGACGGGGGCGGGTGCCGTGCGCCGCAAGGTGGCGCCACTGCGCGTCCGACCGCGGACCGAACGGAGCGTGCACGCGTCGCAGGTAAGCCTCGGCCTCGGCAAGGTCGGCGAAGCGCGGTTCCGTGCCGACGTAGGCGGCGATGCGCTCCAGCGCGGCACGCGGGATGAAGGGACCGACGTCATTGACCACCATGCGACGGATCGGAGTCCCGGGGGTGGCCGCCAGGAAGGTACCGATGAGGCCGCCCATGGAGGTGCCGACCCAGTCGACCTGGCGCGCGCCGCTGCGGGCGACGAGGGCCGCCATGTCGGCGAGGTAGGTGGGGTAGGCGTAGTCCGCCTTGTGTGTCAGCCACTCACTGCGGCCACGGCCGACCACGTCCGGGCACAGCACCCGGCAGCGTGCTGCGAGACGGGACGCCAGATGGTCGAAGTCCCGACCGTTGCGGGTCAGGCCATGAACACAGACCACCACGTGCGGGTGGTCCGGGTCGCCCCACTCGGTGTAGGCGAGGCGATGAAAGCCGTGCGGGCCGAGGCAGGAAAGCTGGCGCTCCCGCATGACGGTGCCTCCTGCAGGGGCGTCCACGTCAGTTGAGGTTGGC
Organism: Burkholderiales bacterium; assembly: GCA_040373665.1. GTDB lineage: Bacteria > Pseudomonadota > Gammaproteobacteria > Burkholderiales. Next base: position 3,330 of record JBEICA010000045.1, on the reverse strand, counting down.
GATGTAGTGCGACAAGGCCTCGATGTCCTCCTCGGGGATGGACTTGATGTAGGCGTTCATGTCGGCGTAGTTGTTGCGCTCCTTCGTCTTGAAGGCCATGAGCTGCTTGTAGATGTACGCCTGATGCTGGCCCGCGACGCGCGGCACCTCGTTCTGGCCGGCGAAGCCCCCGAGATGGCACATGGGGCAGAGCGCGTCGTCGGCGACCTTCTTGCCGCGAGCGACCTTGTCGCCATCAGCCTTGAAACCATTCGGCTTGATCTTCTGGGCGCTGAAATGGTTGGCGAGGTCCCACATGTCCTGCTTGGAGAGATTGGCGGCCATCGGGGACATCCTGGGGTTCTTGCGCCGACCTTCCTTGTAGTCTTTCAGCTGCAGGTACAGATAGCGGCTGCTCTGTCCCGCGAGGATGGGGTAATCGGGCAGGGTGGAGTTGCCGTCCTGACCATGGCAGGCGGCGCACACCGCGACCTTGGAGGCGACGTCCTGTGCCTGGGCGGGCAGTTGGGCGCCCACGGTGATGAGGGCCGCCGCTGCGGCAGAGTGCAGGGCCCGGCGCAGGGGGCTGCGGGCTTCGTCGTATTGAGTCATCTCGATCGCACCACTGTTTGAGGCTGTCATGAAAGAGGCCGCCCGGGGGCGGCCTCTTGTCAGACCCTGTTCACCCGTTCAGGGCTCTCAGGGAAGCGCGAACACGAAAACGCTGTTACCGCGCTTGAAGTCCAGCTGCGTGTTCCCGCCGGCCGCGACGGCGATGTACTGCTTGCCGTTGACGGTGTAGGAAACGGGCGGGGCGTTGACGCCGGCGCCGCAGTTGAACGACCAGAGCTTCTTGCCGTTGCGGGCATCGTAGGCATTGAACATGCCGTTGCCTTCGCCCGTGAACACCAGGTTGCCGGCCGTGGCCAGCACGCCGCCCATGAGGGGCTGCTCGGTGTCGGCCTTCCACGCCATCTTGCCGGTGTCGAGGTTGACCGCGGCCAGACGACCCCACTGCTTCTCGCTCGGGATCACCTTGAACGCGCCACCCAGCCACAGCTTGCCACCGGGGTAGGCGGACTCTTCGACGTGGTAGGTCATCGGCTGGTGCAGGTTGGCCGCATAGGCCATGCGCAGCTTGGGATTGACGGCCAGCGGGTTCCACTCGACGCCACCGTTCGCGCCGGGCAGCATGCGCGCGCCGTCAGCCGTCGGCAGGACCCACATGTTCTCCTGCGGCACCATGGCTTCGGAGAAGCGGATCAGCTCGAGCGTCTTGGCGTCGTGCACATACACGTGGCCGGTCTTGCCGCCGTGGATGACGACCTTCTGCATCTTGCCGTCCTTGCCCTTCGCCTCGGTGATGATGGGCGGGGACACGGCGTCGAGATCCCACACGTCGTGCGCGATGTACTGGAAGTGGGCCTTGTAGGCGCCGGTGTCCAGGTCGACCGCAACGATCGAGTCGGTGTAGAGGTTGTCGCCGGGACGGATGTCGCCGTACAGGTCGGGGGACGGGTTGCCCACCACGAAGTAGACCGTGCGGGTCGCTGCGTCGATCGCGGGGGTCATCCACACGCCGCCGCCCAGGGTCTGGTAGAAGTCGCCGCCGTTCTTGGCCAGCAGTTCCTTCTCCTTGGCGATGTTGCGCTTCATGTCGCGGCCGGTGGCGTCGTTGGTCGCCCACACGCCCTCGTGGCCCTTCTCGGGGATGGTGTTGAACGTCCACAGCAGGTTGCCGTTCTTGGCGTCGAAGGCCTTGACGAAGCCGCGGATGCCGTACTCACCACCGTTGGTGCCGATCAGCACCTTGCCGTCGATGACCGTGGGGGCCATGGTCTCGCTGTAGCCCAGCTCGGGGTCGGCGATCTCGCTCTCCCACACCAGTTTGCCGGTCTTGGCATCGAGCGCCACCAGTTTGGCGTCCAGCGTGCCCATGAACAGCATGTCGCCGTAGGCCGCCACGCCGCGGTTGTTCGGGCCGCAGCAGTAGGTGGTGATGGGACCCATCTTGTGCTTGTAGTGCCAGAACTCCTCGCCGGTCACCGCGTCGACCGCGTAGACGTGGTTGTAGGAGGTGGTCAGGAACATGACGCCGTTGACGACCAGCGGCGCGGTTTCCATGGACTCGAGCACGGCCGTCTGGACCACGAAGGCGGGCTTGAGCTTGGCGACGTTACCCGTGTTGATCTGGTCCTGCGGGTAATAACGGGTCTGGGCGTAGTTGCCGTTGGGATGCAACCAATGGCTCTTGTCACCGTTCGACGCGTTGAGCATCTGCTGGGTCACGGGAACCAGGTTCTTCGACATCGGCTTGCCGGACACCGTGCTCTGGCCCTGGATCTCGTCGGCGTTCGCAACGGTTGCTGCGCCGGCGAGCAGGATGCCCATGGCGATCTGCTTCAGCGGGTTAGTGGACTTCATGATGCCCTCCAGAATGGCGTTGTGTTGCTTGGGTGCAACATTTATGTTTTGGTCTGCCAGGGATGTGCGTATGAACTACCGTGCATATGCACGACATCTCAGGAACTTTTCCCAGACCAGACCGGGCATGGTAGATCAGCCCTGAATGAAAGCACAACCTCCTCACGTTCATGTTGTCGAAGTGGGCGTCCAATCCCAACGACCCGGTCCCGAGATGATGTCCGAAACCGCATCCAAGGCGCATGCTGTCCCTGTCGAACCGAAGCGCCGCGCTGTCGTCCTTGCCCTCGCCCTCGCATCGATTGCCGCCCCCGCGGTACGGGCGCAGAACATGGGCGACGCCAACTTCGACCCCAGCGCCTACAACCTCAACGCCCAGTTGCTGGCCGTGGCCCGAAAGGGCGACGCCGTCCGGGCTGCGGCGCTGCTGGAGCGTGGGGCGGCGCCCAACGCGCGCAACCGCAACGGCGAGACCGCACTGATGATGTTCGCCCGGAAGGGTGACCTCGACATGGTGCGGCTGCTGTTGACGCGTGGTGCGGATGTGAATCTGGGAGCGCTGGACAAGACCACCCCGCTCATGGCGGCCGCCTATGGCGGCCATCAGGCGGTGGTGGCCACGCTGCTGCAGGCGGGCGCGGAGCTGAATGCCCTGGATCAGTTGCGCAAGACCGCGATGGTCTACGCCGCCGGGTCGGGGCGCTTGGAGTTATCCTTGGTGCCCCGCCATGACTCGAGGTACGCGCCTTGACCGCTCCGCTTTCCACCCGCTCGGCCGAACCGTTCACCGCTGCTGATCGACTGACGGATGCCGAGCGCTTGCGCAGCGCCTTCATCGCTTTTGCGCTCGAGGCGGGCATTCTCCGATTTGGCAGCTTCCGGACGAAGGCGGGCCGCCTATCGCCCTATTTCTTCAATGCGGGGCTT
>JBEICA010000187.1:0-6837 GCA_040373665.1 Burkholderiales bacterium | reverse complement strand
GTTCACCTTCATGGCACTGGGCACTCCCTTCGCCCTCGCCCTCGGCGCACTGGTGAATCCCAATGCCGGCTACGTGCTGATGGTGACCATCGTCGGCCAGTACCTGATCTACGAGTCTTTCCACTACTGCTGCCACGTCCACGAGAACTGGTTCGTCCGCAACATGCCCTTCGTCAATACCATCCGGCGGCATCACACGGCCCATCACAACCAGGGAATCATGATGGACCGCAACATGAACCTCACCTTCCCGATCGCCGACTGGCTGATGGGTACCAGCGATCTTGAGCGGGGGCTTCTCGGGCACATCTTCAACGGCTACGACGAGAGCCACATCAAACCGGAGCTCCGACCGGTGATTGCCCGGCACACCCTCGCCGCCGACAGGCTGGCAGGGCGGGGGACCTGAGGATCCGAGCCGGGGAGTGCGGACGACCGCGAGGCGCCCGTCCACGTCGGTGGAGGCAGGCGGACCCACTCCCATCGACGGCCGATTCTCTGGAAACCGGGCGCGAAAGCGCGTGGCGCCCGGTTTGAGGCCCAACCCGCCGACTCATCCGGGCTAGAATCCGCCGGCCCGTTCCGGGCGGTCAGTTTGATCGCCAGGCGCGGCACTGGTGTGCGTCTGCTCCACCCTTGAGGGCAAACTCCGGAACAGCGGTGACCCATGCCCCGCGGACCGGGCTCCTGGCGCACAGACAATGCATCTTTTCCGACCGCGCCTGCACCGATGCATCCCCTGCAATGCCTTTTCATCCTGCTTGTCGCCTGTGTGTCCCCTTTCGCAACGGCCGACACCGTCACCCTCGACAATGGGGATCGCATCAGCGGCAAGGTCGAGCGCCTGCGTGCGGGCAAACTCGAAATGGACACGCCGTACGCCGGACGGCTCTGGATCGATGCCGCCCGGGTGACTTCCGTGGAAACCACTGGAGACATGACCGTGATCCTGCGCGACTACTCCCGGAAGACCGGGCGCTTGGTCGCAGGCCCGCCCGGCACCCTCGCGATCCAGACCACACCCGGCGCTCCTCCCACGCAGGTGCCTCCCGATCGCGTGGCAGCTCTGCTGCCCGGACGCATCGGCGAGGAGGACTGGCGGATCACCGGCAGGGTGAACGCCGGATTGACGGACACCAGCGGCAATACCGAGGTGCGTCGGACCAACCTTGACGCGGAAGCCATCGCGCGTCGCGATCTGGACCGCCGGTCCCTGACACTGCGCGGCAACCATGCCACCGACCGTCAGCAGCAGACGGCGGAAAACGCCACCGTCGGCCTGAAGTACGACCGCTTCGTCACCGAGCAGCTCTACTTCTATGGCGGATCGTCGCTGGAACACGACCCGTTCAAGGACATCCGTCTGAGGACCAACCTCGGTGCGGGGGCAGGTGCCCAGATCATCGACCGCACCCACACTCACCTCTCGCTGGAAAGCGGCGTGGACAGGGTGCGTACCGATTATTTTGCCGGACAGGACCTCGCCAACACCGCACTGCGCGTCGCGATCCGTTTCGACCACTGGGTGCTGCCGGACCGGGCCCAAATTTTCCACACGGGGGAGACCTTCCTGAGCATCGACAACATCAGCCGCAGCTTCACGCGCACCCAGACAGGCCTGAGGGTGCCGCTGCGCGATGGCCTGCTCGCCACCGTGCAGTGGAACCTCGACTGGGACGGCAACCCCGCCCCGGGCAGGGTGTCGCGCGACCAGGCGACGGTCGTGAGCCTGGGCTACCGTTGGTGAGCCGTCACGGCGTCCGAAGATCACGCCACCGGTGGTCCTGCGCGCCAGCAGACAGTCTGCTGGCATCGTGCAGGCAGCACACTGCCGTGGCCACCTCCCGTTCGATATCGACGATGCGCCCTTCGGCCGGGACAACCCGCCCCGTCGCCGCTGTGATGGCCTGCGCATCATTGATCCTGCGGGAGATCTGATCAAATCAAATCACGCGGATCGCGTGGCGGTCGGAAACGGGCTTTCGCATCTCCGGTCCGTATTCCCGGAGCGCGAAGCCATGCCAGCCAAACACCGGAACGCATCCGGCGGTCGCACGGTGCCGGATCCAATCGGGGATGCGCCTCGCCATCATCCCGTATCCCTGTGAAAATCACCGACTGTTCTTCCATTGCAGGAGATGCGCAATGCGTCTTGTCTTCTACAGTCGCACCGACGACCCTGCCCCATGGCGGCAGGCCCTCACCGCTGCCCTGCCCGACCTCGATTTCCGGGTCTGGCCAGACATTGGAGATCCGGCCGCGGTGGACTGCACACTGGTATGGAAGCCGCCGCCCGGTTGGCATTGCCAGTTTCCGGCCCTGCGCGCGATCCTGTCGCTCGGTGCGGGCGTCGATGCCTTGCTGGAGGACCCCGACCTGCCCGCGGGCATCCCGGTCACACGCATGGTGGATGCGGGCATGGGCAGACAGATGGCGGAGTACGCAGCCTACGGCGTGATGCACTTCCACCGTCGCATGCAGGAATACGCCCGCCTGCAGCGCGAGCGCCATTGGCAACCCATCGAGCCCGTCATGGCCAGAGACTTCCCTGTCGGCATCATGGGCCTTGGCGTGCTGGGTCGCCAGGCAGCCGACCTGATGGTGGCCATGGGATATCCGGTGCACGCCTGGAGCCGAAGCGACAAGTCTGTGAGGGGGGTGACTGCTCACGTCGGCCAGGAGGCACTGCCAGGTTTTCTAGCCGCTGTTCGAGTCTTGGTGAACTTCCTGCCGCTGACCGCCGAGACGCGCGGCCTCATCTCCGCCACGCTGCTGGACCGGCTGAGGCCGGGGAGTTACCTGGTCAATCTGGCCAGAGGTGGGCATGTGGTCGAAGCCGACGTCCTCGCGGCCCTCGACAGCGGCCAGCTCGGCGGAGCGATGCTGGACGTCTTCGAGCATGAGCCCCTGCCGGCGGACAGCCCGTTGTGGCATCACCCCGCTGTCGTGATCACTCCCCACATCGCGGCAGTCACCCTCGCCGACGACGCCGCGGCGCAGGTGATCGACAATCTGCGCCGTCTTGCCGCCGGTCTGGATCTGCGTGGGTTGGTGAACCGTCAGCGGGGCTACTGAAGGCCCCGAGACCGGTCACCGGCGGGCCGAGGCCCGGGCGCCGCTGCGGCGGTTCCGCCGACGGATCGGCACGAAAAACTCACCGACGCCCGACTCGCCGGAATCTGCCTCAACCCGCTCGAGGACCAGAACGATCTCCGGTCGGTCGGATTCCGCACCCGCGGGCGTACCCGCCGCCGACAGTCCTTGTGGCGTCGGCAGCGGCTGCAGCATCAAAGGAGCATCCTCGCGCACCTTGCGTCTCCGCACGACGCCGTCGCGTTCCTCTGTCTCGGGCGCCCCCTCGGGTGCGGGCATCGCGTGCCGCGGCTCCGGCATCAGCAGGGGAGGTTCTCCAGGCGGGTAGACCGGCTCGGCGACCTCCACATGCGACACCTCCGATGCAGTCAAGCCAGCCAATGGGCCTTCCGTCGGCGACCTGACGAGATCGATGTCCGCCTCGACCGCCGCGAGCAGATGCCGAATGCGCTCAGCGGGCACCGGTCCGTCAATCACACCCCCCTGCGCCGACTCGACGCTCCCGGCTGTTGCGCCGCTGTCACCGCGGATCGGGGGCGGGGGCAGAGGGCGCATGCCGCCAGCCTCTTCCTCCCAGACCGCCGGCATGAATGGCTGATAAGCGTCCGAGCCCGCGCCTAGGCGCTGAGCCAGAAGATCGAAGGTGGAGGTGTCGACATTCACGGACCGCCCTTCCAGGCTTGCGCCTGGTCCGTCGCCTTCCTCGCCACCTCGCAGCACGTTGGCCGAGGCGCGTGGCGTCGCGCCGTCATCGAGCACGAAATCGACAGGCGTTGCACCCTCGCCGCCCAGATCGGTGATCACAAAAGATTGGGCCACGTCCTCCCGGCGGACGGGTGTCTCTTCGCGCCCCCTGGAACCGGGTTCATGCGCGGGTGCGCGCAAGCCCAGATCCCACGCCGTCTCCATCTCCTCGACACGCATGCCGAAGGGCCCGATCTGGATCGTGTCGCCCTCGCACACGGGCACCTGCTGGCCATAGCCAACACGCATGCCATTGACGCGCACCGGCAGATAGGAACCCTGATCGTGCAGCAGGAATCCATCGGGAGTACGCACGATGAGCGCGTGTATTCGGGAGACGTGTCGTCGCTTGTCGGGAACCACCAGGGTGCAATCCGCCCGACGGCCGATCGTGCCGCCGCTTTCATCGAATGCGGCACTGGGACCGTCGAAGGGCCTGCCGTAGGCAGACACGATCTTGATGGTCATCCGCATGGGCGTTGTGTCGGCTCCGAAACAGATCGCGCGGGTGGAAGGGCAGTCTGACAGGCACGAGCATGGATTATGCCGCCGTCAAACCAGGGTCGTCAGCAATGTCAAGGCAACTCCGCCGGGGATCCGGGCCTGAATCTGCCCCGAGGCACCCCCGCCACGGCCTCAGGCCGGGCTGCCCCGACTGGTCACGCTGAGGCGGCTTATCGACGCGCGCGGCCGGATGCTTGAGGAAGGCCCGAACGCGCTGCCCCCGGGGCCGCAACCGCAGTGGGGCGCTGTCCTGGGGACCACCCAGGACAGCGCAGCATGCCGCGGGATGTTGGCACGGCGCATGGCGAGGCAGGCCGGGTATGCGACCCCAGGAAAACAGCCGGAGGGAGGCCCGGTCGACGCATGCGACCGCGACCGAGGTCCGGCACGAGGATGAAGGGAAGATTCGGACTGCTGTGTGCTCCAGGCACACGCACCCGGGAACCATGGAAAGGCCGCCTGGTACCGCGCGCCCGTCCCGATGGCGACATGCTGCCGGAAGGTGGTACGACCAAAAGCGGCATTGTTTCAACGCCGCCGGATGTTATACTGCGCGCCCTCGTGGGGACGTAGCTCAGCTGGGAGAGCGTCGCGTTCGCAATGCGAAGGTCGGGAGTTCGATCCTCCTCGTCTCCACCACCCGCTCATCCGACAACAACAGTTGTCGGAAACACCGATGTTGTTCTGGTGCCGGGTCACCTGTCTCTTTGCCCTGGCCCAGTACGGCGGGGCCGCAATACTGAAACAGGTGCATGCTGCGCGCAGCGCAGGGCGCCCAGTGGCGCGACTCTCCACCGCCCCGTCGTGGTCATCGGCCTGCCGGCCAGTCGCGGGCCGCATTGAGTTGCCGTGAGTCCTGTGAGGACCTCCGCGGACTCCCTGATCCATGCGACATCGGCCATGCCGGCGCAAGTCCACGCCTCAGCGCGACTCGAATGGGGATGGTCAGGCCCGGCCCTCTGCGGCACCCCTGCCTGCTGCGACCCTGTCTCCGTGCCCGGGGCGTGTGGCGATGTCAGCGGAAGAGCCGCGGCGCACCGCTCTCGGGATCCTGTGCAGCAGCATCCCGGCCAGAAGCGAGGGAATGAAGACCCAGGTCTCCCAGGACACATTGGCAAGCAACGCGACTCCAGGCCCCGGGCAGTAGCCCGACAGCCCCCAACCCACGCCGAACAGGGCAGCACCGGCAAGCAAAGGCACATCGACCTGCCTCCGTTCGGGCAGGTGAAAAGATCCTGCGAGCAGGGGCGCAGGCGATCGGAGAATGAGACGGAAGCTCAGGGCCGTCACGCCTACTGCCCCGCCGAGCACCAGCATGAGGCTCGGGTCCCAGGCTCCGGAGACATCCAGAAAACCCAGCACCTTGGACGGGTCGGTCATGCCGGAGATGCCGAGACCGAGACCGAACACCAACCCCGCCACCAGGGACACGACGCGATTCACAGCGCGACTCCCGCGATGTGACGCACGAAGGTCGTGGTCGAGACGCCGGTCGCGAGAAACACGCCAACGGCAGCAAGCGATCGGGGTGACAGTCTGCCAAGCCCGCAGACACCGTGGCCGCTGGTGCATCCGCTGCCGAGCGACACCCCGAATCCCACCAGGAGCCCGCCCAGTGCCAGCATCCATGGCGCCAAACCCTCGCGCGCCGCAGGTGCGTCACCCCCCAGCGCCTGCGCCAGAGCGGCACCGGCCACCAAACCGCCGAGGAACAGGAGGCGCCACGCCGCATCGCCTCGATGCGGCGGCAGCAGCCCTCCGAGGATGTTGCTTATTCCGGCAATCCGGCCGTTGAACCACAACAACAGAACGGCCGACGCCCCGATGAGCGTACCGCCTGCCAGAGCTGTCCAGGGAGTGAAGTTCACGATCTGCATCGCCGTGCCTCGCAGGTCCGTTCAAGGGACCGCGAAGATAGCAGAGACAGGCCCTGCCATGAACGAACGGAAAATGCGTTGTTTATTCCTCCACGGAACGAACGGATGCGGCCACGCGCCAGCATGCCTGCATCCGGTCCCTCAGAGCACGCCCTGCGCCAGCAGGGCATGATCGGCGAGGGCGGGATGACGGCCAATGAAAGGCCAGACCCTTCGCATCACCTCCTCAACGGCCTGGAAAAACTCGGGTTGTCCCGGGTTTCGATCTGCGACGCGCTGCAGGAACGCGTTCAAGTCGGCATGGGCCAGGGCATATTCGTCTGATGAATCCGTCGGTGAGATGCGTGCGCGATCCCGGCGCTTGGAACACAAATCCGCGCGCCGTTCGCGGACGGATTCGATTCCGCACCACAACGGTGCGGAGGGGACGCTGCTGGCACAGTGACCGGCGCCCGGGGCCTGTGCGATAATTGGCGCGCTTTCGCAGTTGCAGCACCCCTGTCCACACGCCTCGAGGACCCCGCCGCCGCATGGTGGTGCGCGGTCAGCCCAGCCCCGACTCGCCCATGGCTGAAGACGAATACCTCGACTCAGACGAAGAATATGGTTGCCGGCAGGT
>JBEICA010000276.1:0-4873 GCA_040373665.1 Burkholderiales bacterium | reverse complement strand
CTCAAGGCCTGGAGCATCACGGCCCCGGCTGACTTCGATCCTGTCGGCCGGTCGTGCCGGATGACGGCGTCCATCGCGACTGACCTCGACTTCGAAAACCATTTCCAGGCCTTGGCGGTTGGCTACGTCACTGACGATAACCCGGTGCCGCAGTACGTCGGTGCGACGACCGGCGATACCGAGGGCGACCTGATTGCCTGGAATGTCGACCTCTCTGCGCTCCGCGGCGAGACGGGCGTCAAGATCTCCTTCATCGTGCAGAGCCTTGATAACGGCGCCCCCACCACTCCGGTTGAAGTGCTGATCGCGCAGCCGCGAATCACCTGCGTTGTCGACCAGCCTGTCAGCGGCAGCTACGCGCTCTACAGCGGCACGTCCATGGCGACGCCCCACGTGGCCGGTGCCGCGGCCCTGCTACTTGCCAAGAATCCCACCCTCAGCGCGGTGGAGATGAAGAATGCCCTCATGTCCACCGCGGTGCGCATGCCGTCGCTTGCGGGCAAGGTGGTGACTGGTGGCCGCATCGACGTGAACGCCGCGCTGGCAGCCGTGCCGGCCGCACCGGTCACGCCCGTCACGCCGCCGCGCACCGCGACGGCCCTCGCGCTGCGAGCGGGACGCACGATCGCACTCCGTCGCGGCGCCCGCTCTGTCCCTGTTCCGGTGACCTGTGAGCAGCCCAGCACCGCGACGTGCGCCGTGACGGTGGCCCTGCGAATGCGCGTGGCCTCCCGGAACAGCTGGGTGGCGCTCGGCACCAGGCGCGTCACGCTGCCCGGCACCTGGCGGGGCCGGGTGTCGGTGCCGCTCACCCGCCAGGCGCGCAACCTGCTCGAGCGCCACGACCGGGTGCGCGCAACGGTGATCGCCGGCTCGCAGGCCGGTACCGCGCCGCTGGCATCGGTGAGGCAGGTGACCACGCTGGTTTGCCCGAGTGAAACACGCACCTCGCGGTGATCGCGCTGTCTGAGAAGCAGGCCGGCACCGAGCCGCTGGAATCGGTGAGGCAGGTGGCCACGCCGGTGCGCCGATGATCCCTCGCCCCCTTAGAAACCTGACGGCAGCCTCCCTCGCGATCGGCGCGCTGTCTTTCGCCATGGCGATGCCCTCGGGATCTGCCGCCGGCATCATTCCGCGCGGCCCGGTATCCGATGTCGTGGTGAACGTCACGGCTGGCGCGAACGACCCGGTGCGGGGCGCCACCGTCGTGGCCCGCGACGACCGCACGGGCAAGATCATGTCGAGCGCGACAACCACCGGGGACCTGGGGTATACGGTCATCCGCCTGCGGCCCGGGGCCTCGCCGCAGCGCATCACCATCAGCGCCACCGGCGGCACCTCCGGCGCTGTCGGGAAGCTGTCGCGCACCGACGACGCCCTGGCCGCCACCGTGCAGCGGGCCGACGCCGACGCGGCGATCGAGGTGAACGTCAACCCGGCAACCACCATCCAGGCCGCCTACCTCGATCTTCGCCCCGGGGCCACCCTGGCGAACTCCGAGAAGACCGTCGCCCGGCGCCTCGGCCTGACCCCCGACATCCCCCTTGATGAGGCCGGCCGCTACTCGCGCGTGAAGTTCTCAGGCGAGGCCTTCGCGAGGGAGGCCGAGAATCGCGGGGGCATCGATGCCTACGCGGACTGGGCTGCGTCGCGCATTGCCGCTGGTACCGCGTTGCCCAAGTATGCGGCCCCGGATCCGCGTGATGACCTGCCGCTGAGGGGGTTAGCCCCCCGACGTCAGAATGCTATTGGGGCGAAGGACGTGGTGTGGTCCTTCCTCGTCAAGCCGCTGCTGGAGTTCGGAGGGAAGTTGCTGCTCTGCGAGCTCGGGGTCACCGGACTGTGTCTCAACACAGAGGCGCCGCCGGTGCAAGCGCAACTGCCACCCGAACTGAAGCAGCAGCTCGCCGGCATCGAGCAGGGCATCAGCAACCTGAACACCCAGATGACGACCATCCAGCTGACGCTGTCCGGGATCAGCGGCCTGGTGAATACCATCAACGGGCAGGTGTCGACTCTCCGCTACAGCAGCGAGAGGAACGCCGTCGACGCGGTGTTGGACGCCACCCAGGCGGCCGCAGCATTCCGCGTTCAGGGCGAACCGGTACCCGCGCAGATACAGCAGATCCTGCGGAACGCCCTCGTGCGACTGCATGGGATCAACGGTGGCTGCCCGGATTGGCCGGCGCTCGTCGGCCAGCTGCCGCCCTCTGTCCTGAAAGATGACAAGGGCCAGCCCCGGTACCCTGGCGCCGCGTGCGCGCGCGAGCAGGGAGTGGGAGCCGAGACCGGGCTGATGCAGTTTGCCCAGCGCACCCTGGCCGCGAGGGCCGCGTTCGTGGCCGCCGGTCCTACCCAGGACAGGGTGGATACCGCGGGCGAGTTCTGGGTTGGCGAGTTCGCACGGGATATCTTCGCAACGAATGCCGCAGCGGCTGATGCCCTGCAGGCCGGTACCTCCGCCCTCACGCCCACGGCGGTGCAGGCCGCCAGTGAGATGTTCGAGGACGTCATCACGGCAATCGACGCCGATGCATCGGGCAACTACTTCGGTGCGCGCATCCCGCACAACCAGGTGGTGGCGATGGGCGCGACGACAGAAGGGACGATCTTCGGCATCGGCCATTTCAAGGATCCGGGTAACTGCAGGGGAGGGAAACTCCGCAACGTCCGCTACACCTTCATGAACCCGACCCGGAGCCGCGGTAAGGAGACGTCTGAGTCCTCCTACCTGCCCGCTGGTGCGGAGCCGCCGGACAAGAGGGGTGCAGACGGCACGGTCGACCGGAGCTGGCCCGCGTGCACCTCGGCACAGTTGGTGGAGCCCCCGCCACCGCTTAGCGGCGCTCCAGACACGCTGGGATGGAAGACGGGCCCCGGGGTTCCGGCAGATCTGATCGAGAGAGTCAGGGTGCCGCTTCGGCAGGCGGCCCTGTGCCACATTCAGGCAGTCCGCATCCAGGTGCCGAGCCCTGTGCTTGAACTTGAAGCGGGTGCCAACTTCTGTTCACGTCCGGTCATTCCCGAGCGGCCCATCATCGAGTGGGAGAAGGGGAACAAGACCCTCCGCGGGGAGTTGCCAAATCTTCAGCTCTCGCAGAACCATGACGCCTGCGCACCCTGGGAGATCGGCACAACCAACAACATGACCCGGGAGCCCAGCGCCAACATCCGCGATCTTCCGACGGCGGTCGGGATGCAATGCCCCGTTATCGACCTCACTCCCGGAGTAACGAATCGGGAGGGGTGGAACTGCGTTTCGGCAAACCCGGCGGGCAGGGTGGGCACGAATCCGGTGCGTGGTGGCCGCGGGAGTTTCGCGCGGGCGATTCCGCCAACTTTCGGCGTGACGTCAAGCCTGAGCGTGCTCAATGATCACGTGCTCGGCGGATACTGTCCGAATTGGGGCTGGCGGCCCGTGCCGACTGGCCTGGAAAATGTGACCCAGTGGCCCCGCTGGGAGGCCGCCCCCGGGGGGGGTTGGAGAGTGGCCACTCCCCACCAGGGCACCTACTGTTCGCCCGCGTTCGGGGACGGTCACCCAACGTTTGGGGACTCTCATTTTGACTGCCGGGGTGGGGCCTCCAATGTCGACAGGCCGACGCCGGCGCCCCTGCAGGGCCTGATCCGCGAGCTGACCTCATACAGTCAACCGGACGCGTCGGGAAAGACCGCAAAGCCCTCGGCCGCGAGGCTGCAGCAGTTCCGGGACGTCGGCATCAACTTCGAGGCCCCGAACTGGACGCAGAACAACCCCGTGGCGGGCGACTTCGTCGTCGGGCCGCTGTTCACCAGCGGCGCAGTAGGCGTGTACGTGCCGGGAACGACCGTCGTGACTCCCTCCCCGGCCGGGGCGCCCACGAGGAGCCAAGTGCGTCCGCCGACCGCCGTGCGCGACCTCACCGTGAAGTGCGTTGAACCGTGTGCCGGTCCAGTGGTCTCGGCGCGCATTCGCTGGCGTGCCCCCTTGCAAGCCGGTTCCTTCCCGATCCGCCGGTATGTGGTGAGGGCACGAGTCGCCGGTGCCTGGCGGGACCTGCCGGGCGTTGGGTGCGATACCCGTGCAATGGAGTGCACGATTCGCGACCCCGAGGTGCCGGTGAACGGGGACACCACAGTCTTCCGGGTCTTGGTGGTGACGACACGAGGCCCCAGTGGCGGTGTAGCGACGGTCGACTTCAATCCGGGGCTGGGGCTTGACGCCCCGATGCTCACGCCGATCGATGCCGGGCTCAAGGTGCGTTGGAGCACGCCGCTTGCAGAAAAGTGGCGCGCGGAGCGGTACCAAGGACAGTGGAGCTACACGGCAACGGCATCGCCAGGCGGGCGCTCGTGCACGGTGGATGCCACGGGGCAAACACTCGGCACGCTAAACCTCGAAGCCACCACCTGCACGATCACCGGGCTCGATCCGGGCGTGAAATACACCGTGACTGTCGCGGGCACCGTCAGCTACAGAATGTGGAGCACGCGCCCAGAACGAAGGTTTCTGACTGGATGGGACTTGGACCCCTCCCCACCCTCCGCGCCGGCGACCCCCACGGGCTGAGGCACACCACCGTCGCCGTGCCGGTGACCTGCGAGGAGACCGGCACGGCGACGTGCGCGGTCACGGTGGCCCTGCGCATGCGCGTGGCATCCCGCGCGCGGTGGGTCGCCCTCGGCACCCGGCGCGCCACCCTGCCCGCAGGCTGGAGGGGATCGGTATCAGTGCCGCTCACCCGCCAGGCGCGCGCGATCCTGGCGCGTCACCCCCGGGTGCGCACCACGGTGATCGCGGCCTCGCAGAAGGGCGCCGCGCCGCGGGAGTCGGTGCGCCAGCAGACCACCCTGGTGTGCCCGTCATAGCCACAGCGGCAGCCCCCGCATGACG
>JBEICA010000022.1:0-22304 GCA_040373665.1 Burkholderiales bacterium | reverse complement strand
CTCGAGCGCGTCGAGCCGGCGCCGGATCGGCTCCGGGTCGACGTCGCGCATGAGCTTGCCGATGTACTGGAACTGGCGACGAAGGGCGCCGAACTTGCGGATCCGGCGCGCCTCGTCGATGGCGGCGCGCAGGTGATCAGGGAGTTCGATGCGGGCGAGCTGGTCGGCACCAAGACCGACGAGCGTCTCCCCCAGCACCTGCAGTGCCTCGGACTCGCGTTTTCGCTGCGATTTGCTGGGGCCATCCTCCAGCGTCGGACTCGGATCGATCATGCTGCTTGATATGATAAACGCCGCTGCCTTCCCAGGCATCATCCTTCGGTGCTCCCGCACCTTTCTCCCGCAACGGACCCACGACACGTGACAGACGCAGACGGCTTTTCCTTCGATCTCGACACCCTGAAGACCCTGGCGCGGGACGTGCTGCGCGTCGCGGTCTCCCAGGGGGCCACCAGTGCGGAACTCGATCTCACCGAGAGCCACGGGCAGTCCGTGACGGTGCGTCGCGGGGAGGTCGAGACCATCGAGTACAACCGCGACAAGGGCCTCGGGGTCACGGTCTACCTTGGCCAGCGCCGTGGTCATGCCTCCAGTGCCGACCTGTCCCGTGAGGCGATCGAGGAGACCGTCCGGGCGGCCCTGTCCATCGCCCGCCATACCGCGGAGGACGACTGTGCCGGGCTGGCGGATGCCGGGCTGCTGGCGCGCGAACCCTGGGATCCGGACCTGTATCACCCGTGGTCGCTGCCGGTGGAGCAAGCCATCGTGATCGCCCGCGAGTGCGAGGCGGCGGCCCTGGCTGCGGACGCCAGGATAGGCAACTCCGAGGGTGCCACGGTGAGCACCCACGCCTCGCAGTTCGTCTATGCCAACTCCCTGGGTTTCGTCGGTGGATTCCCGGCCACGCGTCACAGCATCTCGTGCTCGGTGGTGGCGGGGGAGGGTGACGGCATGCAGCGCGACGACTGGTACTCCGTTGCGCGTGTACCAACAGGCCTGGAGGCGGCCGAGGCGGTGGGCCGCGAGGCCGGGCGACGGGCGGCCGCACGCCTCGGTGCCAGACGCCTGACGACGCGGCAATGCCCGGTCTTGTTCGAGGCGCCCATCGCGGCGTCCCTGCTGAGCCATTTCGCGTCCGCCGCCAGCGGCGGCAGCCTCTACCGAAAATCCTCCTTCCTTCTCGACAGCCTCGGGCAGCAGATCTTTTCGCCGGTGGTGCGCATCCGTGATCTGGCCCACGTGCCGCGCGGGTTGGCCAGCAGTCCCTTCGACGACGAGGGCGTCGCCACGCAGGACCGGGAGGTGGTTCGGGACGGGGTGCTCGAAGGTTATTTCCTTGGCAGCTACTCGGCCCGGAAGCTGGGCATGCGCTCCACCGGGAATGCCGGCGGCACCCACAACCTGGTGCTCGATCCCACGGACGGAGATCTCGGGCAGTTGCTCGCCCTCATGGGCAGCGGCCTGCTGGTGACGGAAATGCTGGGCCACGGCCTGAACATGGTCACGGGTGACTACTCCCGCGGTGCGGCCGGTTTCTGGGTGGAGAACGGCGCCATCGCCTACCCGGTGCAGGAGATCACGGGGGCCGGCAACCTCAAGGCCATGTTCCGCGGCATCGTTGCCGCGGGCAGCGACGTCCTGGTGCGCGGGCCGCGGCAGTGCGGATCGATCCTCGTGGACGAGATGACGGTGGCCGGCGAGTGACCCGGAAGGGTGGGCGCGGGTGAACCCGCCTTTCGCGACCTGGGCGGGCATCGGGGGCGCCCCGGAGGACGACAGCCCCAGGGCGCGGTCCTGGGAGAAGCGCCTGCATCCGGTCATGATCGCGGTCGTGGTGCTGTCCCTCGCGGGATTCCTCGGCGAGGAACTGATCGGAAGCCAGCCGGCGCGGCTGCTTGGCGCGGCGGTCGAGTGGTTCGTGCTTCTGGCTTTTTGCATCGAGCTCGCCTGGATGCTGCATCTGACCCGGTTCCGGGCGCGCTACCTTGCCCGCAACTGGCTTGATCTGGTGGTCATCGGCTTCTCGGTGACCGGGCTGGTCGGGTTCGAGACGCAGTGGGCGGTGCTGGTGCGCCTGTCGCGCCTCGGGCTGGTGGGCCTGTTGCTGGTGCGGGCGGCCGGGGTGGGCAGTCGGCTCTTCCGCAAGGGCGGTCTGCCCTACACCCTGGTGTTCGGTCTGGTGGCGCTGCTGCTTTCCGGTTTCGGGTTCTACTGGCTGGAGCCGACCGTGGCGAGCTACGGCGAGGGGCTGTGGCTCGCCTTCGTCACGGGTGCGACCATCGGCTACGGGGATTTCGTGCCGACCACGACGGGCGCGCGCTACTTCGCTGCGCTCATCGCCATTGTCGGTGTCGCCACCATGTCCATGGTGACGGCCAGCATCGCCGCGCTGCTGGTGGGGGAGGACGAGCGGCGGCTGCGTGCAGAGATGCACGAGGATATTCGGGGCATGCGCCAGGACCTCGCCTCCCTCATCAGCGAGGAGGAGCGGCGGTTGCTCAAGGAGTTGCGTACCGACATGGCCGAGGTCCGGCGTGACATGGCCGCGCTCGGGGAGGCAGTGGCCGCCATGCGCATGAACGAGGAGAGGAAAGCGGTCGGCAGCGACGCGCCAACGGGCTCCAGGTCGGCCTGAATCCGGGAAGGAGCGAGGTCTTGGTCGTTGGGGGATCGGTGATAATCGCCGTTCACTTATTCCCGCGGATTCCGACATGGCCACCATCAGCTACCTCACCACGGCGCAGTTCGATTTCGGCGCCATCCGGCTCGTCTCTGCCGAGTGCGCGCGGCTGGGCATCCGCCGGCCCCTGATCGTCACCGATGCCGGCATCCGCGCCTGCGGCCTGCTGGAGCGGCTGCGCGAGGCGCTCGATCCGGCCCTCGGTTTCGAGGTCTTCGACCAGACCCCTGCCAACCCGACCGAGGCTGCGACCCTGGCGGCGCTGGCTCGTTATCGCGACAGCGCCGCGGACGGCATCATCGCGATGGGAGGTGGTTCATCGCTGGATCTCGGCAAGGCCGTTGCCCTGCTGGCCACCCATCCGGGCCCGCTGGTGCAGTACGCGGCCGTGGAGGGCGGCGCGGCGCGCATCACGGCCGCGGTGGCGCCACTGATCGCCATTCCGACCACGGCGGGTACGGGCAGCGAGGTCGGGCGCGGCGCCGTCATCATCCTCGGAGACGGACGCAAGCTCGGGCTGCTTTCGCCCCATCTGCTGCCGCGTGTCGCGATCTGCGATCCGGAACTGACCCTGGGGCTGCCGGCCGGGCTCACTGCGGCCACCGGCATGGACGCGATGGCCCACTGCATCGAGACCTTCCTGTCACCGCTGGTCAATCCGCCAGCCGAGGCCATCGCCCTCGACGGACTGGCCAAGTGCGCCGCCCACATCGAGCGCGCGACCCGCGATGGCGGCGACCGTGAGGCCCGATGGAACATGATGATGGCGGCCATGGAGGGCGCGCTGGCGTTCCAGAAGGGCTTGGGCGCTGTCCATGCATTGTCCCATCCCCTCGGAGCCCTGCCGGGCGTGACGCTCCATCACGGCACCCTCAACGCCGTGCTGCTGCCGGAGGTGATCCGTTTCAACGCCGGCCACGTGGGTGACAAACTCGGCACCATGGCCCGGGTCATGGGACTGCCCGCGGGCAGTGATGTGGCGCAGGCGATCGCCGACCTGAACGCCTGCCTGGGATTGCCGGCCGGCCTCAAATCGATGGGTGTGGCGCGCGAGGCGCTGCCCGGCATCGCGGAGGCCGCGCCGAAGGATCATTGCCATGGCACCAACCCGCGCAAGGCCTCGGTGCAGGAGTATCTCGGGATCCTGGAAGCCGCCTGGCTTTGACGCACACGCGGGGCGGCGGCGTCACTGCCGGCCGCCCGGTGACCGGCCGGTCTTCAGCAGCAGCGGGTGACGCCGCTCCACTTGCGGTCCTGCTCGGAGGCGAAGAACTCCTTCTCCGTCAGGGGGGGCATGTCCGGGTGGGTACGGCGGTGGCGCTCGAGGTAGCGCTCGTAGGCGTCGTCTCCCGACACCTGGCGCATGAACTCCCAGAGTTTCTTCAGGTCGTCGCGCATGGTGGTCAGGGAAAAGGATGCACCCCCGGCGGGCGGCCCGTCACGACCGCCCGCCGCATGGAGAGACGTCAGTCGCGGGCCCAGGCCAGCTGGGTCGGCGTATGCGGAGACTCGGACAGCGGCTGCACCGGGTGACCGTTCAGGAAGCGGCGCGCCATGCGCAGCATGTCGACGATCACCACCCAGAGGATGATGGCGAATAGCAGCGCGAGCACGGCGTCGATGCGCTGGCCGAGGATGAGCGCCGGGGCCGACGCCACCTTCTCGGGGGGCAGGGTGCCCGCAGCCAGATCGGCCGCCAGCTTGTTGGCGCCGGACAGGAAGCCCACCGCCGGGTTCGGGCTGAACACCTTCTCCATGGCGGCGCTGGTGCAGACCACCGCCAGCCAGGTCAGCGGCAGGCCGGTGACCCAGGCGTAGCGCACCTTGCCCATCTTGATGATGATGCCCGTGCACACCGTCAGGGCGATGCCGGCCAGCAACTGGTTGGAAATGCCGAACAGCGGCCAGAGGATGTTCACGCCGCCGAGCGGATCCTTCACACCCTGCACCAGGAAGTAGCCCCAGGCGGTCACGAAGACCACGCTGGCCAGCACGTTGGCCGGATACGAGGCGGTGTTGCCCAAGGCGGGCGAGACGTGCTTGAGGAGGTCCTGCAGCATGAAGCGCCCCACGCGGGTGCCGGCATCCAGGGTGGTGAGGATGAACAGCACTTCGAACATGATGGCGAAGTGGTACCACATGGCGAGCATCTTTCCGCCGAAGGTGGAATGGAAGATGGTGGCCATGCCCACCGCCAGCGAGGGCGCGCCGCCGACGCGGGCGAACAGCGTCTTCTCGCCCATCTCGCTGGCGAGCACGTTCATCTGCTCCACCGTGACCGGGAAGCCCCAGGAGCTGATCTTGGCGACCGCGTCCGCAGCCTCCTTGCCCACCACCCCGGCCGCGCTGTTGATGGCGAAGTAGACGCCGGGCTCCATCACGGTCGCGGCGATCACCGCCATGATGGCGACGAAGGACTCGAGCGCCATGCTGCCGTAGCCGATCATGCGGATCTCCTTCTCGTTGGCCAGCAGCTTCGGCGTCGTGCCGGAGGAGACCAGCGAGTGGAAGCCGGAGATGGCGCCACAGGCGATGGTGATGAAGACGAAGGGGAAGAGGGTGCCCTTGAAGATCGGGCCGGTGCCGTCGATGAACTGGGTCACGGCGGGCATCTTGACCTCGGGCGCGGTCAGCATGATGGCCGCGGCCAGCATGAACACCACCCCCAGCTTGAGAAAGGTCGACAGGTAGTCGCGTGGCGCCAGCAGCAGCCACACCGGCAGGGCCGCCGCCGAGAAGCCGTAGATCATGACGAACCAGGCGCACTGCATGTCGTCCCAGTCGAACATGCCCTTGAGCGACTCGGACTCGTTGACCACGCCGCCGCCCCACACGCAGACGAGCAGCAGTGCGATGCCGATGAGCGAACCTTCGAGCACCCGGCCGGGGCGGATGCCGCGCATGTAGATGCCGATCAGCATGGCCACGGGGATGGTGCCCAGGACGGTGGCCGTGGCCCAGGGGCTGTGCTTCATCGCCTTGACGATCACGAGGCCGAGCACGGCGATCAGGATGACGATGATCATCAGTGCGCCGATCATGGCGGCCCAGCCGCCGATCGCGCCGAGTTCGTCCTTCGCCATCTGACCGAGGGAGCGACCGTCGCGGCGGGTGGAGCAGAACATCGTCACCATGTCCTGCACGCAGCCGCCGAGGACGGAACCGACCAGGATCCAAAGCGTGCCGGGCAGGTAGCCGAACTGCATGGCGAGCGTCGGTCCGATGAGCGGTCCGGGCCCGGCGATGGCGGCGAAGTGGTGGCCGAAGGCGACCCACTTGTTGGTGGGCACGAAGTCGCGGCCGTCGTTGAAGCGCTCGGCGGGGGTGGCGCGGGTCTCGTCCAGCACCAGCACCTTGGCGCATATCCAGGCGCTGTAGAAGCGGTAGGCGATCAGGTAGGTGCAGACCGCGGCAGCGATGAACCACATCGCGTTGATGGACTCGCCGCGGTGGAGCGCGATTCCGCCGATGGCGGACGCTCCCAGGATGGCGATCGCCACCCAGATCAGCTTGGACAGGACGTTGGGCATGTTGTCGGACTCCTCCGGGTTGTCGTCTGCCGCTGCGTCTGGCGACACGGGGCGGCGGCCTGGCTCGGTCCCGCGCGGCGGGCCCTCTTCCCGGCATGCACGGACAGCGCGGATCATACGCCAAGGGTTTGCGAACTGGCGATGCTGCGTCGCCGCAAGCCGTTCAATGGCAAGGCATTTCCCGCGCGGCTCCGGCATACTCCAGTGCGGCGGGCCGCGCCTGCGGTGGTACCATCCGCTTTCCCATCAGGCACTTTCCCGACATGTTCACCCGCCAAGACACCATCGCCGGCTTCGATCCCGAGCTCGACCACGCCATCCGCGCCGAGGTGGCGCGCCAGGAGGATCACATCGAGCTCATTGCCTCCGAGAACTACGCCAGTCCGCGCGTGCTCGAGGCACAGGGCTCGGTGCTCACCAACAAATACGCCGAGGGCTACCCGGGCAAGCGCTACTACGGCGGCTGCGAGCACGTCGACGTTGCCGAGCAGCTGGCCATCGACCGTTGCCGCCAGCTGTTCGGCGCCGAGTACGCCAACGTCCAGCCGCATTCGGGTTCCCAGGCCAACCAGGCGGTCTACACCGCGGTGCTCAAGCCGGGCGACACGCTGCTGGGGATGTCGCTGGCCCACGGCGGTCACCTGACGCACGGCTCGCCGGTCAATCTGTCAGGCCGCCTCTACCACGCGGTCGCCTACGGCATGACCGCCGACGAAGTCATCGACTACGACGAGGTGGAGCGTCTGGCGCAACAGCACCGCCCGCGCATGATCGTCGCCGGCGCCTCCGCCTACGCCCTGCGCATCGATTTCCGCCGCTTCCGCGAGATCGCCGACGCGGTCGGCGCCTACCTGCTGGTCGACATGGCCCATTACGCCGGGCTGATCGCGGCGGGCGTCTATCCCAGCCCCGTGGGCATCGCGCATTTCGTCACCAGCACCACCCACAAGACCCTGCGGGGGCCGCGCGGCGGCATCATCCTGGCCGCCGCGGAGCACGAGAAGATGCTCAACTCCGCCATCTTCCCCGGGCTGCAGGGCGGACCGCTCATGCACGTCATCGCCGCCAAGGCCGTCGCCTTCCGCGAGGCCATGACCCCGGAGTTCCGCAGCTACCAGGAGCAGGTGCTGGAGAACGCGCGCGTTCTCGCCGAGTCGCTCACGCGGCGCGGCCTGCGCATCGTGTCCGGGCGAACCGAAAGCCACATGTTCCTGCTCGACCTGCGCGCCAAGAGCATCACCGGCAAGGCGGCGGAGGCCGCGCTCGGCCGGGCGCACATCACGGTGAACAAGAACGCCATCCCCAACGACCCGGAGAAGCCTTTCGTCACCAGCGGCATCCGCATCGGCTCGCCGGCGATGACCACGCGCGGTTTCGGGCCGGCGGAGGCTGCGCGGCTCGGCGACCTCATCGCCGACGTGCTCGAGGCGCCCGGGGACGAGTCGGTGCTGGCGCGGGTGGCCGGCGACGTCACCGAAATGTGCCGCCGCTTTCCGGTGTACCGATAGCACCACGGGCGGGGCTGACATGAAGACACCTGCACTGCGCCCCCGGCCGGGCAGCGGCTGCAGTGCCGAATCCATGGCGGCAGCACCGTGAAGTGCCCCTTTTGCGGGCATGCGGATACCCAGGTGGTCGACTCGCGGGTCGGCGAGGAGGGCGACAGCGTCCGCCGCCGCCGCCGCTGTCTGTCCTGCGACAAGCGCTTCACCACCTTCGAGCGGGTCGAGTTGCGCATGCCGCAGATCGTCAAGACGAGCGGCAGTCGCGCCGAGTTCGACGAGACCAGGCTGCGCACCAGCTTCACCCGCGCACTTCACAAACGGCCGGTGCCGACGGGCGAGGTGGATGCGGCGATCCAGCGCATCACCCAGCGGCTGCTGGCCCTGGGCGAGCGTGAGGTGGAGTCCCAGGCGGTGGGGCAGATGGTGATGAAGGAACTCTACAAGCTGGACAAGGTGGCCTACATCCGCTTCGCCTCGGTCTATCGCAGCTTCCAGGACGTGGATGATTTCCGCGACGTGCTCGAGGAGGTGGCGAAGCCGTCGCCGCGCCGTCGGGCTGCCGCGCGCAAGCCATGACCTGGACGGACGACGACCGGCGTCACATGGCGCGCGCTCTCGAGCTGGCGGCACTCGGCATGGACACCACGACCCCGAATCCACGGGTGGGTTGCGTGCTGGTCCGCGAAGGCGTCGTGGTGGGGGAGGGCTGGCACCGGCGCGCGGGCGAACCGCATGCGGAGGTGCACGCCCTCGAGGCGGCAGGCGCGGCTGCACCGGGTGCCACGGCCTATGTGAGTCTCGAGCCCTGCAGCCACCACGGGCGTACGCCGCCATGCGCCGAGGCGCTGGTCCGTGCCGGCGTGGCGCGGGTGGTGGCCGCGATGGCCGACCCCAACCCGCGGGTGGCGGGCACGGGGCTCGAGCGTCTGCGCGCCGCCGGCATCGCCGTGCAGTGCGGCCTGTTCGAGACCGAGGCGCGCGAACTCAACGTCGGCTTCGTATCGCGCATGACCCGGGGGCGCCCGTGGCTGCGGGTCAAGATCGCCGCGAGCCTGGATGGCAAGACCGCCCTGCCCAATGGGGCGAGCCAGTGGATCACCGGCCCCGAGGCCCGCCGCGATGGGCATCGCTGGCGGGCCCGCTCCTGCGCCATCCTGACCGGCATCGGCACCCTGCGGGATGACGATCCGCGGCTGACCGTGCGCGACGTGCCGGCGGAACGACAGCCCCTGCGCGTGGTGGTGGACAGCCGGCTTCGAATCCCCCTCGACGCCCGCATCCTGGAGGGCGGTGGTGTGGTCGTGGCGACTGCGCTGCGCGACGACGCCCGGACCGCTGCACTGGTCTCCGCCGGGGCGGCGGTCTGGGTGCTGCCGGATGCCGGTGGCAAGGTGGATCTGGCGGCGCTGATGCGGCGTCTCGCCGACGAGGGCGTCAACGAGGTGCTGGCCGAGGCCGGCATCAATCTGCACAGCGCCCTGTTTGCCGCCGGGCTGGTGGACGAACTCATCCTCTACTATGCGCCGCGGCTGCTCGGCGATGCCGCCCGCGGCATGCTGGCCCTGCCACCGGCCGAGGCGGTGGCCGCGATGCCGGAGCTGGCGGTACGGGAGGTGACGGCCTTCGGTCCCGATTTCAGGATCCTGGCGAGGCCGGTCATCGGTGGCCGCTGAGCGGCGACGGTCAGCGCATACAGGCAACAGGAGGAAACATGTTCACAGGTATCGTCCAGGCGGTCGGTCGCATCGATCGCTTCGTTCCCGGCGAGGCTGGCGCGCGGGCCCGCATCGACGCGCCCGACCTCGATCTGGCCGACGCCCTGCTCGGCGACAGCATCGCGGTCGATGGCTGCTGTCTCACCGTGGTGTCCCTGGACGCCACCGGTTTCGAGGTCGACATCTCCAGGGAGACGCTTGACTGCACCGCGGGTTTCCGCGCCGGACAGCGCCTGAACCTGGAGAAGGCCCTGCGGGCGAACGACAGGCTGGGGGGGCATCTGGTGACGGGTCACGTCGACGGCGTCGGCGAGGTGATCTCGGTCACTCCCGAGGGGGACAACCGGCGGCTCGCCTTCCGCATACCCCGGGAGTTGTCGCGTTACGTCGCCCGCAAGGGCTCGATCACGGTCAATGGCGTCAGTCTCACCGTGAACCGGGTCGAGGACGATGTCTTTGCGGTCAATCTCATCCCCCACACCCTGGCGATGACCAACCTCGGGGCGCTCGCATGCGGCAGCTGGGTCAATCTGGAGGTCGACCTCATCGCCCGTTACGTGGAGCGCATGCTGACCGGGCAGTGACGCCAGGCGGTCCTGCAACACCCCTGCAGTCCGCCGGATACGGGGCGATGGCGCCCTTGGTACCATCGAAAGCGTTGTCCATGCAGCGCCGGCAACCGCATCGGCCGCCGGCGCCCAAACGGAGGAGTCGAGCATGAACGAAGACCAGGACACGGAAAACCGGCGGGACTTCCTCGCCCTTGCTGCTGCGGCAATCGGCATGGGAGCGGCCCTGGGCACCCCGGAGGCGGTCGCGGCGCACCATGAACCCGCCACCGAGATGGCGGGCGACATCGCGCGCTGGTTCGACGCAGTGCCCGGGCGCCACCGTCAGGTGACAGACTGGCCGGAGTTGAACAACGGCATGGGCCTGATCTACACCCTCGGGTTTCTCATGACGGCTCCCGTGGGGCTGGGTGTCCCGCCGTCGGAGGTGGGGGCGGTCCTCGTGATCCGCCACGACACGATTCCGCTGGCCCTCGGCGACGCCGTGTGGGCGAAGTATCGCCTCGGGGAGATGTTCCACATCGACGACCCGGAGACCAAGGCGCCCGCCGTGCGCAATCCCTATTACCTCAAGCCGGGTGCGCTGCCTTTCGCCGAGGCCGCCCTGGCCCGGCTGATCGAGCGCGGGGTCGGGGTGGTTGCCTGTGATCTGGCGCTGACCTTCCGCAGTGCCATGATCGCGAAGAAGCTCGGTCTCGACCCGGCGGCGGCGAAGAAGGAATGGCTCGATGCGGTGTTGCCTGGCGTGCGTGTGATGCCTTCGGGCGTGTTTGCCTGTCACGCGGCGGCCAGGCGCGGCTGCACCTACCTGTTCGCGGGCTGACATGCCCGCTCGCCGGGCGGCCGGTGTCCCCGGCCCGGCCGCATGCGCCGCGGTCCGCCGGCGTGCCGGCGCGACCGCGTTGCTGGCGTTGCTGTGCACCGGCACCGCCGGGGCGCGCACAGGCATCGAGGAGCTCAAGGCCCGCACCGTCCTCGACGACTACGAGAGCAACATCGTCCATGGCTACAACATCGTCACGGACACGCCGCGATACGCGCCACGCTACGCCGGCAACCGGCTGAGCTGCACCAACTGCCACCTCAAGGCCGGCACGGTTCCCGACGCCCTGCCGCTGAACGTGGCGGGACTGTATCCGCGCTGGCGCGCCAAGAACGGTGTGCGCAACGGCATCGGACTGCGCATACGCGAGTGCTTCCTGTACAGCCACAACGGCGTCATGCCGCCGGCGGATGCGCCGGAAGTGCTGGCGGTCGCCGCCTACATCCACTGGTTGTCGGAGGGGGAGGTGATCGGCACACCGCCCAGGAACTGGGGCGTGCCCACGCTCACCCAGACCAACCAGGACCCGAATCCGGCCATGGGGGAGACGGTCTACCGGCGTGCCTGCCTCGCCTGTCACGGTGCCGAAGGGCAGGGGGGTCCCGGCGTGCCGCCGCTCTGGGGGCCTGACGCCTACAACGCCGGAGCCGGCATGAACAACATCCACAAGGCGGCCGGCTTCATCTGGGCCAACATGCCGCTGGGCGCCGGGCGCAGCCTGAGCCAGCAGGAGGCGCTGGACGTGGCGGCCTACCTGCATCTGCAGCCACGTCCCTTCGATCCCCGTGAGGGGAGGCTGCGCAAGCTCGGCGAGAGGCTGCTGCACTGGCTGGGCGGTCTCGGCAGGTCCGAGGGGCGCTGAATTGAGCGATCGCGCGGGCGCCTTCGCCGTCCTGTTGCGCGAGACCCTGCCGGACCTGTCGTGGCGCAGGGGCACCGGCTGGCGAGGCGAAGTGGGCTCCGGCGTGGCGGGGGCGGTGCTCGTGATTCCGCAGGCGATCACGTTCTCCTACCTCGCCGGTCTGCCGCCAGAGTACGGGCTTTACTGCGCAGTGTTCGTGGCGCTGGTCTCGAGCCTGTTCGGCAGTTGCGCCATGGTCGGCGGCCCCAACACCGCCATGTCCATCCTCATCGGTCTGGCGGTCATGCCGCACGCCGGACGCGGCAGCCCCCTCTATACCGAGTACGTGCTGCTGCTCACCATGGCGGTCGGCCTGCTGCAGCTGGGGTTGTGGCTGATGCGCACGGCAACGGTGTTCCGTCACCTCAGCCCGGCAGCCATCGGGGGCATCAAGATCGGGGTCGGGGTGCTGCTGATCACGTCCTCGCTGGAGGGCACCCTCGGCGTGTCGGGCCTGTCGATGCAGTTCTTCCACGAGAAGTTCATGGTGGTGATCGCGTCCTGGGAGGAGATCGTCAATCCCTTTGCGGCCACCATCAGCGCCGTCACGATCGTCAGCGCCCTGCTGTTGCGGCGCCGGCTGCCGCGCAGCCACATCATCGCGGCTCTGCTCGCCGGCTGGGCTGCGGGTGCGGCGATCGACGGCTGGGTGGGGCCGGCACACTCCCAGGTGGAGCTCCTGGGGCGCATCGTGTTGCAGCCCCTGCCCTGGCGCGTGCCGTCATTCAGCCGGGAACACCTGCTGGTTCTGGAGGAACTGCTGCCCAGTGCGGTGGCCATCGCCGTGCTCGGGCTGGCGCAGTCCCTGGTGATCGCGCGCGACCTCAAGCTGCGCCACAACCCCGACACCGATCTCCACAAGGAGGTGTTTGCTCAGGGGTTGTCGAACCTCGTCGGGGCCTTCATGTCCTGTTTCGCGGGATCGGGGAGTTTCAACCGCACCAGCGTGGCCATCGGCATGGGCGCGCGCTCACCGTTGTCCGGGATCGTATCGTCGGCGGCGGTTCTGGTCATCGCCTGGGGCTGCGCGCCGGCACTCACCCGTCTGCCAATGCCGGCAATCGCCGCCGTGCTGTGCCTGGTGGGCATGGGCATGATCCAGTGGCAGGAGATCCGCCTGTTCGCACGCCACCGGGCGGATCTGTTGGTGTGCTGGCTCACGGCGCTCACCGTGTGCTTCGTCGGACTGGAGGCGGGTCTGGTCGTGGCGGCCATCGCCTCGGTGGGGTTCTTCGTATCCGGCGCGTCCGCGGTCTCGCTGGAGACCTCCCAGCAGGGGGGGGTCGAACACATCGCGGTCCGCGGCAACCTCTTCTATGCATCCATCGACACGCTGGCGCGGCACCTTCGCCGGCGGCCTGCCGGGCAGACCCGGCTCGACCTGCGGCGGGTGGCCTACTGCGACGCGGCCGCCCTCGCGGTGATCGACGGCATCAGGCGGGACCGTCTTGCGGCCGGAGGGTGGCTGGACGTGATCCGCGAGGACACGCCACCCGATGAGGCGATCGGAAACGCTTCGGTCGCGGCGGGCGGCTCCGGGCGCTCCGTCTGACAGAGCCGGGTCAGGAGGGTCGGCACCGCGTCGGAAGCCGGTGTGATGCCGTCCGGAAGCGTGCTGTCGCCCAGCCCGCTGAGCCCCGATCGCGTCGAGGCTGGGGCGTCAGGGCGCCGCCGGGCCGTTTTCGGGGGCAGAGGGGTCGACCTGAGCCTCGTCGGCGGGCTCGCCCTCAGGCGCATCGCTCTGCTGGCTGGATTTTCTCAGCAGCTTCTCTTCCTTTTTCTGCTTCTTTGCCAGCTCGCGCTGCCGCTTCTCGAAGGCGTAATTGGGTTTGGGCATCGACTGTCCTCGGGATGGGGCCCCGTCGCCAACCCCTGGAGGGCACGCGACGAGACCACGAAAAACCCGGATTCTACCCTTCTGCTCCGCGTCCCACCCGCTCCCGCCGCAAGCACCTCCCGTTCGGGGTGGCGTGCGGTTAGAATCCTCCTCCCGTCGAGCTCTCCCGGCCACCCGCGCCGGGTCAGCAGTGCCCGGTTCATTTCTGCGCCCCGTTTCTCATCCCCCGATCTCCACGCCATGAGCATCAGCAGCACACCCGAAATCATCGAGGAGCTTCGCGCCGGTCGCATGGTCGTCCTCGTGGACGAGGAAGACCGGGAGAACGAGGGTGATCTGGTCATGGCGGCTCAGTTCGCGACGCCAGAGGCCATCAACTTCATGGCACGCTACGGGCGTGGCCTCATCTGCCTGACCCTGACCGAGGCGCGCTGCCGCCAGCTCAATCTCGGCCTCATGGTGTCGGCGAACCGGTCCTCCATGGGCACCAACTTCACCGTGTCCATCGAGGCGGCGGAAGGCGTGACGACCGGCATCTCGGCGTCCGACCGGGCCCACACGATCAGAACCGCCGTGCGTTCCGATGCCGCGCCGGGAGATATCGTGCAGCCCGGGCACATCTTTCCTCTGATGGCCCAGCCGGGCGGGGTGCTGGTGCGTGCGGGTCACACCGAGGCGGGCTGCGACCTCGCCCAGCTGGCCGGGCTGGAGCCGGCCGCCGTGATCTGCGAGATCCTGAAGGACGACGGCACCATGGCGCGCCTGCCCGATCTGGTCGAGTTCGCCGGGGAGCACGGGCTCAGGATCGGGACCATCGCCGACCTCATCCATCACCGCAGCCGCACCGAGTCTCTGGTGGCGCGCGCCTACGAGCGCCCGATGCGCACCGTGCACGGCGCCTGCCGCGCCATCGCCTATGCCGACAAGATCTCCCGCGAGACCCATCTGGCCCTGGTGTTCGGCGAGGTGGGGGGCGAGGCGCCGGTGCTGGTCCGGGTGCACGAGCCGTTCTCGGCCATCGACGCACTCGATGCGGGAGACGTCACCCACTCGTGGAACCTCAACGATTCCCTGGCCCGGGTGGCGGCGGAGGGGCGCGGCGTGATCGTGTTGCTCCACCGCACCGAGACCGGCCAGGACCTCCTGGCGCGGCTCGCCAGCGATGGCAGCTCCGGTGCGCGGCGGCGGATGGACCTTCGCACCTACGGCATCGGCGCGCAGATCCTGCGCGACCTGGGCGTCGCGCGCATGCGGCTGCTGGCGCATCCCAGGCGCATGCCGAGCATGACCGGCTTCGACCTCGAGGTCGTCGGTCACCTGGAATCCCCCATGTCGGGGACACGCGCATGAACATGGAGGCAGGGCAATGACTGGAGTCGACGACGTCGGCGACATCGACGCGATCGTGCCGGATCTGTCCGGCGAGGGGCTCGTGGTGGGCATCGTGACCAGCCGATTCAACGAGGAGATCTGCGCGGCGCTGCGCCGGTCCTGCATCGCCGAACTGCAGCGTCTCGGCGTGCGTCGCGACGACATGACCACGGTGTCGGTGGCGGGGGCGCTGGAGATTCCCCTGGCCCTGAACAGGCTCGCCGCGACCGGGCAGTTCCAGGCCCTGGTGGCGCTCGGGGCGGTGATCCGCGGCGAGACCTACCACTTCGAGGTGGTATCCGATCAATCGGCAGCGGGCATCATGCGCGTCGGCCTGGATACCGGCATCCCGATCGCCAACGGTGTGCTGACCACCGACACCGACGAGCAGGCGATGGCCCGCATGCACATCAAGGGTGCCGAGGCAGCCAGGGTGGCGGTGGAGATGGCCAATCTGCTGCAGGCCATCGAGGACGAGCGTGACTGAAGAGGAACAACGGCCCGCGCGGCCGAAGAATGCGCGCCGCCTCAGTCGCGAACTCGCCACCCAGGCACTCTATTCCTGGCTGCTGAATCCGCGGGAGGCACGCGACATCAAGCGAGACGCCCGGCTCGACGAAGCGTTTCTGCGCGCCGACGCCGGGCTCTACGACAGCCTCATCGATGGCGTCACGGGGGATGTCGAGGCATTGCGCACGCTGCTCGCGCCGGTCCTGGATCGGGGGGTGGAGGCGCTGTCGCCAGTGGAGCATGCGATTCTGCTCATCGGCGCCCTGGAACTGTCGGCGCATCCGGAAACACCCTACCGGGTGATCATCAACGAGGCCGTGGATATCGCCAAAGTGTTTGGCGCCACCGATGGTCACCGTTTCGTCAATGGCGTCCTGGATCGTCTTGCGGCCCAGGTGCGGCCCGGGGAGGCCGTCAGGCGCCAGAGCCGGTCCGAGTGATTCGCGCGGCCTGCTGCATCTGTCGGACCTGTTCCGGGTCGTGACCTCGCAAATCCAGAAGCCAGTCCCGGTCTGATGCCTTGTCAGCCCAGGTGATGACGAGATGTCCTGGCCACCCGGGCCCGTGCCCTGGCGGTGCGGCGGGACCCGGAGGGTAGAATCACAGGCATGTCTCCGGAGTTCCGCCTCATCGACCGGGTGTTTTCCCCCGCCACCGACCACACCCTGCTGGCCGGCGGCGACGACGCGGCCCTCCTGGTCCCCACCCCCGGCACACAACTCGCCATCTCGACGGACATGCTGGTCGAGGGCGTGCACTTCCTTCCTGGCACCGATGCCGAGGCACTCGGGCACAAGGTTCTGGCGGTGAATCTGTCAGACCTCGCCGCCATGGGGGCGAGGCCACGCTGGGCGTTCCTGGCGGTGTCCCTGCCCGACCTCGACGAACCCTGGTGCGAGCGCTTCATGGCCGGCTTCCTGGCTCTGGCAGGCCGTTTCGGTGTCGATCTCGCTGGCGGCGACACGACCCGCGGACCACGCAACCTCTGCGTCACCGTGGTCGGCGAGTGCGCCCCCGGGGCCGCTCTGCGCCGCGATGGCGCGCGCGCAGGGGACGACATCCACGTCAGTGGCGTGGTCGGGGAGGCCGCGACCGGGTTGCAGTCGAGGAGGCGCCTGCTCGCCGCCGATGCCTCGGACGTGGAACACTGCCGCCGCCGCCTGGATCGTCCGGAGCCGCGCGTCAGCCTCGGGCGCGCGCTGGCCGGGGTGGCGCACGCCGCCATCGACGTCTCGGACGGTCTGGTGGCGGACCTCGGTCACATCTGCAGCCGCTCCGGGCTGGGGGCGACCCTCGAATGGGCGCGGCTGCCGCACTCGTCCGCCATGGCGGCTTTGCCTGCACCGGAGCGCATGGCCGCGGTGCTGTCCGGTGGCGACGACTACGAGTTGATCTTCACCGCACCCGTGACCGTGCGCGAGCAGGTGGCGCGCATCGCCGCGGACTGCGGTGTGCCGCTGACACGCATCGGCAGGATGGGGGTCGGCAGCGGCGTGTCGGTGCTGGATCACGACGGGCGAGCGCTTGCGCTCGATCGGGGGGGCTTTGACCACTTCGCGTGACGTCATGCCTGTGCGGCCGACGCTGGCGTTCGTGCTGCGCCATCCGGCCCACCTGCTGGCCTTCGGCCTGGGCTCGGGTCTGGTGCGGCCGGCTCCCGGCACCGCCGGAACGCTCCTGGCCCTGCCCATCTTCTGGTTCGTGCATCCGCGTGTCCCGGATGCCGCCTTCCTCGGCATGATCGCGGTGCTGTTCCTGGTCGGCATCTGGGCCTGCGGGCGTACCGGGCGGACGCTGGGGGTGCCGGATCACAGCGGCATGGTGCTGGACGAGATCGTGGCCTTCCTGCTGGTGCTGTTCATGCTGCCGGCCACTCCGGCATGGCAGGCCGTGGGGTTCCTGCTGTTCCGCCTGTTCGACATCTACAAGCCACCGCCGATCCGGCAGCTCGACCGCAGCCTCAAGGGCGGTCTCGGCGTCATGCTCGACGATCTGGTGGCGGCGTTCTACGCCCTGCTGGCGGTGGCGCTCTGGAAGACGGTGGTGGTCCATGGCGGGTGAACTGTACGAACTGGCCGCTTCGGTCGGCGCCGCCCTGAGTGCGCGTGGTGACACCCTCACCACCGCGGAGTCCTGCACCGGCGGCGGGGTCGGGGCGGCCGTCACCCTGGTGCCCGGCAGTTCGGGCTGGTACGAGCGCGGCTACATCACCTACAGCAACGCGGCGAAGACCGAGGAACTCGGCGTGTCCGGGGAAACCCTGCAGGTCCACGGCGCCGTGTCGGAGCCCGTGGTCCTGGAGATGGTGGACGGTGCGCTGCGCCGCAGCGGCGCGACCCTGGCGGTGGCCGTCAGCGGCGTGGCCGGACCGGGTGGCGGCACGCCGGCAAAACCGGTGGGCATGGTGTGCATTGCCTGGGGGCGGTCCGACGGTTTGCGCCGCTCAGCGACCTTCCGCTTCGACGGCGACCGCGACATGGTGCGCGGCGCAAGCGTCCTGGCTGCGCTCGACGGTGTGCTGGAAATGGCGCAGGCGCCGATGCTGTCCTGAGGGCGCAGCCCCTCTGCCCGTGTCAGGGTTCGAAACAGCGCCCGCAGGAGGCCAGGCGGTTCCATTTCGTCGCCAGGCGCTCCTGGAAGAAGCGCGACCGCGACATCGGGGGGGCGCCGGTGGAGGACGAAGGCATCGTCTCGAGGTAACGCTCGTAGGCGTCGTCGCCGGACAGGGCGCGCGCCGCCCGCCAGCTCCGGCAGGCCAGCCACCACAGCAGATCCAGCATCAGCCTGCCCATCGCACCTCCCTGCGGGACGTTCGCGAACGCTCCGGATGTTACTCGATGCTGTAGTGCAGTTCCTCGGCGCCCTCGGAGGTCGGCGGGTCGCCGAAACAGATGCTGCCGCGTCCGTGCAGCACCGTCTCCTCGCGGCTGATGCGGACCTCGTCACCATCCTCCGGACGCACGAAGGTGCCGTTGGTGCTGCTGTCCTTGAGGAAGAACTTGCCCTGTCGCGCTTCGATGCGGGCGTGATTGCGCGAGGCGCGCCGCGTGGTCAGCACGATCTGGTGGGTCGAGTCCCGGCCGATCGTGATGCAGCCCGAATCCAGACGCCAGCGGTAGGTGCCGAAGCGAAGCTCCAGCGCCGCCGCGGGTGATGGTCCGCGGGCCAGCAGCGTGCCGCCGACCAGGGTGAGGTCTGCGCCCATGTCCCAGACCACCTCGTGCAGCCGGATCTCGGCGTTGCGTCCGCGCAGCGAGGTGTTGCCGAGGCTGCGCACGCCGTACTTGAGATAGGCCGGCAGGGTGGCGCAGGAGGTGTCGCCGGCCAGGATCTGCCCGGCAGCCGCCAGGGCGGCGACGCGGGCGGCGACGTTCACGGTGTCGCCGAAGGCGTCGCCGTCACGCCGCAGCACCGGGCCGGTGTGGAACCCGATGCGGAAGGCCATCGGCACGCCGTTGACCGGTGGCATGTTGCGCAGGGCGGCCTGCATCGCGCACGAGGCCAGCAGGGCGGCACCGCTGTCCGGAAAGATGCACATGATCTCGTCGCCGATGTTCTTCACCACCTCGCCCTTGTAGGTGAGGGCGGCGTCGGTTGCCGCGGCGAGGCACTCTCCGACGCGGCGCAGCGCCTCCCTGTCGCCCAGCTGTTCGTACAGCCGGGTGCTTCCGGAGACGTCGGCGAACAGCACGGTCAGTTCCTCGGCGGTGGCTTCGCCGGAAACTGCGGCGTCAGGCAGGGCGGTGTTATGCATGCTGGCTTCGGATGGCGAGGACGGCCTGGTTGCGCAATGTCTTAAGCAAGGACAATTCCTCGCTGCCAAGGGCCAGGGTGCCGGCGCGGTCGGCATCGCCGTAGAGCAGGGCGGCAATGCGCTTGTTGATCATGATGGGCAGCAGGACCATGGATTTGCCGGGTACCGCCTCGCGGTACCACGACGGCACGTGGGCCCGCACCTTGGCGTTGTCGATGTCGTCGATGCAGATGTCCACGCCCTGCGAGATGCAGGCATGGAAGATGTCGCGGCGGGCCTCCAGCGGAATGGAGAACGCGCGACGCACGAGATCCTCCGCCTCCTTGCCGAGGCCGAACCGGGCGCGAAGGCTGTTCGAGGCCGGGTCGCGGATGAGCAGGAGCACGCGCGCGAAGCCCCCACCGCGATACATGGCGTCGAGCACGATCTTGAGCAGGTCGTTCAGGACGAACTTCCCCACCAGGGCGCTGGTGATGTCCTGGATGCCGGCGTTGAGCAATGCCCTGCGGCGCTGCGCCTCCTCGCTGCGGGCGCGCTGGTCGCCGCCAGGCAGGGACTGCCCGGCTGCGATGGCGCCGGCGAGCGTGTCGGTGAGTGCCGTGATCTCGTCGGATTCGCTGAACTGCCGCGACCATGCGAGGGCGCGCTCGAAGAAGGGGCTCTCCGTGATCTTGAGGTCGAGGGTGGAGGCGTCGCGTGCAATCTCCGCCACGGCCTTGCCGACCGCGCCGATGAGCTGCCCCTGTCCCACGGACAGGGCCGGCGCGAACCGGTTGGTGATCTCCAGCAGGCACTCGGCCCGTCCCTCCTCGGTGCCGAAGCGGATCGCGGCGGTGAGCGTGCTGGCGAGCGCCGCCAGCAGCCGCAGGCGCTCCCCTTCGCTCGACGGGGGGCGCAGCGATTCATCGACCACCGCGGCCATGCCGCGTATCAGGCCCTCCGGGTAATTCCAGGTCCTGGCGACCTCGCTGCCAAGTTCGTCGAGCGGCAGACCGAGCACCGCCAGAGCCGCCTGACGTTCTCCATGGCCGGCGCGGGTGAGTTTCTGGAGCTCCAGGAACTCGTCGTGGAAGTAGAAGGCGGCGAGCAGGCGGCCGAGATTGTGGAACATGCTCACCACGAAGGCTTCCTCGCCATCCCGCATGCCCGTGGAGATGGCCAGCGACCGGCCCGTGACGGCGGCGAAGTAGGTCGCGATGAGCTCGTCGCGCAGGCTGGCGGCGTGGGCCTTGTTCGGCAGATTGTCGAACAGGGTGAGATCGAGCGCGATGCGCCGGACCTGATCGAAGCCGAGCACCATGATGGCGCGCGACACCGTGGACACGCCGCGTCCGAGCTGCCCGTACTGGCCCGAATTCACCAGCCTGAGCAGCGTGTTGGTGAAGGCGAAGTCCTTGAGGATGGTGCCCGCGAGCGCCGCCACGCCTTCCCGCGTGGAGTTGGCGGCCCGGTTCACCGCCGCCACAGTGCCGCCCAGGGCCGGGAAGTCGCTGCGCGCCTGGATGCGCCGCATCAGGAAATCGAGCACGCCCTCGGCGCCCACGGCCGGCCTGGCGCGGGCCGGGCTCAGGTAGGCCTCGACCGCCTCGCGGAACGCGCCCGCGGACTCGTAGCGCTCCGCCGGGTCCTTGGCCAGCGCCCGCATGACGATCTCGTCGAGCAGCGGGTCGATGCCCTCGGCCCGTTTGGAGGGCGGCTCGAATGGTGTGTTGGCGATGTTGTGCAGCAGTTCCCAGACGGTCTTCCCCGCCACCGCCGGGCTGCCGGTGAGCATCTCGTAGAGCATCATCCCCATCGAGAAGACATCGGATCGCGGCGAGAAGGCACGCTCGGTGATGTATTCGGGCGCGGTGTACGCCGGGGTGCCGTGGAAGCCGGCCTCGTCGGCGTTGCGGGTCGACACCAGTGCTGCGATGCCGAAGTCCATGATGCGGGCGGTGCCATCCTCGGTCAGCATGACGTTGCCCGGCTTCAGGTCGCGGTGCACCACGCCCTTCTGGTGGGCGAAGTCGATGCCCTTGAGCAACTGGCAGGCGATCTCGCAGGCGCGCACCGGCAGCAGCCGGCCGGAAGCCTTGATGACATCGGACAGCGGCCGTCCGGACACGAACTCGAACACCAGGTACGGCTGACCGCCGGCGTCACCGGCATCGAACAGGGTGACGATGTTGGGATGCACCAGACGGCTGGTGGCGATGGCCTCGTCGAGCAGCTTGCGCACCGCGAAATCCCGCTCGTCGTCCTGGACTTCGATGGTCTTGATCGCGACCTCGCGCCGCAACTGCGGATCGTGGGCCAGCCACACCGAGCCCTGCGTGCCGCGCCCGAGCAGTTGCACGACCTGGAAGCGACCGATGTGCTGGGTGGACTGGGGAAGCGAGGACATGGACGACATAACGGCGCGCCGAACCCGATCTTTACGCCTTCCCGATGCCGGAAAGTCGCATCCCGTGATCCCTACGTATCTGAATATAGGACAAAAAATCGCGATGTGTGGGTGATGTCCCTTATGCCATAATCCCCGCTCGCAAACAGCCGGAGGAGACCCAGAAACCCATGGACGACAACAAAGCCAAGGCACTCGCCGCCGCCCTCTCCCAGATCGAGAAACAGTTCGGGAAGGGGTCGATCATGCGGCTCGGCGAGAACGACACCAGCCAGGACATCCAGGTGGTCTCCACGGGCTCCCTGGGGCTCGATCTGGCGCTGGGCATCGGCGGCCTGCCGCGGGGACGGATCATCGAGATCTACGGGCCGGAATCCTCGGGCAAGACCACCCTGACCCTGCAGGTCATCGCCGAGGCGCAGAAGCTGGGCGGCACTGCCGCCTTCATCGACGCCGAGCACGCCCTCGATCCGCAGTACGCCCGCAAGCTCGGTGTTCAGGTCGAGGATCTGCTCATCTCCCAGCCCGACAATGGCGAGCAGGCTCTGGAGATCGCCGACATGCTGGTGCGCTCGGGCTCCGTCGACATCGTCGTGGTCGACTCCGTTGCGGCCCTCACGCCGAAGGCCGAGATCGAAGGCGAGATGGGCGACCAGTTGCCAGGACAGCATGCCCGCCTGATGAGCCCGGCGCTGCGCAAGATCACTGCAAAAAGAAAACGCT
>JBEICA010000378.1:0-2769 GCA_040373665.1 Burkholderiales bacterium | reverse complement strand
TGCAGCCTGGTGATGCGGTCAAGGTGCATGGAGATGTAGGGGTAGGCGGAGTCGTAGGTGAGCGGGAGGAAGACGCCGGGCCAGGATCGTCGGAGCTTGCGCGTGAACAGATCCCACGACCAGTCCTCGCCACCGTTGGACTCGATGTCGATGCGCGTGATCACGTGGGTGAACCCGCCATCGTGGAGGCGGGCGATGATCCGGTCGTGGAACTCACCGGTGGACACGGCGGGATCGATTCGCAGGGTGTCGACCGCGTTCTCGCCCATGCACGCCCAAGCGGTCTGGAAGAGCTCGTAGGAGTAGTTGCCGACGGCCGGCTCCCACGGGATCTCGACGTGGTCCGCCATGGGCACGACGAGCAGGAGGCGGGGCTGCGCGTGTTCGCGGTGAGCCGTGGCGCCGCTCGAGGCGGTACGGCGGCCCCACTGATTCCGGAGGGCAGAGGGGACCTCGTCGGGAGAGAACTGTGCAATGTCGCGGCGCGCGCTCCAGATGTCCCAGGACAGCCGCGGGAACCGCTCATTCACGGCCTGGGAGATCCGCTGCCGCATGGGCGGGAGTCTAGACGTGCGGGTTTCGCCCGGGCACCGGCGATAATGCCGAGGTGACCTCACCTTGGCTGTCCGTCATCACGGTGGTCAGGGATGACGTCGAGGGGTTCCGCCGCACCCTGGCCTCGCTCTCCGCGCAGGATCTCGAGGGCGTCGAGTTCGTGGTCATCGATGGGAGCAGCGACCCCGCCGGGATTCCGCAGGCTCTCGGGTCAGTGCCTGCCCGGTACCAGTGGATCGCACCATCCGGCATCTACCCGGCCATGAACGCCGGGCTCGAGGCGGCTTGGGGGGAGTTCGTCTACTTCGCGAATGCCGGAGACACCTTCGCCTCCGACCTCGTGCTCGCTCGTGTGCGGCCCCTTCTCGCGGGGCAGTCGTGGGGGTTCGGCCCCGTGGAGATCGTCGAGCTGAACGGACGCACGGTCGTCACTCCCCGATGGGACTACTCGCGGGAGAGGGCTGCGCTGTTCAGTCGAGGTCACTTCCCCGCGCATCAGGGCACGTTCGCGCGTCGAGAACTCCTGCTCGCCGTCGGCGGCTTCGACACCTCGTACGCGATCGCGGCTGACTACGCGATGGCGCTGAAGCTCTCGACGATGGCTGATCCCGTCGAGACCGATGTCGTCATCGCCCAGTTCCATGAAGGTGGCACATCCACGCAGCGCTGGCAGGAGTCCTTCCGCGAATTCCACCGGGCTCGGCGCGAGATCCTCGCGCCCACCGGGCTGGATGCCGCGCGGGAGAGGTGGCACACCGGAACTCACTTCGGCGCGGTGTGGCTCAGCCGCAACGTGGTCGCACCCCTGCGGGGTGATCGATCGTGATCTGGGTGGTGCTGACTCTGCTCGTGGCCGTGCAGGCCGTCGCGGGTGCGTTCTGGTGGCGCCTGCTGAAGCGAGGGCCTGTCGGCTGGGTCGAGGCCGGGGGCATGGGTCTGGCGGTGGGAACGGCGCTGGCGGTGCTCGCCGGGTGCCTGGGATTCTGGCTGCCGACGGGGTCGTGGATGCGGGCCTGGGCGTGGGCCCTCCCGGCCGTGGCCGCCCTCGTGGTGTGGATCGTGCGGCGCTCCCGTGGGCTGCGACTTGCTGCCCTGGAGCGGGTGTCGGCACCGGAGGGCGTGGCGGTTGCCATCGGCCTGGTGGTGGGGGTGGTCTCCCTCGCAGGCAATCTGGCGACCTACCCCCTGACGTGGGTGGGGGAGTGGACCGGCTACCACCAGGACATGGTCTTCTTCGAGGCGCTCGCCTCGGGGACCTCGGCCTTCGCTCCCTTCGACAGCGTCTTCATGGCTGGCGCGGACTTCCGGTACCACTGGCTGACATACGCCTGGGTGGGCCAGCTGACGGAGGCCTCCGGGGCAGCTCCCTTCATGGTGCTGACCCGCGTTCTCCCCGTGGTGGCCCTTGTCGGGTCCGTGCTCGTCGCCGTGGCCTGGGCGCGTCGCCTCTCGCTCCAGCCATGGGTCCCGACCGTCGCCGCCCTGCTGCTGGTCAGCGGCGGCTCCGTGGGGGCTATCTACGGTGCCGTGCTGAACTTCGACTCCCCTTCGCAGGCCCTGACCACCCTCTGGCTGCTGGGACTGTCCGTCGCCCTCCTGGCTGCCCTTCGTGGAGGGTCCCGCTGGGGCTGGGCCGCACTCGTCCTGTTGCTCTGTTTCGCCGTCGCGGGCGGCAAGTTCAGCAGCATCGTGGTGGCCGCGGGCGGTTTCGGTCTCGTCACGGTCGTGGGGGTGGTCACCCGGGCACCCTGGCGGCGCCGGGCGGTGCTCATGAGTGCGGCAGGGCTCGTCGCCACGGCGCTCTCCTATGTGCTCCTGGTGTCCGGATCCGCCCAGGCGGGGGGGCTGGGCCTGTGGTCCCTGCTCGATCGTGCTTCCAGTGTGCAGGGCCTCAACCCCCAGACCACCGACCGCGGGATCATCGTCGGGACGGCGCTGCTCATCCTGGCGATGGTCGCGCGATGGGCCGGGCTGGTGTGGCTGGGGGTCGATCGGCGCACCCGCTGGAGCCCGGAGACTGTCCTGGGCCTCGGCATGGCGGTGGTCGGTGTGCTCACCATTGCGCTCGTCAGCGGCGGCTTCAACGACATGTGGTTCGCTCTCGCGGCGTCTGCCCCGATCGCGGTGCTGTCGGCCGCCGGCCTGGGGAATGCGGCGGGGGCTCTGGCACGTGGGGCACCGCCCGGCAGCGCGAGTGCAGTGCCCCGGCGCCTG
>JBEICA010000101.1:0-11076 GCA_040373665.1 Burkholderiales bacterium | reverse complement strand
GGCGGGACGAAATCCTCGAACGGCCGCCCGTGGCTGCCCCCCGGCTGGTAGGCCGACTGCACCGCGCCGGCGCTGCAGACCCACCATGCCGTCCTGCCGTGGAGGGCAGTACCCCCCGGGCCGTACGCCCACCCATGGAGAAGCACCTGCTCGAACCAGTGCTTGAGCAGCGCCGGCACGCCGTACCAGTACACCGGAGCCAGCCAGATGACCAGCGAGGCCCGCGCCAGTGCCTGCTGTTCCGCCCGGACATCGATATCGAAATCGGGGTACCGCTCATAGAGGCTGCGGCAGTCCGTATCCGGCGCCGCCGCCAGGACCTGCAACAGCCCCCGGGTGATCTGTGAACGCCCGGGCCGGGGATGGGCGTGGATGATCAGGGTCGGGGCTGGCATGGCAATCCCCATGGACCAGGAATGCGACGTCGGCATCGGACCTTTCGTCGAGCCGACCAGGGCCACCAGCGCCTGACAAGACCGGGAGACCGGATCGCACCGACAGCCAATTCGCTGCGATCCCGATGAGCATCGGTGCCCGACTCGGTTTCAGTGCCGACCCGCTGACGTCTTCCGGCCGCTTCCCCCATCAGCGCCTCTCCCATGTCCCATGCGACGGACCCGCGACCGATCATGAACGATTCCGCCGCCGAAGTCCCGCCGGGACTGCGGCATCTGTCGCCCGCCTGGAAGACTGCGGGCCGCAGTCGGTCCACCCGCGGCGGCATGCGGAACGTTCCCCGGGTTGCTCCGTCGAAACCTGGGCTGTCCTGGGTCGCAGGTCGCCCGTGGCGCGGTCTGGAGGGATGACCTCCACTCCGGACAGAGCCGATCGCCGACGCTCGCCGATGCTGCGGCCGGGACCCGTGCGCATGCGACCGTCCTGTATCCACACGATGCCTTCAGGGATCTGCATGGCCCTCACTTTCCTCCCGCCCGAGGCGAACGACCGACTGCCAGCGATGGGCCGGTCACCGTGGCAGGCGCTGTGGCCCGGGCTCCGGATCGCAGCCCTCGCCTGCATCACAGCAGGCGGTCTGCCCAGTGCGTCGGCCAGCGACGACCCGATCGTGCCACGTCCTTACGTCGGCGCGCTGGTCGGATCGGCGTTCAATCTGTCGGACGCGGATCCCGGCCCGGCCGGCACCGTGACCCGCGAGATCGGATCCACGATCGGGGGATACCTGTCCGCGGGCGTGAAATACGGACCCGGTTTGGGCATCGAAATCGGGCGCCTGCAGTTCGGTGAACTGGGACGCGAAACCCTGACGAACGAGGGAACGGTGGACACCGTGAGGGCCATCGGAGTGACTGCGATGTCCCTGACGGGATTCCTGCCGCTGGGCCCGCGTTGGGAACTCACCGGCCGCGCCGGTCTCGCCCTCGACGCCAGCTACGCCACCGGCCAGACCTGTTACCAGCGCACCAGCAACCGCAGTGTCCGACGCGCCACGCCCTGTCAGAAGGTGTCGGACCTGCTCGGAGCGGGCGCCCGCTACGCGCTCACCGGGCACTGGGGTCTTCGCCTCGAGGTCCTGTACCTCCACTTCCAGGACTCGCGCGAGGGCCCGGACTACCAGCCGCTGCTGGTCGGCATCGGAACCGATTTCCGCTTCTGACCCAGCCGAGGGTCAGGTCTTGCGTTTTGCCCCCCTGCGGCCACCGCACTTCTGTCCTTGGTCCGCGGACGGACGCCAGGGAGGTCAGTCTCCGACGTCCTCCGTCGCACGCCAGAGATACCACGCCGCGACGCTGCGGTACGGTGCCCAGCGTTCCCCGATGACGCGCAGTTCGCGTGGGGTGACCCCGTCGCGATCGCCGCTGCCACCGACGAAGCCGGCCCGGACACCGAAGTCGTCGACCGGCAGCACGTCGAGCCGGCCCAGTGTGGAGATAAGCAGCATCTCGACAGTCCATCGGCCGACCCCGCGCACCTGTATCAGGCGCGCGATGATCGCCTCGTCGTCGAGCGCCAGGAGGTCGCGCCGCCGCACAGGCACGGTGCCGTCGATGGCCGCCGCGGCGATGGCCCGTACATAACTCACCTTCTGCCAGGACAGACCGGCGGCACGCAATGCCTCCTCCGGCAGGTTCATGACCGAAGCAGGGGTGGGGAACGGCTCCGATGCACTGAGCGCCATGAAGCGCCGAAGGATGGCTTCCGCCGCGCGGCCGTGCACCTGCTGGTGCATGACCGCCCGGACCAGAGCCTCGTAGGGGCCTCGACGCCAGTGCGGTTTCAGGCGGCAAGGTCCGTGGCGCGCGATCAGTGCGCGCATGAGGGGATCGGCTGCTGCCAGCGCATGCTGCGCCTCGCGCAGGGCGGCGGCGTGGGCTTTCGCGTTCATGGCGATCGTCGTGACGTCCGGGAAACCGCGCCGCCCGCCGGCTCAACCCGACGGGCGTCGCGCGTCGGCGATCGCCTGGGCCAGCTGCCACACGGCCAGTGCGTAGTTCTGACTTCGGTTGTAGCGGGTGATGACGTAGAAGTTCTCGAGCCCGACCCAATGCTCCGGCCCCGACGCGCCCTCGAACATCATGAGGGAACCGAGTTCCTGCTCGCCGAGCGGACGTGACGGCATCACACCGGCGGCCTCCAGCTCCTGGCGCCCGGCCGTGGGCTTGACGCCGGTCGCGATGAGCGGACGGACTGCCGCGGGGTCGGCCACGGTCGCCTGGAGCACGACGTCTGCACCGGCGCGCCAGCCGAACTGCAGGAAGTAATTGGCCACGGTGCCGATCACAGCCGCGGGGCTGGCCCAGAGGTCCAACCGGCCATCGGCATCGAAGTCCACACCGAAGCGACGGATGCTCGAAGGCATGAACTGAGGCCAGCCCATGGCGCCGGCGTAGGAGCCACGGACGCTGAGCGGGTCGAGCACGCCGTCTCGGTCGAGCAGCAGCAGAGCCTCCAGTTCGCTGCGGAAGAAAGGCGTGCGGCTCTGACCCTGGAAGCCCAGGGTGACCAGGGCGTCGAGCACACGGTGCCTGCCCGTGACGCGACCGTAGACCGTCTCGACACCGACGATGGCCACCACGATCTCCTCCGGCACGCCGTAGGTCTCGCGCGCCAGCGCGAGCAGTGGTTCATGCGCCTTCCAGAACGCCACGCCCCCCTGGATGCGGTCCGGCTTGAGGTATTCCGGACGAAACTGCCGCCACGGTCGCGCAGTGCCCGGAGCGGCGGCCGACTGGAGGATGGCGGGCACGAAACGCGCATCCAGCAGCAGCGCCTCCACACGGTCCTGCCCGAGACCATGCCGTGCCACCAGATCCTCGACGAACAGTTGCATGTCCTGGCGCAGTGCCGGCGGGAACTCGTAGGCGCAGGCCGGCAGGGACAGGGCGCCCGCCGCGCAAAGAAAGCGACGGCGCAGGGGATTCACGGCACCTGCCTGTCGATCACGATCTTCAGGCCGGCCGCACCCGGCGCCACCGGCTCCGTCACACCCTCGAGGTCGCCACTGGCCGGTACGGGGTTGCCCGAAAGCGAGACCCGCGCACCGACGATCACGCGGGCCTGCGCCGACAGCTTCATGCCCGGCACCATGGACATGCTGTCGTCGAGCCGAAACTCGAAGGGCAGATCCTTCACCTGTCGCCGCACCACCGCGAGCGGCATCTTCGGACCGTCCACCGCGCGCGCGAAGACGAACACGGTCGCCTCGGGCGGCGCCTTGCCCGTCATGCCCGGACCCAGGGTCACACTGCCGGCCAGGCTTGGGCCGGCCGCCGTACGCGCCCCGGTGGCTTCCGCCAGGGCACGCTTCGCCTCGGCAATGCCCCCCTCGATGGCCCTGGCGTAATCCGAACCCTCGGGGGCGAACTCGCGCAGCCGCTGCCACAACTCGATGGCGCGCTTGAAGTCGCCGGCTTCGAAGGCCGCCGTGCCGAGCAGGGCCAGCGCTTTCTCGTTGCGCTCGTCCAGCCCCAGCGCCTTGGTTGCCAGCGCGGCAGCCTCGGCCCCGATCCGGCCGCCTTCCATCAGGGCCAGGGTCTCCGCGGCATCGACGTACGCCTCGGGGTTACGCGGATCCAGCGCCATGCTGCGCTGATAGGCGCGGACCGATTCGCGCATCTTGCCGACCGCGCGATAGGCCCGGCCCAGCATGCGCCAACCCGCCGGATCGTCCGGCTTTTCTTCCATGCGACGGGCGAGCTTGGCGGTGAGGTCCAGCATCTTCTGGCGCTCGGCCGCCTCCTGCTCGCTCATGCCAAGCCGCTTCGCCGGATCGAGAGCGGCGGGGTTGCCCAGCCCCAGGTAGATGCCGATGGCGGCCGCAGGCAGGAGCGCCGCCAGGGCCAGGGCCAGACGACGGCCCGCACGGCTCTCCGCCACCCGGGTCGCCTCGCGGGAGGCCAGATCCTCGGCGAGCCGCTGCTCGATCTCGGCACGCGCCTCCGCATGTCGCTCAGGCGACAGGGTGCCGCGGGCAACGTCCGCGTCCAGTTCGGCCAGCTGGTCGCGATAGACGGCGACGTTGGCGGTTTCTGACGACACGCCCGAGGTCGGGCGCCGCAGCAAGGGCGTGACCAGGAATGCCAGGGCGAGAACCACGCAGAGCGCGGCAACGACGGAGAAGGTGAGCATGCGGCCGAGGGGTGCGGACGCCGCTGGCCCGCGGATGCGAGCCCGTCGAACGTCACCGCGGGATTATAGCGGCGCCCCCCCTG
This sequence comes from Burkholderiales bacterium, assembly GCA_040373665.1. Taxonomy (GTDB): domain Bacteria; phylum Pseudomonadota; class Gammaproteobacteria; order Burkholderiales. The sequence continues at coordinate 6,406 of JBEICA010000101.1, read as the reverse complement.
CCGCCACCGTGCGCTCAGCGCCGCGCGTCTCCCAGCGGCAGCGCCGTCTGGTACTTCACCTGTTTCAGGGCGATGCTCGACTGGATGTTGCCCACCCCGGGCACGCGTGAGAGGGTGTTGACGATGAAGTCCTGCAGCGCGGGCAGGTCGGGCACGACGACGCGCAGCAGGTAATCCGCATCGCCGGTCATGAGGTAGCACTCCATCACCTCGGGACGATCGATCATGGCCCGCTCGAAGGTCTCGAGCGCCGCCTCGATCTGCCGCTCCAGGCGAACGCGGATGAACACGCTCACCTGGAGGCCGAGGCGCTGGGCATCCAGCAGGGTGACGTAGCCGCTGATGTAGCCACGCTGTTCGAGGGCACGGACCCGGGCGAGACACGGCGAGGGCGAGAGGTTGACCGCCCGTGCGAGATCGACGTTGGTCATGCGGGCGTCGCTCTGGAGCAGCGACAGGATGCGGCGGTCGATGGCGTCGAGGGCCGAAACATCGGTCATGGAAACGTCTCCGGATGGGCAATCAGCACACCCGCCACATGATATTCCGCCAGAAATGTCTTTTTCTTTTTTCCATGCTGTTTTTACACCCTTCAGGCGGCATGATCAGCACCCCATGCCAGATGCTTCGCTCTACCATCCCGGTATTCGGCGGCCCTTGTCCACCTCTGCCGTCCGCGACTCACGGAGCTTCCCATGACCGATCTTTCCGACCTCCAGCAACTCGACTGGTCCGCCTTCTGGAGGGTGCTTCCGAAGGACCTCGATCCAGTCGAGACACGCGAGTGGCTCGGCGCCCTGGAGGCGGTCATCGAGCACGAGGGGCCGGAGCGCGCCACCTGGCTGCTGCGCAAGCTGCTCGACCACGCCCACGACCTCCGGGTGCCGATGCCGCCGGTGCTGAACACCCCCTATCGCAACACCATCACGCTGGCGAACCAGCCGCAGTTCCCGGGCAACCTCGAGATCGAGCAACGGTTGATCGGCCTCGTGCGCTGGAATGCGCTCGCCATGGTGGTGCGGGCCAACAAGGCGCACGCCGAACTCGGTGGCCACATCGCCAGTTATGCCTCCGCTGCAGACCTGTTCGAGGTCGGCTTCAACCACTACTTCCGCGCCGGCCAGGCGGGTGACCTGATCTACTTCCAGCCGCACTCCGCCCCCGGTGTGTACGCCCGTGCCTTCCTCGAAGGGCGGCTGGGCGAGGAGAACCTCGACAGCTACCGACGCGAGACCGGCGGGAAGGGCCTGAGCTCCTACTGTCACCCCTACCTGATGCCGGAGTTCTGGCAATTCCCGACCGGGTCGATGGGTCTGGGCCCGCTGAACGCCATCTACCAGGCGCGCTTCATGCGCTACCTGGAGAACCGCGGCATCCTGACCACGGCGGGGCGCAAGGTGTGGGCTTTCCCCGGGGATGGCGAGATGGACGAGCCCGAGTCCCTGGCCGGCCTGTCCCTGGCAGCGCGCGAGGGTCTGGACAACCTCATCTTCGTGGTCAACTGCAACCTGCAGCGGCTCGACGGCCCGGTGCGCGGCAACGGTTCCATCGTGCAGGAGCTCGAGGGTCTGTTCGCCGGCGCCGGCTGGAACGTGATCAAGCTGCTCTGGGGCTCCGACTGGGATCCGCTGTTCGCGCGCGACACCGACAACGTCATCGTCAAGCGGCTGCACGAGACCGTGGACGGGGAGTTCCAGCGCTACGCGGCCACCGATGGCCAGTTCAACCGCGAGCACTTCTTCAGCAAGTATCCCGAGCTGCAGGCCCTGGTGGCGCACCTGTCGGACCAGGACATCGACCGCCTGCGCCGCGGCGGTCACGACCCGGTCAAGATCTTCGCCGCCTACCACGCCGCCATGAACCATCGCGGCCAGCCCACCGTGATCCTCGCCCAGACCAAGAAGGGCTACGGCATGGGGCACTGGGGTCAGGGCAAGATGACCACCCACCAGCAGAAGAAGCTCGACGACGAGGCCCTGATCGCCTTCCGCGACCGCTTCGCGCTCCCGCTGTCCGACGAGGATGTCACCCACCTGCGCTTCCACAAGCCGGCCGCCGACAGCCCGGAGATGAAGTACCTGCACGCGCGCCGCGAGGCACTGGGCGGCTACCTGCCGCAGCGGGTCGGCAAGGCGCGCGAGCTGCCCGTCCCGGCGGTGGACTCCCTGCGCAAGTTCCTCGAGGGCACCAACGGCCGCGAGCAGTCGACCACCATGGTGTTCGTGCAGCTGCTCACCCAGTGGCTGAAGGACGCCGAGCTGGGCCGCCACATCGTGCCCATCGTGGCCGACGAGGCGCGCACCTTCGGCATGCAGGCGCTGTTCCGTCAGGTGGCCATCTATTCCTCGGTGGGCCAGCTCTACGACCCCGAGGACAAGGACGAACTGCTGTACTACAAGGAGGCGCGCGACGGCCAGATCCTGGAGGAAGGCATCACCGAGGCCGGCGCGATCTCGTCCTGGATCGCTGCGGCCACCAGCTACAGCGCCCACGGCGTGCCGATGCTTCCCTTCTACATCTTCTACTCCTGCTTCGGCTTCCAGCGCATCGGCGACCTGGTGTGGGCCGCCGGCGATTCGCGGGCTCGCGGCTTCCTGCTCGGCGCCACGGCGGGCCGTACGACACTGTCCGGCGAGGGCCTGCAGCACGAGGATGGCTCCAGCCATGTCCTGTTCTCGACGGTGCCCAACTGCGTGGCCTACGACCCCTGTTTCGGCTACGAGGTCGCGCTCATCATCCGCGACGGCGCGCGCCGCATGCTGCAGGATCAGGAGGACGTGTTCTATTACGTCACGGTCATGAACGAGAACTACGCCCACCCGGCCATGCCCGAGGGCGCCGAGGAGGGCGTGCTCAAGGGCATGTACCGGCTGCAGGCGGCGAAGCCGAAGAAGGGACAGCCCGTGGCACAGCTGCTGGGCTCGGGCACCATCCTGCGCGAGGTGATCGCCGCGGCGGAGATGCTCGCCGCCGACTGGGGCGTGGCGGCCGACATCTGGAGCGTGACGAGCTTCACCGAACTGCGGCGCGACGGCCTGGACACGGAGCGGCACAACCGCCTTCACCCGGGGGAGACACCGCGCCGCACCTGGGTCGAGCAATGCCTCGACGGCACGGCGGGACCGATCGTCGCCGCCACGGACTACATGCGCGCCGTGCCCGACATGGCGCGGACCTGGATGCCACGCCGCTACGTCACCCTCGGCACGGACGGCTTCGGACGCAGCGACACGCGGGCCAATCTGCGTCGCTTCTTCGAGGTGGACCGCGAAAACGTCGTGATCGCCACCCTGGCCGCGCTCGCGGACGAGGGCAGCATCGGCCGCGATGTCGTGGCTCGCGCGATCGAGCGCTACGGCATCGACACGCGCCGCGCCAACCCCTGGGACGCCTGAGCGGCGCGCCATACGCGGAGCGAAGCTGCGGGCGTCGCAGCGCAGGCGGCCGGGAGACGGGGGCTGCTGCGACGCTTGACCCCCTTACCGGCCTGAGGCATCGTCCGGCGGCCATGAGCGTGCCCCACACGCGCCTCGACGAACTCATCGAGCGCTACGATCTCTTCCTGTTCGACGCCTACGGTGTGCTGGTGCACGGCACGGGTGTCATGCCGGACGCGGTGGATGCGCTGCAACGCCTCGAGGCCGCCGGCAAGCCCTATTACGTGGTCACCAACGATGCGTCCAAGCTGCCGGCCACCGCGGCGGCTCGCTACGCTGCGTTGGGGCTGCGTCTCGACGCCTCCCGCCTGCTGACCTCGGGCATGCTGCTCCAGCAGCACTTCGCCGCACACGGCCTGCACGGCGCGCGCTGCGCGGTGCTCGGCCCTCCGGACGGCATCCGCTACGTCGAGATCGCGGGCGGTGTCGTGGTGCCACCGAATCAGGCCTTCGACGTGCTGGTGGTGTGCGACGAAACAGGCTTTCCGTTTCTCGAGACAGTGGATGCCGCGCTCACCAGCCTCATCCGCATGATCGACGCGGGCGCGAGCCCCAGGCTGATCCTCCCCAACCCGGACCTGCTCTACCCGGACGGCGTGGACGCCTTCGGTTTCGCCGCCGGCAGCGTCGCCCTGATGTTCGAGGCCGCCCTCGCCCGCCGCTACCCTGGCCGGGCAGGACTGGGCTTCACGCCGCTGGGCAAGCCGCAGCCGCATCTGTACCGGGAGGCGCTGGCGCGGGCGGGTGCCGGCGACGCCGTCATGATCGGCGACCAGATCGAGACCGACATCGCCGGCGCCAATGCCGCGGGGCTGGACTCCGCCCTGCTCACCGGCGGCGTGAGCCTGCCGCAACTCGCCGGCATCGACGAGGCGCACCGTCCGACCTGGCTGCTCTCGCGTCTGGCCTGAGTGACCCGTGACCGATCCCTGGCACCGCCCGACCATCAGACCTTCCCGCCGCCCCGGATTCCGCTCGCTTCCGGTCAGGCGGGTCGCCTGGCGGTGCGCGCGCCCACGGTCCCGGGCACCGATGGCACTTCCGGACTGACCGGGCGGGTCGATGGAGACGTCACGTCAGGCCGTCGACAGCCGCGCCGCCTTGCTGATGGTCCTGTTGTGTTCGCTTTGGGGCCTGAACAACGCGGTGGCCAAACTGGCCGCCCCGGACCTGCCGCTGACGCTTCAGGGCGGCCTGCGCGCCGCCCTGGCCTGTGCGCTGCTGATGCTCTGGTCGCGGTTGCGCGGCCAGCGCTTGTTCGACGCCGATGGCAGTCTCTGGCCGGGGCTGGTTGCGGGTGTGCTGTTCGCCGGTGAATTCCTCTTCATCTACGCCGGTCTCGAGCACACGGCGGCGTCCCGCATCGTGGTGTTCGTCTACCTGTCGCCCGTGCTCACGGCGGTGGGCGTGCACTGGCTCGTGCCGGGCGAGAAACTGGGCGGCGTGCAATGGGTCGGCGTGCTGCTGGCCTTCCTGGGCATCGTCGCAGCGTTCGGTGAGGGCTTCGTCCGCGGACACGGGTCACTGCTCGGCGACAGCTGCGGCGTGATCGCGGCACTGCTGTGGGCCAGCACCACGGTCTGGATCCGCCGCACCCGGCTCGGCCTCATGCGTGCCGGCAAGGTGTTGTTCTACCAGCTCGCGGTATGCGCGGCGCTGATGCTGCCCGCCGCCTTCCTGCTCGGCGAGCAGCTGCCGGTGCGCCTGAGCCCGCTGGCCTGGGGTGCCCTGGCCTTCCAGGGCGCCGTCGTCGCCTTCGCCAGCTACCTCGCCTGGTTCTGGCTGCTCACCCGTTACCGTGCCGGCCCGATTTCCGTGTTCGGCTTCCTCACGCCTCTGTTCGGCGTCGTTTTCGGCGCCATCATCCTGAACGAGGCGGTGACACCCGCCTTCATCGCTGCCGTGGCCCTGGTGGGGGCGGGCATCGCCCTGGTCAATCGCCGCCGCTGACGCGGGCGCACCCACCGTCCGGCGCCCGGGCCTGGACGAGCACCCGCCTCAGGCCACGCGGCTCTCCGCGGGTTCGAGCACCGTCTGTGCGGGTGCGCCGGCAGGCAGCAACACCGTGAAGACCGCGCCGCCCACGCCATTCGCCGCCCAGATGCGCCCGCCGTGCTGCTGCACGATCTCGCGGCAGATCGACAGGCCGAGGCCGGTTCCACCTGCGCCATTCTTCGTCTTGCTGCTCTGCACGAACTTGTCGAAGATGGCTTCGAGCTCGCCATCGGGGATCCCCTGGCCCTGGTCGCTGACCGACAGGCGCACATAGGCTGTGCCCCCCGCCCCCCCGGGCCCGGCAGCGGCGGGCGAGAGCGCGATGGTGATCCGCCCCGAGGACGGCGAGAATCGCACGGCATTCGAAAGCAGGTTGCGGATCACCTGCGCGATACGAACCCCGTCGCACCGGATCCGCGGCGTGTCGGGCGCGACGTCGATGTCCACGCTCACCTGTCGCGCCGCCGCCACCTCGGCGAGCTCAGCGACCACATCGCCCGCGAGTTGGGCAACATCCTCGTCGCGCATGTCATAGGCCATCCTCCCCGCCTCCAGCTTGGACAGATCCAGGAGGTCATTGAGCAACCGCATCAGCCGCTCACCGCTCTGCAGGATGCGCTGCTGGTACTGCTCGAGCTTGCCGAGGTCCACCGCCGGGCCGCGCACGCGGTCGCACGCGAGCCGCGCGAACGACAGAACGCCGTGCATGGGCGTGCGCAACTCGTGCGAGATGTTGGCAAGGAACTCTGACTTCGCCCGATTCGCGGCCTCGGCGGCCTCCTTCGCGCCCAGCAACTCGTGGGTTCTCACCTCGACCGCCTCCTGCAGGTGATCCGCAACCTGCTTTCGAAGGCCGTGCGATTCTCGCCGTCCTCGGGGCGGATCACCATCGCGCTCTCGCCCGCCGCTGCCGGGCCCGGGGGGGCGGGGGGCACAGCCTATGTGCGCCTGTCGGTCAGCGACCAGGGCCAGGG
>JBEICA010000442.1:0-1642 GCA_040373665.1 Burkholderiales bacterium | reverse complement strand
GTCAAGGCGCCCATCCTCTGTCTGGTCGGCCCGCCCGGCGTCGGCAAGACCTCGCTCGGCCAGTCCATCGCCCGCGCCACCAATCGCAAGTTCGTGCGCATGGCCCTGGGCGGCGTGCGCGACGAGGCCGAGATCCGTGGCCATCGCCGCACCTACATCGGCTCCATGCCCGGCAAGATCCTCCAGAACATGACCAAGGTGGGCGTACGCAACCCGCTGTTCCTTCTGGACGAAGTCGACAAGATGGGCATGGATTTCCGCGGGGATCCCGCCTCGGCACTGCTCGAGGTGCTGGACCCGGAGCAGAACCACACCTTCGTCGACCACTACATCGAGGTGGACTACGACCTGTCGGACGTGATGTTCGTCGCCACGGCCAACACCATGAACATCCCGCCGGCGCTGCTGGACCGGATGGAGGTGATCCGGCTGTCCGGCTATACCGAGGACGAGAAGGTGAACATCGCCACGCGCTACCTGCTGCCCAAGCAGATGCGCAACCACGGCCTGGACGGTACGGAGCTCACGGTTTCCGAAAGCGCCATCCGCGACATGGTGCGCTACTACACCCGTGAGGCGGGGGTACGTGCACTGGAGCGCGAGATCTCCAAGGTCTGTCGCAAGGTGGTCAAGGGGCTGCTGCTCAAGAAGGGCGACAAGGGCGGCGCCGTCCAGGTGAACTCCCGCAATCTCGAGAAATACCTCGGCGTGCGGCGGTACATGTTCGGCATGGCGGAGAAGGACAATCAGGTCGGTCAGGTCACAGGTCTGGCCTGGACCGAGGTGGGGGGCGAGTTGCTCACCATCGAAAGCGCGGTCATGCCGGGCAAGGGCAAGATGGTCACCACGGGCAAGCTCGGCGAGGTGATGCAGGAGTCCATCCAGGCGGCCCTGACCGTGGTGCGCAGCCGCTCGCAGAAACTCGGCATCGCCGAGGACTTCTACCAGAAGAACGACATCCACATCCACCTGCCCGAGGGGGCGACGCCGAAGGACGGCCCGAGTGCCGGCATCGCGATCTGTACCGCCATGGTGTCGCTGCTCACCGGCATTCCGGTGCGAGCCGACGTCGCCATGACGGGCGAGATCACGCTGCGTGGCGAGGTGCTGGCGATCGGCGGCCTGAAGGAGAAGTTGCTGGCGGCGCACCGGGGCGGCATCAAGCGCGTGCTCATCCCGCAGGAGAACGCGAAGGACCTGGCGGACATCCCGGACAACATCAAGAACCGCCTCGACATCCATCCCGTGAAGTGGATAGACCAGGTGCTGGAGCAGGCGCTGGAGCGCATGCCCGAGCCTCTCCCGGCGGCGGCCGAGCCGGCTCCGGTGGCCTTGCCGGCGGTGGAACCGGCCGAGCCGGTGGTGGCGGTGAAGCACTGAGCTGCCGGGGGTGACGGGGCCGCCGATTTTTTGCGGTCCCGGGGCTTGGAAACACGGCGGCTCATGTTTAGAATTGCGGGCTTCCGTGGTTGAGCCCTCGGGGCTGGCGGAAGCGACTCCCGTGCAGGGTGCTTAGCTCAGTTGGTAGAGCGTCGCCCTTACAAGGCGAATGTCGGGGGTTCGACCCCCTCAGCACCCACCATATTATGGAGCGGTAGTTCAGCTGGTTAGAATACCTGCCTGTCACGCAGGGGGTCGCGGG
>JBEICA010000224.1:0-6048 GCA_040373665.1 Burkholderiales bacterium | reverse complement strand
TCCCAGGGCGTGACGCCGATGGTCCGCGCATCGCTCAGCGTGACGTTGGCAACCTGACCCACCGCGGTGGGGGTGCCGTAGTAATCGACCTTGACGTGATCCAGCAGACCGGTGTGGGCCCGCCCCGTCCGTACCTTTCCCAGACCCGTCTTGAGGGTCTCGAGACATTTCTGCATCCGCTCTTCCGCGGATTTCCTGACGTCTGCAATCATCTGCCCTCTCCCTTGCATCCCTGGCGGGGAAACCGTCCCACGGGGAACGGAATCGCAACACCTCAGCTGTGAACCCGGGTTCCTTCGTCCTCGCCCATGACCACCCGCCTGAGGGCGCCTGCCTTGAAGATGCTGAACACGCATATCGGCAGGTTCTGGTCCCGGCACAGCGTCAGCGCGGTCGCGTCCATCACCTTGAGGTTCCGGACGATGGCCTCGTCGAAGGTGAGCCGCTGGTAGCGCATGGCATCCGGGTGGGTCTTGGGATCGTCGGAATATATCCCATCCACCTTCGTGGCTTTCAAGACGATGTCGGCACCGACCTCCATGCCGCGCAGGGCTGCCGCAGTGTCTGTGGTGAAAAACGGATTGCCGGTGCCGGCGGCGAAGATCACCACCTTGCCTTCTTCGAGGTAGCGGATGGCCTTGCCGCGGATGTAGGGCTCGGCCACCTGCTCGATATTCAGGGCCGACTGCACCCTGCCAGCGATCCCGATGCGGCGCATGGCGTCCTGCAGGGCAAGGGCGTTCATCACGGTCGCCAGCATGCCCATGTAGTCCGCCGTGGCCCGGTCCATGCCCGCGGCACCGGGGGCGACACCGCGGAAGATGTTGCCACCCCCGATGACCACCCCGGTCTCCACGCCGAGATGCACCACCTCGGCGATCTCGGCGACGATGCGCTCGATGGTCTGGCGGTTGATGCCGTAGCTGTCCTCACCCATCAGGGCCTCACCGGACAGCTTGAGCAGGATCCTCCGGAACGCGGGCTGGGCCATGGACACCCCCTCAGGCGGCCGCGCCCTTGGCCGCCGCCGCCTGGGCTGCCACTTCGGCAGCGAAGTCGGTGGTCTTCTTCTCCAGACCCTCGCCCACCACGTAGAGCGTGAAACCGGACACCGAGGCGCCACGGGACTTCAGCAACTGCTCGATGGTGACCTTGTCGTCCTTGACGAACGGCTGGCCGAGCAGCGTCACCTCCTTGAGGTACTTCTGCACGCTGCCCTCGACCATCTTCTCGGCGATCTCGGCCGGCTTGCCGGATTCGATGGCCTTGGCCTTGGCGATGTCACGCTCCTTCTGGATCAGGTCGGCCGGCACCTGCTCGCGGGACAGGGCCACCGGCTTGGCGGCGGCGATGTGCATCGCGAGGTCCTTGCCGAGAGTCTCGTCCCCTCCGGCCAGGTCCACGAGGACACCGATCTTGGCACCGCCATGGATGTACTGGAACACCCTGCCCTGCGCCTGCACACGCACGAACCGGCGCAGGCTCATGTTCTCGCCGACGCGTCCGACCAGTTCAGCCCGCACCGCATCCACGGTCTTGCCGTCGAGCGGCATGGCGGACAGGGCGGCTACGTCGACCGGGTTGCCGGTCGCGACCAGCGCGGCCGCCTGACGGGCGAAGGCCAGGAAATCGTCGTTCTTGGCCACGAAATCGGTCTCGCAGTTGACCTCGAGAATCGCGGCGAGCTTCTGGTCCGGGCTGAGGTAGGTCGCGACGATACCCTCTGCAGCCACGCGGCTGGACGCCTTTTCGGCCTTCTTGCCAAGCTTGACCCGCAGGATCTCCTCGGCCTTGGCCATGTCGCCGCCGGCCTCGGTCAGCGCCTTCTTGCACTCCATCATGGGCGCATCGGTCTTCTCGCGCAGATCCTTGACCATGCTTGCGGTGATTTCCGCCATGTTTTCTCCTGAATGATTTCCGGGTTCCGGGCGGCTCGCCCGGCGACGCTGCCGACCACCCGGAGGGGTGGCCGGACTGAGAGGCGTTACTGCGCCGCCTGCTCCTCGGTGGTTTCGACCTCGACGAACTCGTCGTTGATGATCTCGCGCACGATCTGGCTCCGGCCTTCGAGAATGGCGTCGGCCGCGCCGCGGGCATAGAGACGGATGGCACGGCTGGAATCGTCGTTGCCAGGGATCACGTAGGCCACGCCATCGGGGGTGTGGTTGGTGTCCACCACGGCGATGACCGGGATGCCCAGCTTGGCGGCTTCGGTGATGGCGATCTTGTGGTAGCCCACGTCGATGACGAACAGGGCGTCGGGCAGGCCGTTGAGGTCCTTGATGCCGCCCAGGCTGCGATCGAGCTTGGCCAGTTCGCGCTGATACATGAGCGCCTCCTTCTTGGAGACCTTCTCGATGGATCCATCCTGGACCATGGCTTCCATGTCACGCAGACGCTTGATCGACTGCTTGACCGTCTTGAAGTTGCTCAGCATGCCGCCCAGCCAGCGGTGATCGACATACGGACAACCGGCGCGGGTGGCCTCCTCGCGGACGATTTCGCGGGCCTGGCGCTTGGTGCCCACGAACATGATGGTGCCCTTGTTGGACGCCAGTTGCCGCAGGTGCTTCATGTCGTCCGGGTACATCACCATCGTCTTCTCGAGGTTGATGATGTGGATCTTGTTGCGATGCCCGAAGATGTAGGGAGCCATCTTGGGGTTCCAGAACCGGGTCTGGTGGCCGAAATGAACGCCGGCCTCGAGCATCTGCCGCATGGTCACGGACATGGTATTGCGCACTCCTGTGGTGAAGTTGAGCCTACACCAGCCTGCGGCCGGCAACTTGGCGCCGGCGCGCCCTCAAGGCACCCCCTTGCGGGGCATGCCACTTCGACCAGGGCGGGTGTGTGGATTTCCCGCATGTTGAACACAGCTTGCGGGATAGCCCGCGAGTGTAGTACGCAATGGGCCTTCAGCTCAACCTCGCCAGGGCCGCCGCCCGTGCCACGGCCGCGCCCGCCCGGCAGCGGGCCGGGGTGTCACACCAGACAGGCGAGGCCCTGCTGCAGCAGGGAAGCGAGGGCCGCCGCGTGGAACAGGCCGAAGACGCCGAATCCTGCCACCAGCCCCCCTGCGACCAGACGCGCCACCGGCCGTCCGCCGCCCGGCGACAGCCAGCGCAGCACCAGCCCGGCCCCCACCACGTTCGGCAGGGTGCCCAGCCCGAAGGCCAGCATCACCAGGGCCCCGCCCGCCGCATGCCCCGCCAGCATGGCGGTGGCCAGAATGCTGTAGACCAGACCGCAGGGGACCCACCCCCACAGGACACCGGCACCGATCGCCCTGGACCAGCTGTTCACCGGGAGGAAGCGACCGAGCACCGGACTTACCCGCTTCCACAGCCAGCGCCCCGGCGCCTCCAGCCGACCGATGAAGGACGACCAGCCGGCCAGATGAAGCCCGAGGCCGATCAGCATGACGTTGGCGAGCAGGTAGAGACCGAACTGCACCGGCAGGATGTCCTTCACCAGCAGCGCCGTGCCGGCCAGAGACCCGGCGAGCGCACCGGCCACGGAATAGCTGGCCAGCCGGCCGGCGGAATAGCCCAGGTGCAGTTTCCAGGCCGGCCAGCCGCCCGCCCCGGCACGCGACAGGGCTGCCGCCAGGCCACCGCACATGCCGGCGCAGTGCACCCCGCCCAGCAGGCCGACCAGCAGGGCGGCGGCGGCGAGCTGGAGCACCATCAGATCACCTTGGAGTAGCTGGCGGTGCGCAGCTGCGTGCGCAGGTAGCGGTCGAACACCATGCACACCGCGCGGACGAGCATCCGTCCGCGATCGGTGACACCGAGCCACTCGGCATCGATCTGCACCAGCCCGTCGTCGATGAAGCCGCGCAGGTCCCCGAGCTCATCGGCAAAGTAGCGCTTGAAGTCGATGAGGTAGGCAATTTCGATGGCCTCGATCGACACGCTGCCGTGGCACATCAGCGACTGGATGATGGTGCGACGCAACAGATCATCGGCGGTGAGTTCGACTCCCCGCAGGACCGGCAACACCCCGCGGTCCAGACGGTCGTAGTACTCGTCCAGGCTGCGCACGTTCTGCACGTAGGTGGGACCGATCGCACCGATGGCCGTGACGCCGAGCGCAACGAGGTCCGCGTCGGCGTGGGTCGAGTAGCCCTGGAAGTTGCGGTGCAGCCGGCCCCGGCGCTGCGCCACCGCGAGCTCGTCGTCGGGCAGCGCAAAGTGGTCCATGCCGATGTAGACGTAGCCCGCCCCCTCCAGCCGGCGGATTGCCAGGGTGAGCATGCTGAGCTTGGCGTCCGGGGTCGGGAGATCCTGCTCGAGGATGCGCCGCTGCGGCTTGAACATGTGCGGCAGGTGGGCATAGCTGTAGAGGGCGATCCGGTCGGGACGCAGTCCGATCACCCGCTCGAGGGTACGGTTGAAGCCGATCACGTTCTGCCTGGGCAGCCCGTAGATCAGGTCGAGGTTGACCGAGCGGAAGCCGGCGGCTCGGGCCTCCTCGACCACAGCGCGCGTCATCTCCTCGCTCTGGACGCGGTTGACCGCCTTCTGCACCACCTCGTCGAAGTCCTGCACGCCGATGCTGACGCGGTTCATGCCGAGCTCCGCGAGCAGGGTCATGGTGCCCGGGGCGACGCTGCGCGGATCCACCTCGATCGAGTACTCGCCGTCCGGATCGAGGCGGAAGTGCCTGCCGATGATGCCCATGAGCTCGCGCAATTCCCCGGGCCGCAGGAAGGTGGGTGTGCCACCGCCCCAGTGGAGTTGGGCGAGACGGCGGTCCCCGTCGAGGGACTCCGACACCAGCTCGGCCTCCCGCGCCAGATAGCGCAGGTAGGTGGCCGCGCGCCCGTGATCCCGGGTCACGACCTTGTTGCAGGCACAGTAGAAGCAGACGGTGTCGCAGAACGGCACGTGCACGTACATGGACAGGGGCCGCCCCATCCCCCCGAGCCCGCGCTTGCCGAGCCAGCGGGTGTAGACGCCCGCATCGAAGGCCTCGACGAAGCGGTCGGCGGTGGGGTAGGACGTGTACCTGGGTCCGGCGTAGCTGTGGCGACGCAGCACCTCGGGGTCGATCACCAGATGGCCTTGGGTTATCATCAGTTAGGGGGAAATGCGGTGGGGCACGTCGGAATGATGATGCGGACGATACCCGCCGGTTCGACGATCCGGTTGACGTGGATCAAACCGGCGGGCCTGGCGACATTCCAGCGACGACGAGGGGTGATGCGGTGAACACGTCCATACCGATCCAGCCGCTGAACATCGAGCGCCTGAGGGTGGCCTGCTCGACGTGCGGCCTGAAGGAGTTGTGCCTGCCGGTGGGGCTCACCGGTCCGGAGCTCGAGCGCGTGGATGAACTGGTCCATGTGCGTCGCACCACGCGGCGGGGCCAGAGCATCTATCGGTCAGGCGAGCCGTTCGACGCCTTGTACGCGGTGCGCTCCGGTTTCTTCAAGACCACCGTCCTGTCCGAGGATGGCCGCGATCAGGTCACCGGCTTCTACATGGGTGGCGAGATCATCGGCATGGACGGCATCAGCACCGACCGTCACACCTGTGATGCCGTGGCCCTTGAGGACAGCGAGGTCTGCGTCATCCCCTTCTCCCATCTGGAAGGCCTCTCGCGCGAGGTTCCGGCGCTGCAGACACACTTCCACAAGGTCATGAGCCGGGAGATCGTCCGCGACCACAGCGTGATGATGCTGCTGGGCAGCATGCGTGCCGAGGAGCGCCTGGCCGCCTTCCTGGTCAACCTCTCGCAGCGCTTCGTCACCCGCGGCTACTCACCCTCGGAGTTCTACCTGCGCATGACGCGCGAGGAGATCGGCAGCTATCTCGGGCTCAAGCTCGAGACTGTCAGCCGGGTGTTCTCGAAGTTCCAGGAGCAGGGCCTGATCAGCGTCCAGCAGAAGCACGTGCGCATCATCGACATTCCGCGACTGCGCCAGCTGGTCGGCCAGCGTCCCTGCTGACAACCTCCCCGCAAAAGCACCGGGGCCCGGCGGCCAGGCCGCCGGGCCCCCGGATTAACCCCCGCCCAACTCAGGCGCCGGCGTAGACATAGCGC
>JBEICA010000443.1:0-1627 GCA_040373665.1 Burkholderiales bacterium | reverse complement strand
GTGACCCCGCGCGCTGTCCGCGGGTACCCTGGTGACCGGTCGGGGCGGGCAGGCGCACGATCGCTGACGATCGACTCGTCGTCCGCTTCTTTTTCCGGCGTGTGCCTCGGTTTTGAATCACCTTGATCCGGCGCGGAGCCTCGCGTTGTCTCGGCGGCATCGTTCAGATGCCGATGTCGGCGGGACGGCAAGGCGCCTATCGGCGGCCTCGGAACTGCCGTGGTCGCGGTGACCGGTGCGGTGGTCGGCACGGGGTACGCGTGCGCCTTGGAGTGCGCCCGTCGCGATCCCGACCGACTCACCCCTGGACGCCTGCTGATTCGTCTTGTAAATGCGAACGGTTCGCATTTAATATCCTCCCACCGATTGTCGGGGCCCCGAAAGCCGTCGACGCCGGACGTTCCGTCTGCAGGAGGACTCATGTGTGATCGATGTGCCGTCAACCCCAAGCCCGCCCGAGGCTCCCGCCGCCGCCGGCTTTGGGAACTGCCCATGGAATCCCACTGCCCGGTCGTGGGGGTGTGCTTCGCGCTGAGCACGCTGCGGCAGATGGTGATGAAGGTTCAAGGCGTGGATCCCGGCGCTGATGACTACAGCGTGCACGAAACGGCGGTGGCCGCCTGTCGGCAGCGCGGGCCGCTGTCGGAGCAGATGCAGCGGGAGCTCGACCACCGCCATCGCCTCACCGTCGAGGCGTTCAAGCCCGCGAAGGACGAGACCGCTCTTGCCGCCCTGTGGGCGGATGCGCTCGGGCGGGGCGATGTCGTGGCTGCCCTGTGGCGGTGCTGACGCATCCCTGGTGCGACGGCGCCCTCGAAGGGCGCGTGCTCAGGGACATGCACATGCTCCAGCATCAGGCTGGCGCCGCGGCACGTGTGGAAGTCTCCCGCTTCAACGCGGTGGTGGCGGAAAACGGGATCCTCGCGCGGGAGCTCGGCCGGGTGCAGGAGCGCTGCACCCGTCTGCTCGAGGACAGGACGCGCCAGATCGAGGCCTTGCGCGCAGAGGCCCTGCACCTGCGCGCGCTCATCGCAGGGAGGGATGCCCGCATCGCCAACCTGAACCGGGAACTCGATGCGATGAAATCGTCGCCGCCCGGATTCGAGGACTCGACACGGCGCGAGCGCAGGTTGCAGCAACTCGCGGACCGGGTCAGGGACCTGGAGGCGCGCAATGCTCGCCTGCGCGTTCAGCTTGAACTGGGGCGGCGGACAGCGGTGGCGCAGTCGTCCGACCGTCCCAACCCGCCGGCAGTCGCCGTCCCGGCGCCATGCCACGGTCCGGACCGCCTCGGCCCGGCCCTGGCGAGCAAGACGGTGGTGTGCGTCGGCGGTCGCCCGGGCAACGTCGCAGGCTATCGCGATCTGGTGGAACAGGCCGGTGCGCGCTTCGCCCACCACGACGGAGGTATCGAGCACCACCAGGGCTCCCTCGACGCGGCCCTCTCCGCCGCTGATCTGGTCATCTGTCAGACCGGCTGCATCAGCCACAACGCCTATTGGCGGGTAAAGGACTTCTGCAGGCGTACCGGAAAGCGCTGCGTGTTCGTCGACAACCCCAGCACCTCGTCGCTGGCGCGCTCGCTGAAACGGCTGGGTGGCCATGACGAGGCGTCGGCGTCCGCATG
>JBEICA010000174.1:0-7312 GCA_040373665.1 Burkholderiales bacterium | reverse complement strand
GGTGGCGTCGGCCCAGGCCTCGAACCACCCGGGTGGAATCAGAGCGGCCTGCTTGTCCTCCGGCACGCCCGCCAGCCAGCGCTTGCGCGCCCCGTCCTTCGCGACGGTGCGGTAGGCCGGCAGGGGGCCGGAGCCGGCCAGCGGGTGCGGGCCGCTGCGCAGCCAGAGGGGCGCGTACAACACCAGTTTCGACACCTTCGACGGGTTGGCGGCGGCGTAGGCGCCCATGGTCGTGGTGCCCCAGGACCAGCCCAGCAGCGTGATCTTTTCCGCGCCGGTGTGCCGGCGCACGTGTTCCACTGCGGCGCCGACGTCGCGCACCGCCACGTCCGTGGTGACGATGGGGGAGTTCTCGGCGGCCGGGCGGTCCATCTCCGGCGGGCGGGTGCTGCGGCCGTAGCCGCGCAGATCGACCAGCCAGACGTTCCAGCCGTGGCGGGCGATGAATTCCATCCACGACTGGCCGTCCAGCGCCAGATCGAAAGCGGTTTCGGAGGGGTAGGTGGCTCCGTGGACGTAGAGCAGCACCCGGCCGGAGGCGCCGGCCGCGGGGCAGGCTTGGCGTTTGTTGCGCACGTACAGCGAGATGCCCGGGGTGTCGGAGGCAATCCAGGCCTCCTCGGTGACGAGTTGTTGGGGATCGCAGGCGAGGGCGGGCGCGGCCACGGCGGCGAGCACCAGCAGCAGCGAGGTCAGCAGGGTTCTCATGAGCAGGTTCCAGGTGATGCCGGCGGGCCGGCCCAGCGTCCAGGGATGATCGGACAACGGCACACCATCCCCATGCATCGATGCGACACGGCCGGGAATGTAGCACGCGTTCCGGCCTTGCCACCCTCGGCCCACCTTACAATCCGGGACCATGAGTGACGCTCCCCATCCCTTTTCGGCCCTGTCGCCGGAGACCATACTGGATGCGGTCGAAACCGTCGGCCCGCGTTGCGACGGCCGACTCCTCGCCCTCAACAGTTACGAGAACCGGGTCTACCAGGTGGGCGTCGACGACGGTCCGCCCCTGGTGGTCAAGTTCTACCGGCCGGACCGCTGGACAGATGCGCAGATTCTCGAGGAGCACGCATTTCTCGCCGAGCTGACCGAGGCCGAAGTCCCGGCCGTGGCCCCGATTGCACGGGATGGCGCCACGCTCCATCGGCACGGGGGGTTCCGCTTCGCCGTGTTCCCGCGCCGTGGGGGGCGGGCGCCGGAGCTGGACCGGCGCGAGGTGCTGCAGTGGATCGGCCGATTCCTGGCGCGCATCCATCAGGTCGGGTCGCGCCGCCCATTCCGCGCCCGCCCGGCACTGACGGTCGCGCGTTTCGGGGCGGCCTCGCGGGATACGCTGCTGGCCGGCGGCCACCTGCCGGCCGAGTTGCGGCCGGCCTACCGCAGCGTGGCCGACATGGCCATCGACGCCGTCCTCCGGTGCCTGGAACGCGCAGGGCCTTTGCGCACGCTCCGACTGCACGGCGACTGCCATGGCGGCAACGTGCTCTGGACCGATGCCGGCCCGCATTTCGTCGACTTCGACGATGCCTGTGGCGGCCCGGCGGTGCAGGACCTGTGGATGCTGCTGTCGGGCGATCGCGCGTCGCAGGAGGCCCAGCTGGCGGCGGTGCTGGAGGGCTACGAGACTTTCCGCGAGTTCGACCGGGTCGAACTGCTGCTGGTGGAGGCCTTGCGCACCCTCAGGCTGATGCACTACGCGGCCTGGGTCGCCCGGCGCTGGAACGATCCCGCCTTCCCGGCGAGCTTCACCTGGTTCGGCACCCAACGCTACTGGGAGGAACACATCCTCGCCCTGCGGGAACAGGTCGCCGCGATGGACGAGCCGGCGCTTTCGGTGGCGTGACCCGGAGCCGGCACCGGGTGGATGCTGCAACGCAGCGCCTTGACGCCGGGCGATGCTGGTCATCTAATGCGGGCACAAGGGTTGCACCGTCCTGAGCGGTGACCAACAACAGGCGCTGCCGGCTGACGCTGCGGCTGCCCCGCACCGGAGGTCCGGGAATATGCTCTACGCACTCCACGAGTGGCAGCACGCCATGCTCGCACCCTTCCAGGCTCTGGCGCGCGCCAGCCACTCCCTTCACACGCAGCCGCACAGCCCCTGGGCCCATCTGCCGCACTCCCGCACCGTGGCCGCTGCGAACGAACTCGTGCTGCGGCTGGTGCAGCGCTACGAGAAGCCCGAGTGGGGCATCCACGAGACGGTGGCGGACGGCCGCACCGTGCCGGTGACCATCGAGAAGGTCATCGTGAAGCCCTTCTGCAAGCTGCTGCATTTCAAGCGCGATTCGCAGCGTCAGGATCCGGTGGTTCTGGTGGTTGCGCCACTGTCCGGCCACCACGCCACCCTCCTGCGCGACACCGTTCGCACCATGCTGCCGGAGCATGAGGTCTACATCACCGACTGGGTGGACGCCCGCATGGTCCCGATGCACGAGGGCCACTTCCACCTCGACGACTACATCGCCTACGTGGAGGAGTTCATCCGCCACCTCGGACCGGCGGTGCACGTGGTGTCGGTCTGCCAGCCGACCGTGCCGGTGCTCGCGGCGGTGTCGCTGATGGCAGCGCGGAAGGAAAAGGTGGCCCCGCTCACCATGACGATGATGGGCGGTCCGATCGACACCCGCCGCAGCCCGACGGTGGTCAACAACTTCGCCACCGGCCGGCCGCTGTCCTGGTTCGAGAGCCGAGTGATCCAGCGCGTACCCGCCAACTACCCCGGCATGGGGCGCCGCGTCTACCCGGGCTTCCTGCAGCACGCCAGCTTCATCCTCATGAACGCCGACCGGCACATCGATGCCCATCGCGAGTTCTTCTCACATCTGGTTGTGGGCGACGGCGACAGTGCGGCGGCGCATCGCCGTTTCTACGACGAGTACAACGCCGTGCTCGACATGGCGGCCGAGTACTACCTCGAGACGCTGAGGGTGGTGTTCAAGGAGCACGCCCTGCCCCAGGGCACGTGGCAGGTGCGTGGGGAGCAGGTGCGCCCGGCGGCCATCACCCGCACCGCCCTGTTCAGCATCGAGGGCGAGCTCGACGACATCTCCGGCGTCGGCCAGACCGAGGCCGCCCACGACCTGTGCCGCAACATCCCCGGCAACAGGCGCGACCACTTCCTGGTTCCGGGCGTCGGCCACTACGGCATCTTCAGCGGCCGGCGCTACCGCGAGACGATCTACCCGCGCATCCGCGATTTCATCCGCCAGCACGCCTGAGGCACGCCACCCGGGTCGCCCGCACGCAGCGGGTTGCGGTCGGCGCGGGGGTGCAGGGCCCGCGTGCATGTTTCCACTGTTCGACGAGGAGTGTCCCAAGTGAATGCCCCGATGATTGTCAGCCCCCTGTCCGCGGCCGACATGCAGCACGAGATCGTCACCCTGGCGGTGCCGACGGACGAACGTGTCTGGGTACCCCAGGCACCCGGTGTCTGGTTCCGGCCGCTGATGCTCAACACCGTCTCCGGTGGCTGGTTCAACCTCCTGCGCGTGCGCAAGAGCGGCATCCTGTCGCGGCATCGTCATCCGATGGCGGTGTTCGGGTACGTCATCAAGGGCAGCTGGCGCTATCTCGAGCACGACTGGGTGGCCCAGGAGGGCGGCTTCGTGTACGAGCCGCCGGGCGAGGTGCACACCCTGACGGTGGACGAGGGCGTGGAGGAGATGATCACGATGTTCAACGTCAACGGCGCCATGGTCTACGTCGACGAGAAGGGCGACACCGTGGGCTACGAGGACGTGTTCACCAAGCTCGAGATGTGTCGCCGCCACTACGAGGCCGTGGGCCTCGGCGCCGATTACGTCAACCAGTTCGTACGATGAGGCGTGGACGGGGCGCGGCCGCGGGTCGCGCGCCGTCGCCGTGCCACCACACAGGAGCGAAGGCATGACCAAGGCAATCCGATTTCACCAGACCGGCGGTCCCGAGGTGCTGCGCTGGGAGGACGTCGAGGTGGGCGCACCCGGCGCCGGGCAGGCGCGGGTGCGCCATACCGCCGTTGGCCTGAACTTCATCGACACCTACCACCGCTCGGGGCTCTATCCCCTGCCGCTGCCCGGCGGTCTCGGGGTGGAGGCCGCTGGCGTGGTCGAGGCCGTCGGTCCGGGGGTGGTCGATGTCCGGCCGGGCGACCGCGTGGCCTACGGGGGGCGCTGCCGCGGGTGCCGCACCGGGGGCCTACGCCGAGGCACGCCTGATCGCTGCGGACCGGCTGGTCAGGATCCCCGATGGCATCAGCGACCAGCAGGCGGCCGCCATGATGCTCAAGGGCATGACCGCCGAGTACCTGATCCGCCGGACGTTCCCCGTCCAGCCGGGGCAGACCGTTCTGTTCCACGCCGCCGCCGGCGGAGTCGGACTGATCGCGGGCCAGTGGCTCAAGGCCCTCGGCGCGATCACCATCGGCACCGTCGGCTCGGACGAGAAGGCGGCGCTGGCCCGCGAACATGGCTACGACCACACCATTGTCTACACGCGCGAGAATTTCACCCAGCGCGTGCTGGAGATCACCGGAGGCGTGAAGCTCCCGGTGGTGTTCGACTCCGTCGGGAAGGACACCTTCATGGGCTCGCTCGACTGCCTGCAGACGCGTGGGATGCTGGTGGTGTTCGGCAACGGGTCCGGCCCGGTGGCCTCCTTCGACCTGGGAGTGCTCGCACAGAAGGGCTCGCTGTACGTCACCCGCCCGACGCTTCATGCCTACACCGCCACCCGCGCCGATCTGATGGCCTCGGCCTCCGCGTTGTTCGACGTGGTGCTGTCGGGCAAGGTGCGCATCGAGATCAATCAGACCTACGCCCTGGCCGACGTCGCGCAGGCACACCGCGACCTCGAAGGCCGCAAGACCACCGGGTCGACGGTTCTCGTGCCCTGACCGACCGCTGCCGGCTTTCGCGGCAGGCCTCGAAACGCCTGCGCGCTGCGTTACCATCCCGTCCGGCGTGCCGCGAGGAGCACGCAGCGGACAGGGGGTGGCATGATCGAGGATCTTGAGGGCAGGGTTGTCCTCATCACCGGTGCGAGCACCGGCATCGGCGCGGCGGCAGCACGCGCCTTCGGCGCCAACGGCTCGCGGGTGGCGGTGCACTACAACAGCAGTCGCGACCAGGCCGAGGCCGTGGTCGCCGACATCCGTGCCGCAGGCGGGCAGGCCATCGCGGTGCATGGGGACGTGACCTCCAGCACTGCCTGCCGCGACATCGTGAGCACCACCATCGGTGCCCTGGGCCGCCTCGATCTGCTCGTCAACAACGCCGGGGCCATGGTGCAGCGCGTGCCCATCGAGCAGCTCACCGACGAGTTGTTCGACCGCGTGGTCCACCTCAACGTGCGCTCGGCCATGATGTGCATCTCCGCGTCGGTGCCGCAGATGCGCGCCCAGGGCGGCGGCGGGATCATCAACGTCACCTCGGTCGCAGCGCGCCACGGCGGTGGTCCGGGCGCCGCCCTGTACGCCGGATCCAAGGGCTTCGTCTCCACCATGACCCGCGGGCTCGCCAAGGAACTGGTCAAGGACAACATCCGCGTCAATGCCGTGGCCCCGGGCGTGATACAGACGCCCTTCCACGATCGCTTCTCCACGCCGCAGATGCTCGAAGGCTTCCGGGCGACCATCCCGATGAACCGCATCGGCACGCCGGACGAGTGCGCGGGGGCCTTCCTGTTCCTGGCCTCCAACCAGCTGAGCAGCTACGTCACCGGCCAGATCCTCGAGGTCAACGGCGGTCAGTACATGCCGTGAGTTCGCACCACGATGCCCATCGCACCTGCGCCGTGCGCGTCGTGTGCAGCCACTTCCATCCGGAGGGAGAGACATGTTCGATCTGACAGGCAGGATCGCCCTGGTGACCGGCGCCTCGCGTGGTCTGGGCTGGGCCATGGCCCGTTCCCTGGGCGAGGCCGGGGCCACGGTCATCCTCAATGGCCGTGACGTCGAGGCGCTCGAGGCCCGGCGCGAGGAGCTGGCCGACATGGGTGCACGCGCCGAAGTGGCGGCCTTCGACGTCACCGACGAGGCCGTCGCAGCGCAGGCGGTGGCCGACATCGGCCGCAGGCACGGCAGGCTGGACATCGCGGTGCTCAACGCCGGCATCCAGCATCGCAGCCCCATCCGCGAGTTCGAGACCGCGGACTTCCGCCGTGTGGTCGAGACCAACCTGACGGCCGTGTGGATGATGGCGCGCGAGGCCTCGCGGCTGATGATTCCCGCCGGCCACGGCCGCATCGTGGTGACCGGTTCCATCAGCGCGATCGCCGCCCGGCCCACGATCTCCGCCTACATCGCCTCCAAGGGGGCCGTGCACGCCCTCACGCGTGAACTGGCGGTGGAACTGGCGCGTCACGGCATCACCGTCAATGCCATCGCCCCAGGCTATTTCGCCACCGAGATGAACACCGCGCTCATGGACAACCGAGAGTTCGACGACTGGGTGCGCCAGCGCACGCCGGCGGGCCGCTGGGGGCAGCCGCGCGAGCTGGGTCCGGCCTGCGTGTTCCTCGCCTCCGACGAGGCCTCGTTCGTCAACGGACACGTGCTGGTGGTGGACGGCGCCTTCACGGCGGCGATGTAGGCCAGACCCTGCCACGCCCCTCGTTCCGATTCCAGGAGACGCTCGATGACGCCCCCCTTCCTCATCGGGGTCAGCCCCGAGGTGATCACCGCCGACGGCGGCACCATCTTCGGCCCCGAGGCCATGAAGATCCTCGATGATCCCGCGGTGCGTTGGGAATACCTGCCGCCGAAGCAGGCCGTCATCACGCCCGCGCAGGCGGCTCGTTACGACGCCTTGTGCATCATGAGCCCGCAGGTCACGCGTGACACCGTGTCCGGCCCGGATCGGCGTCTCACACTGGTGGCTCGTTTCGGCGTGGGTTACGACAACGTCGATGTCCCCGCCTGTACCGACAACGGTGTTCTGGTCACCATCGTCCCCGAGGGCGTGCGGCGACCGGTGGCCGCCTCGGTGATGGCCTACGTGCTGGCCCTGGCGCACCGCATGGTGCTCAAGGACCGTCTGGTGCGCCAGGGGCGCTGGGCCGAGAAGGGTGATTTTCTCGGGATGGGGCTGATGGGCCGCACCCTGGGGGTCATCGGCGTGGGCAACATCGGCCGTGAGGTGTTGCGTCTGGCGCGCGCATTCGACCTGAAGCTGCTGGGCTGCGACCCCCGGGTGCCGCAGTCGGCCGTGGCGGACCTGGGTGTGACCATGACCGATCTGGACACCCTGCTGACCTGCTCGGACTTCGTGTCGGTGAACTGCCTGCTCGACGCGGGCACGCGTGGCCTCATCGGCGATGCGCAGTTCGC
>JBEICA010000019.1:0-23425 GCA_040373665.1 Burkholderiales bacterium | reverse complement strand
CCGCGAGGGCCGCCGCCCGGTCGGACCCGGGGATCAGCCGCCCCTCAGGATCTTCTCCACCTGCCGCCAGCCGGCCTCGGCCATGGGGCGCGCGCGCCGGCCGGATTCGATGGCGTGGGCGCTGGAGGCGGTGCCCTCCACGACGCGGCCCATGATGCCCTGCAGGATGCCGGCCAGTCGGAACATGTTGTAGGCCATGTAGAAGTCCCAGTTCGGGATCCCGGCGCGCCCGGTGCGTTGGCAGTACATGTCGACGTAGCGCGCCTCGTCGGGGATGCCGAGGTCCTCGAAATCCAGCCCGAGCATGCCGCGGAACTCCGTCGGCGTGAGCCGCCACGTCATGCAGTGGTAGGCGAAATCCGCGATCGGGTGGCCGAGGGTCGACAGTTCCCAGTCCAGCACCGCCAGCATGCGGGGCTCGGTCGGGTGGAAGATGGTGTTGTCGAGGCGGTAGTCGCCATGGACCAGGGTGGTCTCCTCACCTTCCGGGATGTTCTTCGGCAACCATTCGATGAGGTTCTCCATGGCCTCGATGTGCTCGGTCTCGGAGGCCCTGTACTGCTTGGTCCAGCGTGCGATCTGGCGTTCGAGGTAGCTGCCGGGGCGGCCGTAATCCCCGAGTCCCACGGCCTGATAGTCGACCGAGTGCAGGGCGGCGATGACGCGGTTCATCTCGTCGAAGATGGCGCCGCGCTGCTGCGGTGACATGCCTGGCAGCGCCGGATCCCAGAGCACCCGACCCTGCACGTAGTCCATCACGTAGAACATCGTGCCGATCACGCCCTCGTCCTCACAGAGAACGTGAGGCCGCGCCACCGGCACGTCGGTGCCGTGCAGCGCGGACAGAACGCGGTATTCGCGATCCACGGCATGGGCCGACGGCAGCAGCTTGCCCGGCGGCTTGCGACGCAGCACGTACTGCCTGCCCCCCGCACTGAGCAGGAAGGTCGGATTGGACTGGCCACCCTTGAACTGCGACACCGACAGCGGGCCGGTGAACCCGGCCACGTGCGCGACGAGATAACGCTCCAGCGCCGCCTCATCGAACCGGTGCTTGTCCTGCACCGGCATGGTTCCAACGAAATCCTCTTGCATGACGAACCCACTCCCGTGATCGGTTGAGAATACACGGCGACCCTCGGCAGCGCCAATGACCCGCCGCCGGCGGCATGAGCACCGTGGAGGTAGACTCGCACCACGGAGGGAACGCGATGAAACGATTCGAAGGCAAAACGGCGGTG
This sequence comes from Burkholderiales bacterium, assembly GCA_040373665.1. Classification (GTDB taxonomy): domain Bacteria; phylum Pseudomonadota; class Gammaproteobacteria; order Burkholderiales. The sequence continues at coordinate 22,184 of JBEICA010000019.1, read as the reverse complement.
ATCACCGGTGGTGCCAGCGGACTGGGACTGGCCATGGCGCGGCGCTTCGCCCGGGAGGGGATGCGGCTGGTGCTGGCGGACGTGCAGGCCGATGCACTGGAACGCACCGCAGCGGACTTCGCGGCTGCGGGTACGCCGGTGCTGGCGGTACGCTGCGATGTGTCCCGTGCAGACGAGGTCGAGCGGTTGCGCGACGAAGCCGTGGCGCGTTTCGGAGCCGTGCACATCCTGTGCAACAACGCCGGCGTGGCCCCGGGCGGCCTGGCCTGGGAGAGCACGGTGGCCGACTGGCAGTGGTGCCTGGGCGTCAACGTCTATGGCGTGATCCATGGGCTGCGCAGCTTCGTGCCGCTCATGCTGTCCCAGGACGACGAGGCCCACATCGTCAACACCGCATCGGTGGCCGGGCTGCTGTCCCCGCCCGGCATGGGCATCTACAGTGTGTCGAAACACGCGGTTGTGACCCTGACGGAATGCCTGCACCACGACCTGGCCAGCCGCAGCGACAAGGTGAAGACCTCGGTGCTTTGTCCCGCCTACGTTCCGACCGGGATTCACGACTCGGAGCGCAACCGGCCGGAGGAACTGCGCAACGCCGTACGCGAGAAATCCGAGGAGGAACAGGAGCGCGAGGCCGCCCTGCGGCATGCGGTGCAGTCTGGCCGCATCAGCGCCGAGCAGGTGGCTGAGTCCGTGTTCGAGGCTGTGCGTGACGAGCGCTTCTACATCCTGACGCATCCGAAGATCAAGGGAGCCATCGAAACCCGCATGATGGACATCCTGCTCGAACGCGCCCCGACCGACACGTCAAGGCCGCGCAAGTAACGTCACCTCCGGACACGACGCCTGCTCGCACCAACCGTCCAGCGTCATGTCCCCGGCAATCGCGTGGTACGCCTGCCAGGGCGTGCCCCCGAGACCCAGGAGTCCGGCCTGCTGAGCGAGTTCCTGCTCGCGGAACAGGAACTCGCGGAACACCTCGCCCAGGCCGATGTGGCGCGCATCTCGGGCCAGAACCCAGCTGTCGCGGCCGCCACGCGCCGCCCAGCCGCGCTCCGCCATGCGTGCGAGCAGGTCCTCGGCGTCCTCCCAGGTCAGCCGCGCTGCGCGCGCCAGCTCGACCATGGGCACTTCTCCCCCCGTGAGGTGACGCTGGCGCAGGGTGCGCAGCAGGACCAGCGCCTCGAGATAGCTTCCGCCGGGGACCCGGTGCCGCGCCCAGGCGCCGGTCCGCACCTGCGGCAGCGCCGCCGTCACCACCGCGCCCGCCAGCACCACCAGCCAGGACAGGAACACCCAGAGCAGAAATACCGGGAAACCCGCGAAGGCGCCGTAGACCAGCTTGTAGTTGCCGAAGGCACCCAGGGTCCCGCCGAAGGCTGCGCGCATGAGCTCGAAGGCGATGCCGGCCACCAGCGCGCCGGTCAGGGCATCGGCATTGGCGACGCGCCGGTTGGGCACGGCGCGGTAGAGCAGGAACAGCGCCGCCGCGGTGAGCACCGCGGACAGGGCGTGCATGATCGCCCGCCGCGACCCGCGCTCGTCGAGGAGACCCAGCGAGGCCGTGACGAGCCCGTAGCCCAGGGTCACCGCGGCTGCGAGCAGCAGCGGTCCGATGGTGAGCACGGCCCAGTACACCGGCAGGCGGCGTACCAGGGGCGGTGGCCGCCGCACCCGCCAGATGCGGTTGAAGGCGCGGTCGATGGTGGCCATGACCATCACGGCCGTCACCGTCAACAACGCGATGCCCAGCGCAGTGAGGCGGGAGGCGTTCTCGGCGAACTGCTGGGTATAGCCGGTGATCAGCCGGGTCGCCGCCCCCGGAACGAAAGTGGAGACAACGAAGGTATTGAGCGACTGCGCGAGTCGCGCCGAGACCGGCAGCACCGAGAACACGGTCACCACGATGGTGGCCAGCGGCACCAGCGCGAACAGCGTCGACAGCGTCAGGCTGCCGGCCACCTGACCGAGCGCGTCCTCGCGCAGGCGCCGCAGCACGAATCTGGCGATGTCGCGGGCTTCCTGGAGGTGGATCATGCGCGGGGTGTCCGAAGGAAGGTGACGCCTATAATAGCGGTCCCTCCGCACCGCCCGGCACGACGTCATGCCAGAGATCCTTGTCCTTTACTACAGTGGCAGTGGCGCCGTGCGCGACATGGCACAACTGATCGCCCGCGGCGTCTCCATGGTTCCCGGCGCAGCGGCACGGGTGCGCACCGTGCCCCGTGTATCGACGGTGTGCGAGGCGGTGGAAGCATCGGTGCCGGACGAGGGTGCGCCCTACGCGAGTGCTGCCGACCTCGAGGAATGCATCGGGCTGGCGGTGGGCAGCCCCACGCGCTTCGGCAACATGGCCGCACCGATGAAGTACTTCCTGGATGGCACCGCGGCTCTCTGGGCGCGCGGGGCGCTGGCCGGCAGGCCGGCAGCCGTGTTCACGTCGACCACCAGCCTGCACGGCGGCCAGGAGTCGACCCTCCTGTCCATGATGCTGCCGCTGCTGCACCACGGCATGCTGGTGCTTGGCCTGCCCTACGGCGAACCGGACCTTTCGGCCACCTCCTCGGGCGGCAGCCCTTACGGAGCCACCCATTGGGCGGGGCCGCGCAACGACCGCCCGATCTCGGACGAGGAAGAGGCTTTGCCTGGCCCTGGGCAGACGGCTGGCCACCACCGCACTGCGACTGCTGCCATGAGCACCGATGGTGCCCGACCCGCGAGGCTTCTGCTGCGCCGTGCCCGGGCCGGAGTGCTGGGGACGCTGTCCCGGCGCTTCCCGGGCTACCCGGCCGGCTCAGCCGTGCCTTTCGCCCTGGACGCCTCAGGCTGTCCGGCACTGCTGCTGAGCAGCCTGGCGGCGCACACCCAGAACCTCGGGGCCGACCAGCGGGCCAGTCTCACCGTCCACGCGGACGACGTCGTCACCGGGGCACGGGTGTGCGTCATGGGCGACATCCTGCCGATCGAGCAGGACTCGCACGCCGCCGCGCGCTACCTCGCGCTGCTGCCGGAGGCTGCCACCTACGCCGGTTTCGGGGATTTCCGGTTCTACGGCATGGCGCCGGTGGCTGTGCACTACATCGGTGGCTTCGGTGACATCCGGTGGTTCGACGGGAGCGAACTGCTGCTGCCGGCCAGTGCCCTCGACGAACGCGCGGATGACATCGTCGGTCACATGAACGAGGACCATGGACCGGCCCTCGCGGCCTATTGCCGCCTGCATCACGGTCTCGCGCCGCACGAGGCCCGCATGCTCTGCATCGATGGCGACGGATTCGACGTCCTGGCAGACGGTCGCGTGCTGCGCTTCGATTTTCCGGAAGCCGTCGCGGATCCCGATCAGGCGCGAAGGCATCTGGTACGCATGGCACGCGAGGCACGGTAGCCTGGGCATCCCGCCGGGGTGGCACCGACAATGGGGAAACTGGCTGTGAGCACTGGAATGATGAACATCCGGCCGTCGCGCGATAGACGCATGTCGGCCGCGCCTTCCCCCGGCCTGGCGACTGGCGCGTCAGGGGAGATCCGGGCCGCCGCGCAGTGCGCCTCGCCGTCATCCCGGGGCCTGATGCGATGTCCGGGGTCACCGTGATCCGGACGGCCTATCTGACAACCTCCGTCAGCCTGATCGCGCTCACGCTGCTCTGCGTCGCCTGGGAGGCCTTCCTGGCGCCGCTGCGCCCCGGCGGCAGTCTGCTCACCCTCAAGGCCGTGCCGCTGCTGCTGCCGCTGTTCGGCATCCTGCGCGGCAGGCTCTACAGCTATCGCTGGGCCAGCCTCCTGTCCCTGGCCTATTTCGCCGAAGGGGTGGTGCGAACCTGGACGGACCGCGGAACGGGACGGACGCTCGCCATCGCCGAGATCATCCTGTCGGTCCTGTTCTTCGCCGGTTGTCTGGGCTACGTCTGGCTGGCGCAACGGCGCCGCGTCCAGGGTTGAGCCAGGCGCGGCCAACCTACCGCGGGCGCTTCGCCCCCACGCCATCGGGGCCGCTGCATTTCGGCTCGGTCGTGGCCGCAACCGGCAGCTACGCGGACGCCCTCGCCCATGGCGGGGAATGGCACCTGCGCATCGACGACCTCGACCCGCCGCGGGTGGTGGCGGGTGCCACATCCGACATCCTGCGCTGCCTGGAGGCTCTGGGCTTCGAGTGGACGGGCCCGGTGGCGCACCAGCGCGATCGCGCCGCGGCGTACCGGGAGGCGCTGGAGACCTTGCGCCGGACGGCAACGGTCTATGCCTGCACCTGCTCGCGGGCGGAAATCGCTGCAGCCGGACTGCCGGGCATCGAGGGGCCTCGCTACCCTGGCACCTGCCGGGCCGGGTCGCACCACCCCGGACGCGCGCCGGCGTGGCGACTGGAGGTGCCCGGCGCCCCGGTGATCTTCGAGGATCTGCGGTTTGGCCGGGTCTTCAGCACCCTCGCCGACACCGTCGGAGATTTCGTGCTGCAGCGTGCCGACGGCGTGTTCTCCTACCACCTGGCCTGCGTGATCGACGATGCCGAGGCAGGCTTCGACCACGTGGTTCGGGGAGCCGACCTTCTGGCCTCGACGCCACGTCAGCGACTGCTCCAGGACCTCCTCGCCCTGCCTGTGCCCCAGTACCTGCACCTCCCGGTGGTGGTCGACGCCTCGGGCCAGAAACTGTCAAAGCAGTCCCGCGCGCCGGCTGTGGACCCCGGGCAGGCCGGGCATGTGCTTTTCCAGGCGCTGGAATTCCTCGGCCAGCATCCGCCGGAGGATCTGGCCACGGCCACGCCCGCGGAGATCTGGCGATGGGTCGCTGGACAGTGGCACCGCGACATGCCCTGCGCCGATTTGCCGCCGGGTCTATACCGCCGGGAATGCGGCCCCTGCGCCAGGGCCTGAGCCGCCCCCCGCAGACAGCCCAACTCGGGATTCAGCCCGCCACAGCAGTGATTGGCGCACCGCAACATTAATTTTCATGTACCCCTTGACGACTGCGATCCGGCCCTTATACTCTGGATTGTGCGATGCAGCATACCCAAGGGGAACCCGCAGCCCTTGCAGGAAACCTCCTTACCCATCCTTCAGGAGCCACTGCCATGACCCAACCCACGCATGACTTCACCGCCCCGGCCAAAGCCCAGATCGACGCGATGCTTCGCGCCACGACCATCGCTTCCGACGGCATGAGCAAGCTGTTCGACCTCAACACCCGCACCGCGCGCGAGACGCTCGAGGAAATCACCGGCACCCTGCAGGCGGTGGCTTCGGTCAAGGACCCGGCCGACCTGAGGACGCTGATGTCCAAGACCATGAAGCCCGATCTGGAGAAGTCCCAGGCCTATGCCAAGACGGTGTACGAGCAGATCACCGCCACCCAGTCCGAGTTGATTGGCCTGGTCGAGGCCCAGATGGCGGAAATGAACAAGCAGATCGCCAGCACCCTCGACAACGTCTTCAAGTCGGCCCCAGCCGGTTCCGAGGCCTTCGTGTCCGCCTTCAAGTCGGCCATGAGCACGGCCAACCAGGCGTACGAAACCTCCATGCAGACGTTCAAGGAGGCCGGCTCCACCATCACCTCCGGCATCACCACCGCCCAGCCCGGCAAGCGCAAGGCGGCCTGACGGCTCCGCATCGGCCGGGGCTGCCAGTCGCCCCGGACCGAGCCGACATGAAAACGCCCGCAGAGCAGTGCTGCGGGCGTTTTGTTTTCAGCGCTGCCATCAGACCGCGGTCGTCTTCACCGCCGGCGCCGTACGGATCCTCGTTTCCGGTGCGCCTCGTGCGCTACGAATCCGGCCCGGCGGGCCGCTCGGAGACCCCCATGCCCGGTGATTTGACGCGGTTGCCCCCAAGACGCTTGGCGTGATACAGCACGTCGTCCGCCGCCTTGAGCAACTGGTCGAAGCTCACCATCGCGGGACCGAGCTGGGCGACCCCTATGGAGATGGACAGCGTGTGCCTGAGCGTGCCCAGCGAGATGGGCGCATTACAGACCGACTGGCGCAGCCGATCGGCCAGACGCATGGCGGCGGGCGCGAGCGTGTCGGGTGAGATCACGAGAAATTCCTCTCCCCCGAGGCGGCAGATGACATCCTCGGAGCGCGCGGCCTTGCGCAGGATCGAAGCGACCTGCCGGAGCGCCTGATCGCCGGTTTCGTGACCGTAGGCGTCGTTGACCGCCTTGAAGCGATCGATGTCGATCATCATGACCGAGAAGGCGCGCTGGTTGCGGCTGTAGGCGGCCCACTCCTGTTCCAGCCGTTCCATCGCGTAGCGGCGGTTCGGCAGGCCGGTCAGCGGATCGGTGAGCGCCGCCTGACGCAGGCGTCGGTTCACGACGGCGAGCTCGGTGGCGAATCGGCGCAGGCTCTGGCTGTCGCGTTCCGCCTCCTCCTGCAGCCGGATCACGCGCATGCCGGCGCGCAGCCTGGCGGTCAGCAACCGGGCAGAGACCGGCTTCGTGACGTAATCGTCGACGCCGGCCTCGAAGGCCTCGACCAGCCTCTCCTCCTCCTCGAGAGCGGTGAGCAGCAGGAAGTACATCTGCCGCCCCTCCTCGGTGTCGCGCAGGGACCGGCACAGGGATATGCCGTCCATCCGCGGCATGATCCAGTCGCTGATGATCATCTGCGGGCGATCCCGCATCGCCACCCGCAATGCCTCTTCGCCGTCGAGGGCGATGCTGACCTCATGCCCCTGCTGACTGAGGATGCGCGACAGCACCGCGAGCGTGGTCGCGTTGTCGTCCACGAGGAGGATGCGCAGGGTCTCGCCTGCCCGTCCCACCGCGACCGCTGCGGCGTTGGCGGCATTGACCCTGGACACCTCGGTGGCGGCTTCGACGACCACCTTTACCGCCGGCTCATCCAGCGACTGCATCATGTGCTGGAAGCGGGGGACGTCGCTGGTCGGCACATCCAGCACCCGGCCCCATTCCCGCCAGTCCGACACCACCTGATCGGTGAGCAGCGACAACGACTCGGCGTCCAGTCCCACTCGCGCGCCCCCGAAGATCAGATCCGAAAGCATGGTCTTGCGCTGACGCTCGTCCACCCCGCAGTACGTCCCGATCATGGCCGCAAGATTCAGCAGGTGACACAGCGTCGATTCGCGCGATGCCTCGGGATACTCGGATTTGTGCGGCTCCTCGTGGTAGACGATCGCGCTCACGAAGATGCCGGGGATCTGCCAGGCGTCCAGCAGCGCAGCGGTCATCTCGACGTGATCCGTGCCCATCAGCGATCGCTCCCGCAGCAGCGCAACGCCGAGGTCCGGCGCGCCATCGGAGACGATCTCGGCGTATTGGTCCGGGTAGAGACTGGCGAGGGCAAGGCGACCGACGTTGGCCAGGAGCCCGCAGGTGAAGGCCTCGTCCGGCGGGGCCGTACGGGTACGAAGGCAGAGAGCATTGGCAGCGATGGCGGTCGCCAGCGAGCGCGACCAGAAGCCCGCGTAATCGAACCCGTGGCACAGTCCGGTGCGGTTCTCGCTCAGCAGGGAGAAGCCCAGCGCGAGTTGCCTCACCGTGTTCAAACCCAGCAGCCGGATGGCGTCGACCGCCGATGCAACCGGGCGATGCCCGCCCATCAGGGCCGAATTGGCGAACTTGATCAGGCGACCGGACAATGCGGGGTCAGCCCGCAGGACATATTCCATGTCCGCCAGCGGGGCCTCCTCCTCGCGGCAGAGCTCCATGATCCGCATGGCCACGCCGGACGGCGAGGGGAGCCTGCCCGTGGTCTTCAGCTCATCGAAACCCTGTCTGTCCATGTCCCGCCGTGATGGACGCATCCGCCGGACACCCGGCCGGACGCGGGAAGCCCTGTATCCGGGCCGCTCATGAAACAAGCTTTACGGTCGACGGGCGCGACGACTTTAAGGAAGGTCTGATTAAATTGTGCGGTCGCGACGGAGGTCCCGCGGGGGCTCGGGCCCTTCCGGTGGCTCCGGAAACGGGCGCTGGCCGCGTTGGTCGGCTCGACGAGATGTCCCATCTCGACTTCGCCTCCTTCCTTGCCATCCCCCGTTTCCGACTGCCACGCGATCCGCGTGATTTAATCAGACCCTCCTTCGCCAAGGTCTGTTTAAATCACGCGCGTCCCCCGACCGAGTTCAGCCGCCTTGGCCCGTTTTCTCCACACTGCCGACTGGCAGATCGGCCGCCAGTTCTCCCAGTTTCCTCCGGAGGATGGCGCAGCGCTCGCCGAGGCCCGCATCGCGACCGTGGCGACGCTCGCGCAGATGGCCACAGCGCACAGGGTCGATGCGGTATTGGTGGCGGGCGATGTCTTCGACGTGCAGAACGTCGCCAGCCGCACCCTGCGACAACTGATGTCCGCCCTGGCGGGCTATGACGGACCCTGGGTGGTCATCCCGGGTAACCACGACGCTGCGCTGGCCGAGGGGGTGTGGGTGCGGGCCATGCGCGCCGGACTGGCCCCGGCGAACCTGCGGCTGGTGACGACACCCGGTATCGTGGATTTCCCCGAGGCCGGCTTCTCCGTGCTGGCCGCGCCGCTCACACAGCGCCAGACCCACGACGACCTCACCGGCTGGTTCGACGGCGCCGCAACCCTGCCGGGCCAGCTCCGCATCGGCCTCGCGCACGGGAGCGTTCAGGGCATCCTCCACGATGAGGTGGACTCTCCGAATCCCATCGCCCCGGACCGGGCCACTTCAGCCCGGCTGGACTACCTGGCCCTGGGCGACTGGCATGGCTGCCGACGCATAGACGATCGCACCTGGTACAGCGGCACCCCCGAACCGGACCGGTTCAAGGCCAACGAGCCAGGACATGCCCTTCTGGTGGAGCTGCTCCATCCGGGTGCCCTCCCGACAGTGACCCGGCTCGCCACCGCCCGCTTCACCTGGACCGCCTGGGAGGCACACCTCGAGATCGCGAGCGACGTCGACCTCGTCTCGACGCGGCTGGCCGGCGCGGGCGCCGCGGATGTGCTGAGCGTCAGGCTCGGTGGCCGCGTCGATCTGCCGGGCATGGCACGGCTCCGGGAAGCCCTGGCTGGCGCGGAGGCGTCTGCGCGCAGCCTGCTGCAGGACCTCGGCGAGTTGCGTTTGCTGCCGACGGACGAAGACATCGCGACACTGGCCGCCGACGGCTATGTCGGCGAGGTCATCGCGGCCCTGCGCGTCCGCCAGGAGGCCGGGGGCGGCGACGCCGGACTGGCCGCCGAAGCCCTTGGACTGCTCGCGGGAATGCTGGCGCACTCGCGCGACAGCGGGCGTCCGGCGTGAGGATCCTGCGCCTGCGCGTGGAGCAACTGCGCCAGTTCCGCGAGCCGTTCGAACTCGCCGGCCTCGATCCGGGCATCAATCTCTTCACCGGCCCGAATGAGGCAGGCAAGAGCACCCTGGTCCGGGCGATCCGGGCCGCGTTCTTCGAGCGTCACCGCTCCACGAGCGTGGAGGACCTCAGGCCCTGGGACGATCCGGGGGCGGCACCCGGCGTCGAGATCGATTTCGAACTCGGCGGCTCGCCCTATCGCCTGCGCAAGACCTTCCTGCGCAAGGCACGCTGCCATCTGACCTGGCCTGGCGGCTCGCTCGACGGTGACGAGGCCGAGGCGATGATGGCCGGACTGCTCGGATTCGAGCTGCCTCAGCGCGGCGCAAGCCGGCGCGAGCACTGGGGCATCCCGGGGCTGCTGTGGATGGAGCAGGGCTCCAGTCACGAACTCGCACCCGCCGTGCAACATGCGGGGGAGCATCTTCGCAGCGCGCTGGAGCGCTGTGTCGGCGAGGTCGCCAGCAGTCAGGGCGACGCCCTCATCGCGCGGGTGCGCGACGAGCGGGGCAGGCTGCTGACCGCCGCTGTCGGCCGGCCCACAGGCGATTACCAGCAGGCGCTCGACGCGCTCGCCGCAGAGCAGGACGCGCTGCGCCAGCTCGACGAACGCGTCTCCCAGTACCAGGCGGACGTCGACCAGCTGGCCGAACTCACTGCGACCCACGCCGCGGAAACCCGCAACCCTCCCTGGCGAGCGGCCGAGACTGGCCGTGCCGAGGCCGGGCGCGCTCTGGCGGCCCTGGGCACCTTGCGTGCCGAGCTCGCCGCCACCGAGGCCTCCATTGCCGCGGGACGGCTTCGCCATCAGCTCGCGCTCGGCCGTCTGACGGCGATCGACGAGCGTCGCGCGCAGCTGCGCCGGCGTGAACAGGACCTGACCGACGCATCCCGCCGCGCGGAGCTTGCCCGGCTCGCCTGTGACGCGCGCGAACGCGACCGGGCCGCCGCACAGGACATGCTGCATGCAGCGACCGAGGTGCTCGCGCAGGCCCGCTCGACGGAGTTGCGCGCGGAGCTGTCCGAACGCATCGCCGCGACGGCACACACCCTGGAGGCGCTGGGCCAGACCCTCGGTCAGGCGGAGCGCGAGCACGAGCGCCTGCTTGCGCTGCAGCGCATCGGGAACGAGCGCGGTGTGCCGCGCGAGGACCTCGACCGGCTGCGCGAGCTCCAGACCCGAATCGGTGCCCTGCGCATCCGCCAGGACGCGGCGGCCACGCGGCTGCGCTTCGAACTGCGCGAGGACAGTGGCGTCACCCTGGATGGCGCGAGCATCCCGCCACGGGAGGAGCGGCTGGTCAGCGCCGCAGCCGAAGTCCGCATTCCCGGCATCGGCAGCCTGCGGATCCTCCCGGGCGGCACCGACCTCGCGACGATCGCCCTCCACCTTGCCGAGGCGCAGGATGCGCTGGAGACACTGTTGCGCGGCCTGGACGCCGACAGCGTCGACGAGGTCGAGGCAAGGCATGTGCGTCAGGAGCAGGCCGCCACCGAAAGGCGGCAGGCCACGCAACTGCTCGCGGCGGTCGCCCCCGAGGGCATCGATGCCCTGCGCCTGAGGCGGGATGCGCTGACAACGCAGCAACTGCGGGATCAGGAACGGCTCGACGCGCTGCCCCTGTCCGGGGAGACGGCCGGGTCGGCGGGCGTTTCGGCCGCCACGGCGCGCTGCGAAATGCTGCGCGCCCGGCTGGAGAATCATGACAAGGAAGCCCTGGACCTCGCCACCCGTTTCCTCAAGTCAGAGGCGGATCTGGCCAGCGCCCTGCGGGAGCGCGACGCGCTGCAGGCCATGCTGCAGAGTGACGCCCTGCTGCGGGAGGAGCACGAAGCCCTGCGCATGCGCGATGAGGCCGCGGCGCTCGTGACAGTCCTGGAGCGTGAGTTGGCGGACAGGCGCGACCGGCTCGAGGAGGCGCGGCCGGACATCCTGGAGCAGGACCTCGAGCGCTATCGTCTGAGCATCGAGCGGGCGCGCCAGGCCTTCGACGAACGCGCCGAGCGCATCCAGCGCCTGCGCGGCCGTCTGGAGGAGACTGGAGCCCAGGGCCTGGAGGAGGAACGCGCCCTCCAGGCAACGCGCGTGGCGGCGGCTGGCCGGCGGGTAGCGGAACTGGAACGACGCGCCCAGGCGCTGGACCTGCTGCTCCAACTGCTCGAGGAGGGCCGCCGGGAACTCACGCGGCGCCTGCACGGGCCTCTGCGCCGCAGGATCGCGCACTACCTGCACCTGGTTTTCCCCAGGGCAGAGCTTGAGCTGGGCGAGGACCTCGCCCCCGGACAACTGACGCGCCGCGGATCGCGCGGCGATGAGTCGGGCGACGTGGAAGCACTGAGCTTCGGCGCGCGCGAGCAACTCGGCGTGATCACGCGTCTGGCCTACGCCGACCTGCTGCGCGAGGCTGGACGGCCGACGCTTGTGATCCTCGACGATGCCCTGGTGCACACGGACGCGGCGCGACTCGCCGCCATGAAGCGCGCGCTGTTCGATGCCGCGCATCGCCATCAGGTGATGATCTTCACCTGCCACCCGGATGCGTGGCGTGATCTGGGAGTCGCGCCGCGCGCCATCGAGAGTCCCCGCACCACGCACGCGGCCGCTGGCGGCTGAGGCGCGCAGGCCGCTTCGCATCGCGACGATGGCCCGTCGACCCGGCTCCGATGTTTCACCAGGCCGATCCCGGAAACATGCGCCACGTCCAAGCACATGCGGTTTGCGGCGCATTGGCCCTCGGTACCAATGGGGCTGCTGACCGCCATCGACGCTGGCGGGCCCTTGCGGTCATCCTGCGGCCTGATGAAACATCCGGGCTACACTTGCGCGCGACGCCCGAAAAACCACACGGAGGAGAACGAACATCATGGCCAGCCACGCCACCGGAGATGGCGGCATCCCGCCGCGCGACGCCGCGGAACGCGGACTCAAGCGTGTCATGTCGCTGGGTGGTGCCTACGGCACACGCAACTACACCGTCAAGGATCTGCGGGATGCCAAGGGTCGTCGTGTGCTCTGCGAGACCCTGCCCTTCACCCCCGAGGAAGCCGCGGCTGCGGAAGAGGCCGGCATCGACACCATGAAGGTACGCTTCGATCCCAAGCGGCCCGAGACCGCCGCCGCGATCCGCAAGGCTGCGCCCAACACCTTCATGTCGTTCTCCGTGCCGCTGGTAGCCGCCGCGACCGAGGCCGAGGCGGTGCGTCTGGCCTACACCGCCATGGAGCTCGGCGCGGACGCCATCATGTGCCAGTGGTCGCCGCGTTTCATCAGCGCCGCCGCCGAGGCCGGCGTCCCGGTGCAGGGCCATGCCGGCCTGGTGCCACGCAAGAGCACCTGGACGGGCGGGCTGCGCGCCGTGGGCAAGACCATCGAGGAAGCCTTGTGGGTCTACCGCGAGGTCAAGCGCATCGAAGAGGCCGGCGCCTGGGCGGTGGAGGTGGAGGTCATCCCCGCGCCGCTTCTGGCCGAGATCACCCGTCGCACCAGCCTGCTCACGTCCTCCATCGGCGCAGGCAGCGGCGGCGACATCCAGTTCCTGTTCGCCGAGGACATCCTCGGCAACAACGGCCCGCCATACCCGCGGCATTCCAAGCAGTACCGCGACCTGCACGCCATGCGTCTGGCGATGCAGGCCGAGCGCGTGGGTGGCTTCAGGGACTTCATCGCCGACGTGCGCTCCGGCGGCTTCCCCGGGCCGGAGCACGTCATCAAGGCACCGGAGGGGCTGATGGACGCCTTCCTGGAGGAAGTGGAAAAGACAGCGCGCGGTTGAAAGGCGAGCACACTGACCACGACCACGACAGACTCCGTTCCGACCCACCCAACCCACAGGATCTCCAGTCCCATGAACACCCGACGGCATTTCCTCGCGGCCTGCGTGGCCTCGGGTGTGGCCCCGCTGATCGGCGCCGACGCGAGGGCGGAGGGCGTTGCACTCAAGGCCGCCTCGCACCTGCCCAGCGAGCACGTCTACACCCAGGCATTGGAGCGCTTCCTCAGGCTCGTGGCGGAGTACGCCGGGCAGCCGGTTTCCTCGGCCTTGCATCGCAACGCCGAACTCGGCGGCGACAAGGACTACTTCATCTACATGAGCCAGGGCATCTCGGTGGACGCCGGGATCATCTCGCCCGCCCACATGTCCAGCTTCTCCAAGCTCGCGCCGCTCATGGACCTGCCCTTCCTGTTCCGCGACGTGGCGCACTGGGAGCGTGTGGTCTCGGGTGACCTGCTCAAGCCGATCGCGGAGGACATCGCCGCGAAGGCGGACGTGATGGTCATCGGCTATGCCGGCGGCGGCACGCGCAACATCGTCTCGAGCCGGCCAGGCTCGACGCTCGGCGAGCTCTCCCGCCTGAAGATCCGTGTACAGGCGGCACCGGTGCACTCGAAGATCTTTCAGGCCCTTGGCCTCGCCCCCTCGGTGGTGTCCTATCAGGAGGTCTACAACGCCATCCAGAGCGGCGTGATCCAGGCGCTCGAGAACGAGGCCGCCGGCGTGGAGCAGATGAAGTTCTACGAGGTGGCGCCGCATCTGATCCAGACCCGGCACAACATCACGGTGCGGCCGTTGTGCTTCTCCGGCAAGACCTTCCGCCGCCTGCCTCCGAAGGTGCAGGACGCCGTGCTGCGCGCCGGTCGCGAAGCCGGGACCTTTGCCCGCACCACCGAGGTGAAGGAGGACGGCGACAAGCTGGGGCGTCTGGCCAAGGCGGGCCGCCTGAAGCTCGTCCCCTTCTCGGATCACGCGCGCGCCGCGCAACTGGCCGAACCGGTGATCCGCGCCTACGTGAAGCAGATCGGCGCGGAAGCCTTGCACGCGCGCATCCAGGCCGCCTGATCGGGCCCGGCGCATGCTGTCAGCCCTCGAGACCGGACTGCGCGCGCTTGGCGGCCTGCTGCTGGCCGCCTTGCTCGTTCCGGTGTCGATCCAGGTCTTCTCGCGCCTCATGCCCGGGATCGACAGCCCGGAGTGGACCGAAGAGGCCGCGCGCTTCCTGCTCATCTGGACCATCATGATCGGCTCCATGGTGGCCCTGCGCCGCGGCAGCCACTTCGCGGTCGACATGCTGCCCCGCCTGCGTCCCGGCGTGGCACTGGGAGTGGACCTCGTGACGCAGGCCATCGTGCTGGTGTTCGCCGCCTTCCTGTTGCGCCACGGCGTGGACTTCGCACTGTTCGCGCGCCACCAGACTTCAGAGATCGCCGACTGGCCCCTGTGGATCGTGTACGTGGCCTGGCCGGTGACCGGCGGGGTCTGGTGCCTGTTCACCCTCGAGGCACTGTGGCAGCGCTGGCGACACCGCAAGGAACTGCGCGCGTGACACCCGCACTGGCCATCACCACCCTGCTGGGCGGATTCCTCGTGCTGCTCGTCCTGCGGGTGCCGGTGGCGGTGGCACTGGGCGTCGCCAGCCTGCCGGCGGTGATGCTCGACCCACGGCTCGGCCCCATGGTGGTGTTCAACGAATCGTTCAAGTCGTTCAACTCCTTCATCCTGCTGGCCGTGCCGTTCTTCCTGCTGTCCGCCAACCTCATGAACGCGGGCGGCATCACCGAGCGGCTGCTGGGGCTGTCACGCTCTCTGGTGGGGCACTGGCCGGGCGGACTGGCGCAGGTCAACGTGCTGCTGTCGGTGTTCTTCGCCGGCATCTCGGGTTCGGCCACCGCCGACGCCGCTTCCCAGGGCAGGCTGTTCATCGACGGACAGGTGAAGGAAGGACAGAGCCCGGGATTCGCCGTGGCGGTCACGGCGGTGAGTTCCCTGCTCTCGGCGGTCATACCGCCCTCCATCATGATGATCGTGTGGGCCGGCGTGATGTCGGTCTCGGTGGGTGGTCTGTTCATCGCGGGCGTGATGCCCGGACTGGTGCTCGCCGCGGCCATGATGCTGGTGGTTCACGTCACCGCATTGCGACGCGGCTACCCGACCCACGCCCGCGCCGGTTGGCGTGCCGTGCTGGTGAGCGTCGTGTCGTCCCTGCCCGCCCTCATGACGCCGCTGATCATCATCGGTGGCAAGGTGATGGGCTGGTTCACGGCCACGGAGGCCTCGGTCATCGCGGTGCTCTACTCGCTGGTCCTGTCCGTCACTTTCTATCGCTCGCTGGGCATCGCTGCCCTCGCGCGCACCTTCGCCGAGACCACCGAACTGACGGCCGCAATCCTGTTGTGTGTCGGCACCGCATCGGTATTCGGCTGGCTGCTGGCCTTCTTCCAGTTGCCGCAGTTCCTCCTGGAAGCGGCCACGCACTGGCAGCTGACGCCACTCGGCGCCGGGCTGTTCGTGGCCGGGGTGTTCCTGGTGGTGGGCTGCTTCCTGGATGCCATCCCGGCCATCATCATCGTCGGCACCCTGCTCGAACCGATGGCGATGGCCTCGGGGCTCGAGCCCCTGCACTACGCCCTGATCGGCATCGTGTCGCTGGCCTTCGGACTGGTGACGCCGCCCTACGGGCTGTGCCTGCTGATCGGCTGCTCCATCGCCCGTATCCGGATCGGGGAAGCGCTGCGTGACCTGCTGATGTTCCTGCTGCCCTGCCTGCTGGTGCTGGCATCGATCGTGGCCTGGCCCGGGCTGTACCTCTGGCCGGTGCGCCTGCTGGGACCGGGGGGCCTCGAATGACCGCCAGCGCGGGTTGCTTCGACACGATGGAGGATCGATGCGACGCGTGCTGATCACCGGTGCGTCGGGACTGGTCGGTGGCGTCCTGCGCGAACAACTGCGCGGTCGCCACCCTCTGGTGCTGCTCGATCGCGTGCCGCCCGCCGCGCCGACCGGTGACGAGTCGGTCGTGGTCTGCGACATCCGGAACGGTGATCGACTGCGCGAGGCGATGGTCGGCGTGGACAGTGTGGTGCATCTGGCCGGGGAGCCGACCGAGACTAGTTGGGAGCGCATCATGGAGGCGAACATCGACGGCTGCTACCGCGTGGTGGAGGCGGCGCGTCAGTCCGGGGTGCGGCGTCTGGTGTTCGCGTCCTCCAACCACGCAGTGGGGTTCCACGAGCGCAGCGAAATCATCGATGCCGGCTGCATGCCGCGGCCGGACACCCGCTACGGCGTGTCCAAGGTCTTCGGCGAGGCGCTGCTGCGCTTCTACGCCGACAAATTCGGGCTCACTTCGGTCTGCCTGCGCATCGGCACCGTCCTGCGGCCCGACGCACCCAGGGAACGGCGGCACCTTTCGACGTGGCTGAGTCACCGTGACCTGGGACAACTGGTGCACCGGGCGATCGAGGCGGATGTCGATTACGCGATCGTCTACGGCGTTTCGAAAAACACGCGACGCTGGTGGCGGGACGACAGCGCCGAGTGCCTCGGCTACCGCCCCGTGGACGACGCCGAGGCATTCGCGGCAATGCTCGGCCTGCAGGGGGATGGGGGCGATCCCGTGGCGGAGCGGCATCAGGGCGGGGTCTACTGCAGTTGGGAGCGGGAAGGCTGACCCGGCAGCGATGACGGCCCGGCCGATCACCGGATGAATGCCGCCGGATGTTTGCCAGGCATGTCACGCCCCCGGTATGACGCGGCGGGTTTGGGGCCGTGTGCCCGGGACCGACCGCAGCGGGCGCGCGCCTTTACATCCCATGCCGGCGGGGCGCAGAATCCCTCGGCTATTCAAGCAGGAGAGCATTTGCGTGTGCTGGCGAGAGGTTCGATCTTGAGTGGATTCTGGAGGCGTGTCGCGGCCGTGGTGGTCGGCCTGGCAGCCGTGCCGGCGTTCGCCGAGGAGTACGACTGCATCATCGAAGCACGCGACACGGTGGAGGTGCGCAGTCCTGTCGAGGCGCTCATCGAGCAGGTCCCCGTCAGGCGGGGCGACACCGTGCGCAGGGGCGATATCGTGGTCGTTCTCGAATCCGGGGCGGAACGCGCGGCGGTGGAACTCGCGCGCTCCAAGGCCCGCATGGAGGGCCCGTTGAAAGCCGCGGAGTCGCGACTCGATTTCGCTGCCAAGAAAGAGCAGCGCACCCTCGAGTTGTTCAAGCAGAATTTCGTGTCGGCAGGCGCGCTCGACGAGGCGCGCACACAGCGTGAGCTCGCCGAGTCGGAACTGGGCGAGGCACGTGAGAACCGGCGCCTGAACGAGCTGGAGCTGCGCCGCGCCGAGGAAACACTCAAGCTGCGCACCATCCGCAGCCCCTTCGACGGCGTGGTGGTGGACCGGCACATGTCGCCCGGAGCGCTCGCCACCTCCAACGTCAAGGATCCCATCATGAGGCTGGCGGCCATCAATCCCCTTCATGTGGAGGTGGTTCTGCCGGCGACGCTCTACGGAAAGATCCGCAAGGGGGCCCAGGCAACGGTCAAACCCGAGGCGCCGGGCGGCAGACACCGGGCGCGGGTCAAGACGGTGGACTCCGTGATCGACGCCGCCAGCGGCACCTTCGGTGTACGCCTCGAACTGCCCAACCCGGGACTTGCCATTCCCGCCGGTGCCAGGTGCAAGGTCATCTTCGACGGCAGGTGATCCGGTGGCTGCCGACGCTCGCGACCGTGGCGTTGGCGTTCCCGGCGCAGGCCGACGGAACGCGGATCCAGGTATCCGCCGAAGTCGCCCCGGGAGGCTTCAAGTCGGTCCGGCTCCTCAATGCCCCGCGGGACGGTCAACTCGCGATCGCCATCCAGGCCTCCTCCCGCGTGCTGGTGTCGCTGCTCACCGAGGAAGACTCGAAGCGCTTTCCGCAACCGGAGCAGCCACTGTTCTCGGCACCGGTGGAGCGCAGCCTGTCCTTCGCCACCACCCTCAGCGTCGGTGGCACCTACTATGTCATGCTGGACAACCGGCGGGGGGATGTGCCGAGCCGGGTCAGCCTGAGCATCCGCTCGGAGGCGGCCACGGGAGGCAGACCGGCAAGCCCGGGCGCGGCCGCACCGTCCACCGAATCCGCTCCACCCCGTCCTTCACGCCTGCGCAGGGTGCCTCAGACCCATGACATGTGACCGCCGCCAGACCTTCCTGCAGCTCGCGTCCGCGGGTCTGCTGGTCATCTTCGCCGGGCGAGGACTCGCCGCGCCAGACCAGTACGTGTGCACCATCGTCGAGGCGCGGGCCCTGGAGGGGGACGGTCGCCAGGGCGCGATGACCGAGCCGGCGATCGTCGGCCGACGCTTCGTCGTCAACCGCACCAGCGGGGTTCTGGTCGGTCCGGACGGTGCCTTCTGGGCCCGCAGCGATTCGAAATTCGCCGTGATGGTGAGGGGGGACGCCCAGGATGCCTTCGTGTCGATGGCGGTCACGATGCGCGGCAACCAGGTCGCTTCGGCTGTCCACGTCACGGTACACGAACCGCAGACCGGGTCGCTCAAGCCCTTCGTCGTCGTCTCGGGACGGCAGGTGGCCTCCGGGCTGTGCGAATAGGCGACCCGAGCGCTCCATGGCAGACATCGGACTCGCCGAACTGGAGGACCTGTTCTCCCGCATGCGCGAGGAATTGGACCCGGACGAGCCGCTCAACTGGGGCTACGTCTTCATCGCACCGGACAAACGCCGCCTGCGCCCGGTGGCCGACGAACTGCTGGCCACGGGCTACCTGGAAGGCGGTCTGTTCAGGACCGACGACGGCCGGACGCATTTCCTGCGCATGGAACGCATCGAGCGACACTCACCGGAGTCGCTGCACGCGCGCAACGCCGAACTCGAGGCGTTGGCCAC
Source organism: Burkholderiales bacterium (assembly GCA_040373665.1). Taxonomy (GTDB): domain Bacteria; phylum Pseudomonadota; class Gammaproteobacteria; order Burkholderiales. The sequence continues at coordinate 3,254 of JBEICA010000019.1, read as the reverse complement.
GCGACTCGGCGTGGACTACGACGGCATGGAGGCCGGGCCGGCGGAATCCGCCTGACCGGCGTGCGCGGCTGTCGTCGCCTCGACGCCGCCGGCATCCGGCCATGCCCGCTGTGGTGGGCACGCCGAGCCCGAGCCGGCGACCCCGGGCAGGCGGCGCGATTCTCCGGCCCAGTGGGGCGACGCAGCGTTCGGTGTGCGGCACACCAGTGCCGTCGCGTATCCCAGCAGATTGACCGGCCGGGAACCGATCGCCTCCAGCCCGGACTGCCGCAACAGCGCGGCGCCATCGAGATCGACCCGGTAGCGCAGCAAGCGGTAAACAGGTGTCAGCAGCAGATCCAGCGCCCGCGCCCATGGCGCATTGGAGCGGAAGCGGTTCACCAGCACGATCTTCGCGCCTGGCCTGCATACCCGCCGCAATTCCTGCAAGGCACGCACCGGATCGGGCAATCCGGCCACGCCGAACAGGACGACAGCCTTGTCGAAACTGCCGTCGGCGAACGCCAGCCGCTCGGCGTTCATCCTCAGCAAACTGCAACCGGCGCCCAGGCGCATCCGGTCGAGACGGCGAGATGCCCGGCCGAGCATCTCGGCGGACAGATCGACCCCGGTCACCTGGGCCGCCGCAGGATAGAGGGGCAGGGACAGGCCACTGCCTATGCACAGTTCGAGAATGCGATCACCCGGCTGACAGTCGAGCTGCGCGATGCCCACCCGCCGACCGTGATGGAGCAGCAGCCCGAACACCGCGTCGTAGACCGGGGCGACCGCTCGATACCCCCTTCTGCTGCCCTCGAGCGTGACGCCCCCGTGCGCCGGGAATCCCGTGCCCGTCTGCATCTGTTCCGCTTTACCCGACATGCGCCTCCCGTCAATCAGAGACTGAAAGAACGCTCGAGTGTGTGACCGTACTGTTTCAATCCATCGAAGGTCACAGGACCGGGGGCCATCCGCTCAAAGTTACCCGAACGATCACGGCAGGTCGCGCGCCACCCGCAGGCCGACGTTGTTGCTCCCCTTCACCGGCTCGATGCCGTAGCGGTAGGCGAAGCGCAGCCACTGGGGGAAGATGTTCCAGCTCCCGCCCCGCGCCATGCGCTTGAAGCAGGGTCCGGCCGTGTTCGGGCTGCCATCGGTCGGCGTCGCGGCGTATCCGGGCAGGTAGCAGTCGGCCGTCCACTCGAAGACGTTGCCGATCATGTCGTGAAGACCGAAGGCGTTGGCCGCGTAAGACCCCACGGGCCCGGTGTCGACCTGACCGTCGGCACAGGGTAGCGGCTTCCACTGGAACTGGTAGCGCGCCTCGGAATCCCGGTCGTAGATGTTGGCAAAGCGACAGGCCGCCGCCGCATCCCCCCCCCAGGGCGTGGCGGCGGAGGAACCCGCCCGGGCGGCGTACTCCCACTCCGCCTCGCTCGCGAGGCGGTAGGGTTTGCCTGTGGATTTCGCCAGCCAGGCAATGTAGGCCTCGGCCTGGTTGAAGCTCATGTTGATGGCGGGACGGCGGCCGCGGCCCCAGCCCTCGTCGGCCAGCGCGTCGCAGGCCTTGGCCTGCACACAGGCATCCCATTCGTCGAACGTCAGTTCGAAGCGCCCGAGGGCAAAGGCACGCGCGATCCGGACCGTGTGCACCGGCCCCTCGTCGTCGTCCCGACCGGGTTCGTTCTCGGGGGAGCCCATGGCGAAGCTGCCTGCAGGAATCACCACCATCTCGGGGCAGCGATCGCAATCGCGGAAAGAGGAGCCCGCCGCCACGGCATCGGCGGCGACCGCCATGCCTGCGGCAAGGACGCCTGCCAGCCCGGCGCTGGGCACAAACCGGTTGGGAAACCTCATGTCTTTCTCCTTGGCGATGAGCGCGTGTGCGGGCGCACACCCGTCGTGACGGAAACATGCCTGAAAATCCGATCGCTGTCCTGACGCAGCGCAACCAGGCCGGGCGGTCACGCCGTACCGCGATGCTTTTGGGAGTATCGTGTGCAGGTACCCGAACCCGAAGGCCGCATGACAAACGACTTCCTGCCTCACCCGGGCGCGCCGGGTTCACGGCCGACGGTGCCACTGCCCCTCCCCGTCCACGGCGAACTGCTGCCACTACATGGACGTGCCGGCGCAGTGGCCCTGCACGCCGCCGGCGCCGTCACGGCCCCGCCCCTGCTGCTCGTGCATTCGGTCAACGCCGCCGCCTCGGCACACGAGGTGGCCCCCCTGTTCGAACACTTCCGGGGGACGCGGGCTGTCTATGCCCCGGATCTGCCGGGCTACGGTCACTCGGACCGCAGCGCGCGCGACTACACCCCGCGCCTGATGACCGATGCGCTGCACGACACGCTGGATATGATCGCGCGCCGCCACGGCGGCCAGCCGGTGGACGCGCTCGCGGTGTCCCTGGGCTGCGAGTTCCTGGCACGCGCGGCGGTCGAGGCGCCGCAACGCTTCCGCAGCGTCGCGCTGGTCAGCCCGACATCCTTCGGCCGCAGGGCACCGCGCCGCGGCCCACCAGGGGCCCACCTCGGCATGCCCTGGCTGCACCGCGCCGTCACCCGGCCGCTCTGGTCACAGGGGCTGTTCGACCTGCTGACCAGCCGCGCCAGCATCCGCTTCTTCCTGCGCAAGACCTTCGGTTCGCACGCAGTGGACGCCGAACTGCTGGAGTTCTCCTGGCGCACCGCGCGGGAGCCCGGAGCACGACATGCCCCGCTGCACTTTCTGTCGGGCTTCCTGTTCGCACGCGACGCCAACGACCTGTACGAGCGCCTGAGCCTGCCCGTTTGGATGTGCCATGGGACTCGTGGCGACTTCACCGACTACGCGTGGAAGGCCACCCTCGCGGGACGGCCAGGGTGGCACTTCACCGTTTATGAGGGCTGCGGCGCGCTGCCGTACTTCCAGCAGACGGCGCGCTTTCTGCAGGAATTCGAAGCCTTCCTGTCGGCGCCCCCATGACGGGCCTCGCAACCACGGGTGCCATTGCGACGCTGGCACTGGGATTGGCGGGCTTCCTGCTGCCCGCCCGGGTTGCCGCTCTGGTGGGACTGACACCGATCGGCGGACCCGGGCTCGCCGAGGTCCGCGCCACCTACGGTGGCTTGTTCATCGGCCTGGGGGGTGCCTGTCTGCTGGCAGATCACCCCGCGGCCTGCGCGACGGCGGCCGCGGGCTGGCTGGGCGCCGCCCTGGCCCGCCTGTTGTCCATGGCGCGGGACCCGCGCGAGCCGGCGAAGAACGTCGCGGGCCTGGTGGTGGAGGGTGGT
>JBEICA010000390.1:0-2612 GCA_040373665.1 Burkholderiales bacterium | reverse complement strand
CCCCCCGGATCGCGGCCTCCCCGCACCCAGAGCGCACCCTCGGGGGTGACACCGGCCAGGGCCGCCAACTGGGTGAGCAGACCTTGCGCGAACGCGCGGAAACCCTCGACCGGGTCTTCCCTGCCGATGCCCAGGACGATCAGTTCCAGCCCGCGCAGGCTGGCGGTGGCCTGGCGCAACTGCTCATGGGCACGGATCGCCGCCAGCAGCGCCATCTGCAGCCGCGCGTGGGTGAGTTCGGCCTTGGCACGCCAGTCATCGATGTCGTGCTCCCGCATCGCCTGCAGTTCCGGCACATCGCCGGACTGCCCGGTACGCAGGATGATGCGCAGGTCCCGCAGGCCGAGATCCTCGCGGATGCGACGCACCACCTCGAGTCCCGCCTGCGGCGACTCCATCACCACGTCGAGCAGCAGCACCGCGGTATCCGGATGGCGGCGCAGCAGGGCCAGGGTCTCGCCAGCCGAGCGTGCGTGCAGCAGCCGCAACGGACGGTGGTGCAGTTCCACACCGCGCAAGGCGTACTCCGTCGCCTGATGGACATCGTCCTCGTCGTCGGCCACCAGCACCGTCCAGGTCAGGGCTGTGGACACGGCCGCGTCGACCTCGTCCTCGGGGGCGAAGCCGAACGCGTCGGGACTCAAGGACGCACCTCCGGCCGCACGGCGGGGACCCAGATCGTGAAGGTCGCACCGCCGCCCGGTGTCGGTGAATGCCAAAGATCTCCGCCCATGCCCCGCGCCAGCGCCCTGGACAGGCTCAGGCCAAGCCCCGAGCCACCGTCGTGCGACTGACCTTCGGCCCGCGCGAAACGCTCGAACAGCCGGGGCAGGAACGCCACCGGCACCCCCGGGCCATGGTCCACCACGTCGACCGCGATGCCATCGCGTTCGCGCCGGATCCGCACCTCGACATCCGGGCCGTCGGGCACGTAGCGGACGGCGTTGGCCAGCAGGTTGTCCACGACCTGCAGGAAGCGGTCGCTGTCGATGAGCGCCTGACCATGCCCCGAGGCGTCGCGGATGACGATGCCGGGCACCGTGCCTCCCCCCTGGCTGCCGAGGCGTGTGCGGGCACCGCCCACGGCGGCCTCGACACAGCGCGACACCACCGCCGGGGCCAGACGAAACCCGAGCCTGTCGGCATCGAGCCGCGCCGCCAGCAGCATGTCATCGGCAATGCGCACCAGCCGGCCGCAGCTGTGAAAGGCCATGTCCAGCAGGCTTCGGTCCTGCTCCGACATGCCGCCCTGCGGGTCGGTCACGAGCAGGTCCAGGGCGCCATAGACCGAGGCCAGGGGCGTGCACAGTTCGTGGCTCACCAGCGACACGAACTCGCTTCGGCTGCGCTCGAGCTCGCGGCGCTCGCTCAGGTCGCGCGCCACAAGCACCAGGGTGTGTGCCCCAGGGGCGCCCCCGGCAGCCGCCTGCACCCGGGCCTCCACCGGCACCCGCCTGCCGTCGGCAGTTCCGAGTTCGGTCTCGAGCAGATGCATGGCGGCACGGCCCTCGCCGGAGCGCTCCACCAGGGACTGGATCTCCAGCAGCGCGACCCCGGGCAGGATATGGGACAACCCGAACTCGAGCGGCGAGCGCGCCGGGTCGAGGCCGAGCAGCCGGCGCGCGCCATCGTTCGCATAGAGCAACCGGTGATCGGCGGCATCGAACATGAGGATGACATCCACGGTCGCGTCCAGCGCCGCCTCGAAGCGGTGGCGCATGAAGCGCCGCTGGCGGAAACCGCGGATCGCCGCCGTCAGGGTGGCGATGAGCCGGGTCTGGGTGAGTTCGGACTTGGCACGGTAGTCGTCGATGTCGTGGTCGCGCAGCGCCGACAACTCGGGCGCGTAGCCCGGTTGCCCGGTGCGCAGCACGATGCGGAGATCCTGCATGCCCAGCGCGCCGCGGATCTGCGGCACCGCATCGAGCCCGGCAGTGTCGGACTCCATGACCGCGTCGAGCAGGAGCACGGCGGTGTCGGGATGGGCTGCCAGGACCTCGAGCGTCTCTGCCGCGGAGAACGCGTGCAGCAGTTCGAGGCCCGCCCCTTCCACCTCGACACCCCGGAGGGCGTAGACGGTGGCATCGTGAACGCCGCCCTCGTCGTCCGCCACCAGCACCTTCCAGCGCGCGCCCGGCACGGCGTCAGCGCGACGCGCCCCGTCGTCGGCGGCGTATTCGAACACTCCGGCCGTTGCCGTGGTGTCCCGTTGCAGTCGCTGCATCGTCGCCCGGTGTCCCGCCTCGGCAGGCGGATCGCCGGGAAGCTCCCTTTGGTCATCGTGCGCGGGCCATCCCCCGCGCCGAGGCGTTCACGGCTGCCGATCGCCGCTCCCGCACCATACAGGCGTCATTTTGCGGCTTTTTCCCAATAATGGAAGCACCTCCCGCCATCGCCGGCGCAGCCGGCCTCAACTCCCGCGCGGGTCGCGCTTCTCGATCGTCTGGACGCGCTCGGCGAGCACCCCGACGCCGGCGGCCACTTTCGACAGCGCCACCTGCGATTCGGCATTGCCGCGCAACGCGCGTTCGTTCAGGGCGCTGATGGCGCGCAGGGTCGCGAGTTGCTCCGCCGCGAGCCCGGACTGTGCGCTGGACTGCTCCAGCAGGGCT
>JBEICA010000314.1:0-4003 GCA_040373665.1 Burkholderiales bacterium | reverse complement strand
GGGCAGCACCTGGTCGCCGTCCTTGTCGCCGCGGCGCTCCATGCGCGCCTTGACGCTGCCCTCGACCACCGGGTTCACGATCTCCAGGTGGCTGGGGTTGAAGGCCAGGCTCAGGTGCACCGGGCCGCCGGGGGTGGTGACGTCGCTGCTGAAGCCCTGGTGGTACTTCACGTCACCGGCGGGCAGGTCTTCCTTGGCGGTGTGGTCGAACTCGGCGAAGAGGTCGGCCGGCATCTTGCCCAGGGTGTTGACAAGGACGTTGAGGCGGCCGCGGTGGGCCATGCCGATGACCATCTCCTGCACGCCGTGGACACCTGCGCGCTGCACCACCTCGTCCATCGAGGCGATGAAACTCTCTCCGCCTTCGAGCGAGAAGCGCTTCTGACCGACGTACTTGGTGTGCAGGTAGCGCTCCAGGCCCTCGGCGGCGGTCAGGCGGTCGAGGATGTGTGTCTTCTGCTCGGCGGTGTAGTTCGGCTTGCTGCGCACGCTCTCCAGCCGCTCCTGCCACCAGCGCTTCTCGGTCGGCTCGGTGATGTGCATGAACTCCGCGCCGATCGTGCCGCAGTAGGTCTCACGCAGGGCCTGCACGATCTCGCGCAAGGTCATGTGCTCTGCCTTGCTGAAGTAGGTGTTCGCCGCCGAGAACGTGATGTCCATGTCACTCTCGGTCAGGTCGTAGAACGCCGGCTCGAGCTCGGGGATCTTCGGGCGCTCGGTGCGCTTGAGCGGGTCGAGGTCGGCCCAGCGCGAGCCGAGGAAGCGGTAAGCGGCAATCAGGCTCTGGACGTGGACCTGCTTGCGCGCGACGGCCAGGTCGGCCTCGCTGGCCTTGAGCGCGAAGGCGTTGGCCTTGGCGCGCTGAGCGAAGGACTCGACCACGGGCGCATGCGCCACGTCCCGGCTCTCGCTGCCGTCGGTGGCCGGCACGTGCTGCAGGCGGTCGAAGTAGGCGCGCCAGTTGTCGGGAACGCTGCCGGGGTTGTCGAGGTAGGCCTCGTACAGCTCCTCGACATAGGGGGCGTTGCCGCCGAACAGGTAGGAATTGCCCCTGTACTGTTGCATCATGTCTCGCTCACCTCTCGCGCCGGTTTCCGGCACTCCGATGGGTTGTCCAACCTTCCGCAGGTTCCGGCTGCACCGGACGGCGGATTGCGACCCGCCTCGCTGCCACGGGTGTCAGCGGAAGGACGGTCAGGCACGTTATCTTGACGTCGCAGACTGTAGCACTGCGATGGCCGTGGTTTACCCAAAGAGAGCATTGGAACATTCCCACGCCTGCACTTTCCTGACAGGTGCGCGCGGAAACGGCTGTCGCCGCGCAGGGCTTTCGGGCTTTCCCGATGCCCTTGACGCGGCAGGCGCACTACGATCGCATCCTCGTCCATCCCTTCCTGCGGAGCCTTCCCGATGAAACTCGCCACCCTGATGGCCTCGATCGCCGTCGCATTCGCTCTCGCCGCCCCGGCCCATGCGCAGACCCTGCGCTGGGCGGCCCAGAACGACATCCTGACGCTGGATCCGCATTCGCAGAACCATGCGACGACGAACGCGATCCTGATGCACGCCTACGAGGGCCTCACGCGCTACAGCGCCAAGTACGAGGTCGAACCGGCGCTCGCCACCAAGTGGACCTACATCTCTCCGACGCAAGTGCGCTTCGAACTCCGCAAGGGGGTGAAGTTCCACGATGGATCCCCCTTCACCGCGGACGACGTGATCTTTTCCTTCGGCCGGATTCGCCAACCCAATGGCACGATGGGAATCTACGTCACCGGCATCAACGAGATCCGCAAGGTCGACGACCACACCATTGACTTGATCATGGCGGCACCCAACCCGCTGCTGCTGCGCAACATCATCGACTTCCGGATCATGAGCCGCGCCTGGGCGACGAAGAACAACACGACGAACGTCCAGAACTACAAGGCGAACGAGGAGAACTACGCCTCGCGCAACGTCAATGGCACCGGCAGCTACAAGGTCACGTCCTGGTCGCCCGAGCAGCGCATCACGATGACGATCAACACCGACTGGTGGGACAAGCATCCTGGCAACGTGAAGGAGGTCGTCTACACGCCCATCAAGAGCGACGCCACCCGCGTGGCGGCCCTGCTTTCCGGCGACGTCGACATGCTGACCGACCTGCCGACGCAGGACATCGCGCGTCTGCGGGCCAACAACCGTCTGCAGGTGCTTGACGGCCCAGAGGTCCGTACGATCTATCTCGCACCCGACATGGGCAGCCCGGAGTTGAAGCACAGCAACGTCAAGGGCAAGAACCCGTTCACCGACAAGCGCGTGCGCCAGGCACTGTCGATGGCGATCGACCGCGAGGCGATCAAGCGCAACATCATGCGTGGCCTGTCCATCCCGGCAGGCATCATGGTGGCTCCCGGGGTCAACGGGCACACGCCCGAACTCGACACGCCGGTCAAGGCCGACACTGAAGGCGCGAAGAAGTTGCTGGCCGATGCCGGCTACCCGAACGGCTTCGAAGTCCGCCTGAACTGCCCGAACAACCGCTATGTCAACGACGAGGAGATCTGCCAAGCGGTCGTCGCCATGTGGGCGCGCGTCGGCGTCAAGGCCACTTTGGCCGCAGAGAACATGGCCACCTTCATCCAGAAGGTCCAGAACTTCGACTCGTCGGTCTACCTCCTGGGCTGGGGCGTGGCCACCTACGACGCGCAGTACACGCTGCAGTCGCTGGTGCGCACCCGTACGACCGGCGCTGACGGCAACTTCAATTTCAGCAAGACCACCGACGCCACCGTGGACCGTCTGGTCGATGCGATGAAGACGGAGACCGACATCACCAAGCGCAACCAGATGATCCGTGAGGCTCTGGTGCGCACGCGCGACGAGGCCCTCCTCATTCCCCTGCACCACCAGATGCGCCCCTGGGCGATGAAGCAAGGTGTCACGACCGTGCACCGCTCCGACGATCGTCCCGAGGCGCGCTTCACGTCGATCCGCTGAGGCATCGTTCCGATCTGCGGGGCCTGCACGAGGCACCGCAATATGAAGAAAGGGGCCCTCGAGGCCCCTTTGTCATGCCGCCTCCGCGACGGCGAGCAGGGTCGCAGTCGCGGCCAGGCGCGTGAATTCAGACCGCCAGCCGCCGCCGCGCCTGCGCGTATTCGCGTTGCAGCCGCGCCACCATCTCGGCTGCCGGCACCACTGCCTTGACGGCGCCGATACCCTGGCCGCAGCCCCAGATGTCCTTCCAGGCCTTGGCCGAGCCGCCGCCGGCGAAGTTCATCTTGCTCGGGTCGCTCTCCGGCAGGTGCTCGGGGTCGAGGCCGGCGTTGAGGATCGAGGGTTTCAGGTAGTTGCCGTGGACGCCGGTGAACAGGTTGGTATAGACGATGTCGTCGCTCGTGCTCGAGACGATGCACTGCTTGTAGCCCTCGGCGGCTCGGGCTTCGTCCGTGGCGATGATGGCCGAGCCGATGTCGGCGAGGTCCGCCCCCAGGGCCTGCGCCGCGAGCACTGCGTCGCCGGTGGCGATGGAGCCGCTGAGCGCCAGCGGGCCGTCGAACCACTCGCGGATCTCCTGCACCAGCGCGAAGGGGCTCTTGACGCCCGCATGGCCACCCGCGCCGGCCGCCACCGCGATCAGCCCGTCGGCTCCCTTGTCGACAGCCTTGTGGGCGAAGGTGTTGTCGATGATGTCGTGCAGGACGATACCGCCCCAGCCATGGACAGCCTGGTTGATCTCCGGCCGGGCGCCGAGCGAGGTGATGACGATGGGCACGCGGTACTTGGCGCACACCATCATGTCGTGCTCGAGCCGGTCGTTGGTCTTGTGCACGATCTGGTTGATCGCGTAGGGCGCCGCGGGCTGGTCCGGATGCGCCCGGTCCCAGGCCGCCAGAGTCTCGGTGATCTCGGCGAGCCACTCGTCGAGCTGCGAAGCCGGGCGCGCGTTCAAGGCCGGCATGGAGCCGACGATACCCGCCTGGCACTGCGCTATCACGAGCTTGGGGTTGCTGATGAT
>JBEICA010000367.1:0-2872 GCA_040373665.1 Burkholderiales bacterium | reverse complement strand
GGACATCGAGAAGTACGTCACCTACATCGGCGGCGGCAGCCCACGCTTCTACCTGCCGCTGGACCAGCAGCCGTTCGCCTCCAACCTCGTCGAATTCGTCATCACGGCCCGGGATTCGAAGGCACGCGATGCACTGCAGGCGCGGCTGATCGCCACGCTGGAACAGGATTTCTCGCGCGTGCGTCACCGTGTCATCCCCCTGCAGAATGGTCCGCCCGTGGCCTATCCGGTGGCGTTCCGGGTCATGGGGCCGGACTTCGCAGAGCTGCGCCGCCTGTCCCAGGAGGTGGCGACGGTGATGCGCGCCAACCCGCACATGCGCGGCGTTCATCTGGACTGGAACGAGAAGGTCAAGACGGTGCGGCTGGACATCGACCAGGACAAGGCGCGCCAGGCCGGTGTGAGCTCCCAGGACATCGCCAATCTCACCCAGACCATGCTGAGCGGCGCGCCGGTGACCGAATTCCGCGAGCGCGACCAGCTCATCCAGGTGGTGATGCGGGCCGCCGAGGGAGAGCGCCGCAGCCTTGACCGCATCGGCGACATCCACCTGCCCACGCGAAGCGGACGCGCGGTGCCGCTGTCGCAGCTTGCCCAGGTGAAGTACGAGCTCGACGAGGGTGTGATCTGGCGCCGCTCGCGCGTGCCCACCATCACGGTGCAGGGCGACGTGGCGGGGCCATCCAGCCGGCCGAGGTGTCGCAGCAGATCGACCCACAGCTGGCGGCGATCCGCGCGAGCCTGCCGCCGGGCTACCGGGTGGAGATGGGCGGCATCATCGAGGAGAGCACCAACGGCCAGGGCTCGGTCAACGCGGTGCTGCCGCTGATGCTGCTGGTGGTCATGACCCTGCTCATGGTGCATCTGCAGAGCCTGCGCAAGGCCCTGCTGGTGCTGGTCACCGCGCCGCTGGGCATCATCGGCGTGAGCCTGTTCCTTCTGGTGGGGCGGGTGCCGTTCGGCTTCGTCGCCATGCTGGGCTTCATCGCCCTGTCGGGGATGATCATGCGCAACTCCATCATCCTCGTGGACCAGATCGACCAGGACATCGGCGCAGGTCTGGCGCCCTGGGATGCGATCGTCGAGGCCACGGTGCGGCGCTGCCGGCCCATCATGCTCACGGCCGCGGCAGCCATCCTGGCCATGATCCCGTTGTCGCGGTCCAACTTCTGGGGGCCGATGGCGGTGGCCATCATGGGCGGTTTGACGGTGGCCACGGTGCTGACGCTGCTGTTCCTGCCGGCCCTGTACGCCGCGAGCTACCGCGTGAGGCGGCCGGCGTGAGCACCGGTCCCGGACGCGGGGCGGAGAGCGCGGTGATCGGCATGCGCACGGAGGTGTCGTGATGCGAGACGTGAGGCGGATCGTCCCCGGCCTGCTGCTGGGCCTCGTCCTGTGTCTGACCGGCGCGGGTGCCGGCGCCGCCGGGCGTCACGCGGTGGCCTCGGCACATCCCCTGGCCACTCAGGCCGGGGAGGCGGTGCTGGCCTCGGGTGGCAATGCCTTCGATGCTGCCGTCGCGGTCGCCGCCGCACTGGCGGTGGTGGAGCCTTTCGCCTCCGGACTGGGCGGGGGCGGGTTCTTCCTGCTGCATCGCGCCTCGGACGGGCGGCAGGTGATGCTGGACGCACGCGAGACCGCGCCCGGGGCCGCAACGGCCGACATGTACCTCGGCGCCGACGGGCGTCCCGATACCCGCGCGTCCCTGGACGGCGCCCGCGCGGCCGGAATTCCGGGCGTGCCCGCCGGGTTGGCTCATCTGGCGGAACGCTATGGCACCCGGCCGCTGGCAGTGCTGCTGGCACCGGCGATCCGGCTGGCAGAGGACGGATTCGCGGTGGACGCGCGCTACGTCGCGGCCCTCGGCTGGCGCGAGAGCGTGCTCCGGACCGACCCCGTGGCTGCCGGGACTTTCCTCGACGGCGGCAAGGTGCCGGTCACCGGCTTCCTGGTGCGCCAGCCCGCGCTGGGCGCGACCCTGCGCGCACTCGGCGGGCGGGGTGCTGCCGGCTTCTACGAAGGTGACGTGGCGGAGGAACTGGTGCGTTCGGTGCGCGCCGGTGGCGGCATCTGGAGCCGTGCCGACCTCGCGGGCTACCGCGTGGTGGAGCGCGAGCCCTCCCGCTTCACGTATCGCGGGGCGCGCATCGTCACCGCTTCGCTGCCGTCCAGCGGTGGCCTGACGCTGGCCCAGGCGCTGCAGATGCTCGAGCGCCGGGATCTGTCGGCCATGGCGCCCGGCGAGCGCGCCCACTGGGTGGTGGAGGCGATGCGCCGCGCCTACCAGGACCGGGCGCTGCATCTGGGCGACCCCGATCACATCGCCGTGCCGCAGGAGCGGCTGGGCAGCCGCGACTATGCGGAGGCCAGGGGGGCGGACATCGATCCGTCGCGGGCCGCGCCCAGCGCCAGCCTGCCCCGTGGGCTGACGACCCGGGAGGGCGGGCATACAACCCACTTCTCGGTGGTGGACGCGGCGGGCAACCGGGTCGCCGCGACGCTCAGCATCAACGCCCCCTTCGGTGCCGCCTTCGTGGCCGGAGGCACCGGCGTGTTGCTGAACAACGAGATGAACGATTTCGCCATCGCCCCGGACGTCGCCAACATGTTCGGGCTGACCGGCGACGCTGCCAACGCCATCGCGCCAGGCAAACGTCCGCTTTCCAGCATGTCGCCCACCTTCGTCGAGGACGCCCGCGGCGTTCTGGTGCTCGGCACCCCGGGGGGCTCGCGCATCATCAGCATGCTGTTGCTGGCGATCCAGGCGCATCTCGACAGCCGCGTTCCCGACATCGACGCCGTGCTGGCAACCCCGCGCTACCACCACCAGTACCTGCCGGACCGGATCGAGATCGAGCCCGGCCAGTTCGGG
>JBEICA010000031.1:0-19568 GCA_040373665.1 Burkholderiales bacterium | reverse complement strand
TGGTGACGGGGGCGGCGGGTTTCATCGGCATGCACACCGCGGAGCGGCTGCTGGCGGCCGGCCACACGGTGGTGGGCGTCGACTCGCTCAACGACTACTACGACCCCGCGCTCAAGGAGGCGCGCCTGGCGCGGCTGGTGCCGCACGCGGGCTTCGAGGCGGTGCGCATGGACCTGTGCGACGCGGACGCGGTCGACGGCCTGTTCCAGGCACACCGCTTCGACCGGGTGATCCACCTTGCAGCCCAGCCGGGCGTGCGCTACTCGCTGAAGAACCCGCGCGCCTACATCGATCGCAACATCGGCGCCTTCATCAACGTGATGGAGGGCTGCCGCCATCACGCGCCGGCGCATTTCGTCTACGCCAGCAGTTCCAGCGTGTACGGCGGCAACACGCGGCTGCCGTTCCGCGAGGGCGATCCGGTGGACCATCCGGTGAGCCTGTACGCGGCCACCAAGCGCGCCAACGAGCTGATGGCCCACACCTACAGCCACGTGTTCGGGTTGCCGACCACCGGGCTGCGCTTCTTCACCGTGTACGGGCCGTGGGGCCGGCCGGACATGTCGCCCATGCTGTTCGCCTCGGCCATCGTCGAGGGGCGCACCATCGATCTGTTCAACCACGGGCGTTCGCTGCGCGACTTCACCTACGTGACCGACATCGTCGAGGGCATCGTGCGGGTGATGGACCACATCCCGGCGGCCTCGGCTCCGGTGCCGGACGCCGAGCGTTCGCCCGCCACCAGCTGGGCGCCGTTCCGGGTGTTCAACATCGGCAACCACGATGCCGTGGAGGTCAACCGGTTCGTGGGTTTGCTGGAGCAGGCCCTGGGCCGCAAGGCGATCCTGCGGCCGCTGCCGATGGAGCCGGGGGATGTCGAGGCCACCTTCGCCGACGTCGATGCGCTGTCCGCGGCGGTGGGCTTCGCGCCGTCCACGCCGATCGAGGAGGGCGTGGCGCGTTTCGTGGCGTGGTTCCGCGACTACTACCGCGTGGGCGGGGCGTGAACCGCCTCGGGCTCGATGCCCTCTACGTGCTGAACGTGCGGGCCTACACGGACCGCCGGGCGCACGTGGAGCACGAGCTGGCGCGCTTCGGCCTGAAGGCGGAGTTCATCCTCGATTTCGACGTGCCCGACCTCACGCCCGAGCTGGAATCGCAGTGGTTCGTCCCGGGCTGCACCCTTCGGCCGGGGCAGAAGTCCTGCGCCATGAAGCACGTGGCGGCGCTGCAGCGCATCGTCGCCGGCGGGCATCGGGCCACGCTGGTGCTGGAGGACGACGTGGTGCTCGAGCCCGGTTTCGCCGAGGGTGTGCAGGATGCGCTGCGCGAGGCTGCCGGCTGGGCGCAGCCGCATGTTCTGTTCATCGGTTCGGGCGGCAACTTCTACACGCCGCGCAGCCAGCGTCGGCCCGGGCAGCGCCTCTACCGCGGTTGGCGTGGCCGTTTCGGTGACTCCTACATCCTGGGGGCCGGGACGGCGGCGCTGCGCCTGGCGTGGATCGCCGAGCACCGCATCAGCCAGCCGATCGACAACCAGTTCGAGACCATCGACAAGGCGCAGGAGATCACCATGCTGTGGCTCGAGCCGCCGGTGGTGGAGCAGGGCAGCAAGAACGGTCTGTTCACTTCGGCGCTGGAGCACAGGCCGCCCTCGCCGCCGATGCAGCGGCTGAAGTTCGCGCTGGAGAAGCTGCGGCGCAAGTACCTCTACCAGTTGTGGCGATGAGCGCGGAAGACGCCGGCCCGTGGCGCTGGTCCGGACGCGCGCTCGACGTGAGCCGCGTCGCGGCCATGGTCGCCATGGTGGGCGTGCCGCTGTCGACGGCACTGGCGAGCACCGCGATCGGGGTGTTCGCCCTGTCGCTGCTGGTGTCGGGTTGCGTGATCCGGGTGGTGCGCGGGGCGTTCCGCCAGCCCCTGGGCAAGGCGATCCTGGTGTTCTTCGTGGTGGTGATGTTCGGCACCCTGCACGGGCCGGCGCCGCTGGCGGAGCGCTGGGACAGCGTGTGGAGCTGGCGCAAGCTGCTCTATGCCTACCTGCTGCTGGGGATGTTCGGCGCGGAGCTCTGGAAGGACCGTTTCGTCAAGACGCTGGCGACCGTGGCCACCCTCGGGGTGGTGGCTTCGTTCATGGCGTGGTTCGGGTGGATACCGTCCAAGCCGTTTCCGCACGAGGTCGGGGTGATCTTCACCAACCACACCACCCAGGGCATGTTCTTCGCGCTGGGTCTGCTGGCCTGCGCGCAGCTGCTCATGCGCGCCTCCGGCCGCTGGCGCTGGGTGCTCGGTGCCGCCGTCGTGTTGGCGGTGCTCAACCTGCTGTTCGTCTCGCCCGGCCGCAGCGCGTATTTCGTGGCGGCGGCCATTCCCCTGGCCCTGGGCTGGCAGCGCTTTGGTGTGCGTCGCCTGCCGCTGGTGGCCGCCGCGGTCGGTGCCCTGTGCGTCGGGGCCTACCTGGTCGCCCCCCAGGTGCGCGACCGCGTGGATCTGGCGGTGCACGAGGCCCTGCACGCCGACGAGTCGGAGATCCTCACCTCGGTGGGCTTCAGAGCGGTGGTGTATCGCCACACGATCGAGCTCATCGCCGCGCGCCCGATCACCGGCTACGGCACCGGCAGCTTCAGCCACGTGTACTCGCCGGTGGTGGCGAAGCGCTATTCCGACTGGCGCGGCGAGCCCACCGCTGACCCGCACAACCTGTACATGCTGATCGCGATGGAGACCGGTGCGTTCGGCCTGCTGGCCTTCGCCGGCATCCTGGTCACCGCACTGGCCTGCGTGCGCCGCGGCACCATGCACGCGTGGATCGCCGCCGGTGCCCTGCTCGGCTGGATGCTCACCTGCCTGTTCAACTCGCATTTCCGGACCTTCCCGGAGAGCCATCTCATCTCGATCCTGCTCGGCGCGATGCTCGCTTCGGGGTCGGACCTCGGACGGTCGTTGTTTTCAAAGTAAAAAACGCCGAAAACAGGCCGTTTTTCGACCTTAGAAGGCCATTTTCAGGGGTATTTTCGTGGCGCTCCGGCACCGTAGCGTGATCGGGCCGAGATGGCGCTCCAGCTGCGCCGTCCGGTGTCAGGCGCGCACCCGGGCGTACAGGGTCTCGTGCTCGGCTGCGACGTCCGCCCAGGTACGGGGCGCCAGAGGTGGCACGGGGTGGCGGTGTGCGTCCGCGCAGGCCAGGGCCCAGGCATCGGTGGATGCCTCGAGAGACAGGGCGCGCAGGCCGGTGGACTGCAGGTGATCCACGCAGCCGCAGTGATCGGAGGCCACGACCGGTACGCCGCAGGTCAGCGCTTCCGCGATCACCATGCCGAAGGGCTCATCCTTGGCGGGGTGGACGAGGACGTCGATGCGGCGGAAGAAGTCCTCGGGCGCGGTCCACCCGAGCAGCGTGGCACCGTCCGGCCAGTGGCGCAGCACATCTTTCGACAGGGCTTCGCGCGGGCAGCCCGCCACGACCATCTCCCAGGCAGGGTCCTCCTGACGCAGCGCGCGGAACACCTCGAGGGCGCGCGGCAGGCCCTTGCGCTTCCAGTCCCGCCCGATGAATCCGAGCACGCGCCGGCTGCCTGCCGGTGGGCGTGTCGCGGGTGGGAGGTAGGAATGGGCCGGCGTGATGACCTGGGTGATGCGCCCTGCCAGATGCGGGTAGGCGCTCAGGGCGATGTCCTGTACGCGGCGGGCGCAGAAGGCCACGGCGCGCAGGTGCGGGCTGTGGAACTTCTGTTTCTCCATCGCGAGGTTCCTGCGGGCGCTGGGATCGAGGTACTTCCAGGGTGCCCGGCGCAGGCCGTGCGCGGTGCAGGGGCCATGCTCGGTGGAGACGTCCTGCTCGACCGTGTTTTCGTGGGAATGCACGATGTCGAAGCCAGCGCGATCCGGATGTTCGGCGAAAAAGCGCGAGACCGCGTCCCTGAACACGAGACGATCCTGCCAGCCATGCGTGGCGGGCGCCGGTTTCAGGACGATGACCTCGATTCCGGTGTCGCCGAGCGAGGCCTCGTCCACCGTCCGGCATAGCGCGTGGACGCGGTGCCCGCGCCGGACCATCTCGCGTGCTGTCTCGAACACGTAGCGCTCCATGCCTCCGACGGGGCCGAAGGAGCGGACGATGTAGAGGAGGTTCAAGGTCGGGGCGCGCTTTCGCACTCGCGCCGACGACCAAACGGCCGGGCGAGTGCGAGGCAGGCGCCAGAGGCGACAGCGCCAGCACGAGACACGGTGCGCCCGACGCGGCGCGCGACAGCCTTGGAGGGTTCCGGCGGGTGGGTCAGACCGTTGCCATCATCGGCGTGTTGCCGCATCAGGTGCAGACGAAATTCCCGTTGATGAGGCGACACTTGGGGTTGGGCAGATCGATGGGTGCCTTGAGCACTTCGGGCTTCTGCCGCAACTGAGTGTTGGCGGGCAGGGTTGTGGACGGTGAGTCGTCGTCGACGATGTTGCCGTAGTGCAGGCATCCCTCCGTTCCGCAGAGCTCGCCTGGCCGGATTCCCATGGTGACGTTCTCAATGGATTCCCGAGCGGTGTCGCCGCAGATGGCGACGTCGAAGAAGAATGGCGCACTGGACCCAGCCGGGATGGTGAAAGGCTTGTCCGTGAACTGGATGAAATCGACGCCCGCGCTGCAGGTCGCCCCGCCGACGGCTGCGTTGCCCGGGCCAGGCCAGACCGAGATGGTGCCGGTGATGGGCTGGGCGAGGGGCATGGCGCGTGTCATCGAGGTGGCCTCGAATCGGAGCACACGCGTTCCGTTGTTGCCTTCCGTCACCGTCGGGCGCTTGTTCAGCACGAACACGAGATCCAAGGCGTGAGCCACGCTCGTGTGGAGGAGGCATCCGATCACGACGGACAAGACCGGCCAGTAGCGCATGGTGCCCCTCCCTCCCGATGATGATGAGGCACTCTAGAGAGAGCCCCGGGGAACGTCAATCCAGGAATATGGGCAGGCCGATCCACTGGTTGATGTTCGTCGAGCGCAGGCCGCTGGAGCGGGTCCGGCGGCGCTCCATGCACGAGCGATCCCTGTGTGCGCCGCGGTGCCAGACTCGCAGCGACCGGGGCCGCACAACGCCTGACCTCTGCATAGGTGGATCTTGACGCGCTGTGCCGCCAACTCCGACCCTCGCTGGGGCAGAGCTCGACGAAAACACCCCCGAAAATGGCCTTCTACGCCCCAAAAAACAGAGGGTTTTGGGGGTATTTTCTCAATGAAATCAGGGTGCTTCCGAGGTCCGGCCCCGGATGAGGGTGTTGGCCTGCTGGTCGGCGTGGTAGCTGGAGCGCACGAGCGGGCCGCAGGCGGCGTGGCGGAAGCCCATGGCCATGGCTTCGCGTTCGAAGTCGGCGAAGCGGTCGGGTTCGACGTAGCGCAGCACGGGCAGGTGGCCGGTGGTGGGCTGGAGGTACTGGCCGAGGGTGAGCATGTCGACCTCGTGGGCGCGCAGGTCGCGCATGACCTGGAGGATCTCGTCGTCGGTCTCGCCGAGGCCGAGCATGAGGCCGGACTTGGTGGGGATGTGCGGGTGGCGCTGCTTGAAGCTCTGCAGCAGGCGCAGCGAATGGGCGTAGTCGGCCCCGGGGCGCGCCTGCTTGTAGAGGCGGGGCACGGTCTCGAGGTTGTGATTCATGACGTCGGGCGGGTTCGCGACGAGCTTGTCCAGGGCGACGTCGAGGCGGCCGCGGAAGTCCGGGACGAGCACTTCGATGACGATGCCGGGGCTCTCGGCACGCACTTCGCGGATGCAGTCGGCGAAGTGGCCGGCGCCGCCGTCGCGCAGGTCGTCGCGGTCGACGCTGGTGATGACGACGTAGGAGAGCTTCATGTCGCGGATGGTGACCGCGAGGTTGCGCGGCTCGTCGGCGTCCGGGGGCTTGGGCCGGCCGTGGGCGACGTCGCAGAACGGGCAGCGCCGGGTGCAGAGGTCGCCGAGGATCATGAAGGTGGCAGTGCCCTTGCTGAAGCACTCGCCGATGTTGGGGCAGGAGGCCTCTTCGCAGACGGTGACCAGCTTGTGGTCGCGCAAGGCCTGCTTGACCTCCTGGAAGCGCGGGCTGTGACCCAGCCGGACGCGGATCCAGTCGGGCTTGCGCAGCGTCTCGGCCGGGACGATCTTGATGGGGTTTCGGGCGGTCTTGGCGGCACCGGTCTGCTTGATCGGTGTCGGTTCCGTGCGCTGGTCAGCCATGCAGGCGCTCCATGAGATGGTGTACGAGTCCCTCGGCCAGCGTGTCGCGGTCGACGGCGACGCCCTGGCGGCGCAGGTCAGTAACGGCGAGGCCCGGATAGCCGCAGGGGTCGATCGGGCCGAAGGGGGAGAGGTCCATGTCGACGTTGAGCGACAGGCCGTGGTAGCAGCAACCGCCCCGCACCTTCAGCCCCAGGGCAGCGATCTTGGCGCCGCCGACGTAGACGCCGGGTCGGTCGACGTCGCCGCTGGCGGCGAGGCCGTGGTCCGCCAGCAGGCCGACGACGGCGTCCTCCAGGGTGCGCACGAGCGCGCGCACGGTCAGTCCGAGGCGGCGCAGGTCGAGCAGCGTGTAGACGACGATCTGACCCGGCCCGTGAAAGGTGATCTGCCCGCCACGATCGGTGTGTACGACGGGGATGCCGATCTCGCCGCGCGGGAAGTGCTCGGGCCGGCCGGCGATGCCGACGGTATACACCGGCGGATGCTCGACCAGCCACAGTTCGTCGGGCGTGTCGGCGGCACGGGCGGCGGTGAAATCCTTCATCGCCTGCCAGGTGGACAGGTAGTCGCGCCGGCCGAGCGGACGCACCACAGGCGCCGCGGCCGATGGCGGCAGGCGGGGCGGCGCCGCAGCGGGTGCCGGTGCGGCTGGGGTCGGGATCACAGCACCATGACCACCTGCGGGTGGTCGCAGAGGTCGCGGTAGATGGCGTCGAGCTGTTCGCGCGACGTGGCGCGGATGACGCAGGTGATCGAGAGATAGCTCTTCTGTTTGCTCATGCGCATCTCGATGCTGCCGCCGTCGAAATCGGGGGCGTGTCGGCGCACGATGGCGACCAGTTCCTGGGCCAGGCCCGGGCCCTGCCGCCCCATGACCTTGATGGGGAAGTCGCAGGGGTACTCGATGAGCGATGGCTGGGTGTCGTCCTGGCTCATGCGCGTGTCACCGGGGGGCGGGTATCGGCCTGGAGCAGGTCGTACACCCGGCGGAACATCGGGCCGGGCCGGCCATCGCCGACCGGCCGGCCGTCCAGGGTGGTGATGGCCAGCAGTTCGCGCGTGGAGCTGGTGAGCCAGATCTCGTCGGCGGCGCGCACCTCGGCCTCGGGCACGTCGCGCTGCTCGACGGTCAGGCCGCCGGCGCGGGCCAGTTCGACCACGGCGTCGTAGGTGATGCCCGCGAGGATGAGGTGGCTCACCGCGGGCGTGGCGACGACGCCGTCGCGCACGATGAACAGGTTGCTGGCCGAGCCCTCGGTGAGGAAGCCGTTGCGCAGCAGGACCACCTCGGCGGCGCCGTGGTCCACGGCAAACTGGCGCAGCAGGACGTTGGGCAGCAGGGAGGTGGACTTGATGTCGCAGCGGTACCAGCGGTTGTCGGTGGCGGTGACCGCCCGAACGCCCTGCTCGACCAGCTCGCGTGCCGGCTGCACCAGGGGGTTGGACATCATGAAGACGGTGGGCACCGCGTCCTTGGGGAACGCGTGGTCGCGGCGCGCCACGCCGCGGGTGACCTGCAGGTAGACCGACTGGTCGTCGTGCGGCTGGCGCGCCACCAGTTCGGTGATCAGCGCCTCCCAGTGCTCCGGCGTGCAGGGGTTGGCGATGCGCACGGCGGCGAGGCTGCGTCCGAGGCGGGCGAGATGTCCGGCGATGCGGTAGGGCCGGCGGCCGTACACCGGCACGACCTCGTAGACCCCGTCGCCGAAGATGAAGCCCCGGTCCAGCACCGGGATGCGCGCCTCCTCGAGAGGCAGGAACTCGCCGTTCAGATAGCAGGTCACGAGCGTCAGTCGAACATGAGTCGCAGGGTGTCCCAGGCGCGGCCGAATATGTTGGCGACGCCGATCTCCTCCAGTGCCACCACCGGGTACTTGCCGTAGGGCTTGCCGTCCAGTGTGACCGTCAGCGTGCCGACGGGTTCGCCGGCCGGCACCGGCGCGATGAGCGGCTGGCGGCTCTCGAGGGTGGCCTTGAGGCGATCGGCCCGCCCGATGGGCACGGAGAGGTGGAAGTCCTCGGTGAAGCCGGCCCGCAGTTCGGAACGCGAGCCCTTGAACACCGGCAGCACGCTGACCGGCTGGTCCTTCTGGTACAGGCGCACGGTCTCGTAGAACTGGAAGCCGTAGTTGAGCAGCTTCTGGCTCTCGGTGGCGCGGGACAATTCGGAGGCGGTGCCGAGCACGACGGAGATGAGCCGGCGCGGCTCGCGCTTCGCGGTGGCGATGAGGCAGTAGCCGGCCGCCTCGGTGTGGCCGGTCTTCAGGCCGTCGACGGTCGGGTCGAGCAGCAGCAGGCGGTTGCGGTTGTACTGGGTGATGTTGTTGTAGCGGAACTCGCGGATCGAGTAGAGCGGCAGGTACTCGGGGAAGGCGCGGATCAGCTCTGCCGCGAGGGTCGCCAGGTCGCGGGCGGTGGTGTAGTGCTGCGGATCAGGCAGGCCGGTGGCGTTGGTGAAGTGGGTGTTCTTCAGCCCCAGTCGGGCGGCCTGCTTGTTCATGAGCTCGACGAACGACTCCTCGCTGCCGCCGACGGTCTCGGCCAGGGTGACGGTGGCGTCGTTGCCCGACTGCACCACCATGCCCTTGAGCAGGTCTTCCACCGTGGCGGGCACGCGCGGATCGAGGAACATGCGCGAGCCCTCGGTCTTGTAGCCGCGCTCGGACACGCGCGCCAGCTGGTCGAGGGTGATGCGCTTCTGCTTCAGCGCGTCGTACACCAGGTAGGCCGTCATGAGCTTGGTGAGCGACGCCGGCTCGATGCGCCGGTCGGGCTCCTTCTCGACCAGCAGCTGGCGGCTCTGCCAGTCGAGCAGGACCCAGGACCTGGCGGCGAGCGCCGGCGGGCTGGGGATGAGCGGCGGGGCGGACTGCGCGGATGCGGAGACGAGCAGGGAGAGCAGGGACAGCCAGGCGAGCAGGGATCGGATCATGTCATGAGGCTTGCAAAGCCTGAATTATAGGCCGGCCCCGCGCCACCCTGGCGGTGATTGCCGCAGTGCAGCGTGATTGGCGACAATGGGCGATTGCAAGCCGCAGGCGTGGAGGTTGGAGATGAAGGTTTCGTCGAGCAGGGGGTTGTTGGGGAGCGCGGCTGGGGTGCTGGCGTCGGTGATGACGACGCTGGCGGTGGCGACGGACGCGCCCGTGGAGGTGAGCGAGGCCTGGGTCCGGGCCACCGTCGCCGGCCAGCCGGTGGGCGCGGGCTACGCGTCGATCACCGCCCGCGCGCCGGTGCGGCTTACCGGGGTGCGCGCGCCGGTGGCGAAGTCCGTCGAGCTGCACGAGATGAAGCACGAGGGCGGGGTGATGAAGATGCGGTCGCTGAAGGAGATCCGCATCGCCGCCGGCGAGACCGTCAAGCTCGAGCCCGGTGGCCTGCACATGATGTTCTTCGGGCTCAAGGGCCGCCTCGAGGCGGGCGGGTCGGTGCCGATGACCTTCGAGTTCCAGGGGGCGGACGGCAAGCGCTTCAAGCAGGTGGTGGAGGCGCCGATCCGGGCACCGCAGGCGCCGGCCGCCGGACAGTCTGGACACGCCGGGCACGACCGGCACTGACCCACGGATCCGGCGCCCGCGGGCTGCCGGGCGGGGTCAGCGCGTGCCGGCCGGTCTGCGACGGGTGGGCAGAGCGCCGACGATGGCCTGCTGCGCATGCAGGTCGGCCAGCACGGCCGCCCCGCCTGCGAGCACCGCACCCGGGTCCGGGTGGCGGAGCTCGGCAGCGATGCGCCGCAAGGCCCCCCGGCCGGTCAGTCGTCCGGGACGCAGCAGATCCACCAGCCGGGCGCTGACCGGGTTGAGGACGATGAAGCGGACGGCATCGCCGTGGTCACGAAAGGCGAGGATGCGGGTCGGCTCGCGCGCAGGGGCGCGTGGACGCCAGTCCGGCCCGATGCGGTGCACCGGATAGGGGTACGCGAGCAGCATCGAGACCGGGTTGAGCACCGGCCGCCCGCCGAGGAGGTCGGCCCCCGCGTCCGCGCCCGCCACCCGGGCGTCGAGGGGCGAGGTGTCGAGCGCCAGTTCCACCCATTCGTAGTGCGCGAGATGTGCGGTCCAGCCGGGCAGACGAATGGTGGTTGCCCCGGCGCCGAGCCAGCGGGCGAACTCCTCCGGGATGTGCCGGAACAGCGGGCTGCGGCAGGGATGGGCGGCGAAGAAGACGCGCGCGAGGCGGTGCCAGCGCGCCGGACCGAGCAGGTGGCGCGTCACCGGAAAGCACGCGTCGAGAAACCCCAACAGGTTGCTGAACAGCAGTTCCCGGTAGATCGCCACGCCGCGATGCGACACCCCGGGTGGCACCGCGCAGGTGCGCGGGTCGCGCAGGTGGCGGGCCAGCGCGCGCTGGTAGGTCTGGAACTCAGGAGGCGGCACGCGCGCGGCCCGGACCTGCGGTGTCGTGGGCGGCCTGGAGGCGGCCGATGCGTGTGACCTCGGAGAGCAGGTCCGCCAGCGGCGGGATGTTGAAGTCCCGCTCGAGCAGTGTCGGAAGCGCACCGAGGTGGGCAAGGGTGAAATCCAGCAGGTCCCAGACGGGGTCGGCGACGTCTGCCCCGTGGGTATCGACCAGCAGGTCCGGGGCCTCGCGATAGTGACCGGCGACGTGCAGGTAGACCACGCGTCGGGCCGGCAGTCCGCGGATGAAGTCACGGGCGTCATGGCCGTGGTTTACGGCATTGACGTGCACGTTGTTGACATCGAGGTGCAGGGCGCAGTCGGCCTCGGCGAGCACTGCGTTCACGAAGGCCAGTTCGGACATCTCGTCCAGCGGCGAGCCGGCGTAGTAGGAGGCGTTCTCGATGGCGATGCGACGGCCCAGGATGTCCTGGGCCTGGGTGATGCGCCGCGCCACGTGCCGCACCGCCTCGGCGGTGAAGGGAATGGGCAGCAGGTCGTAGAGATGACCGTCGTCGGTGGTCCAGGCCAGGTGTTCGGTGTACAGGGCGATGCCGTGGGTCTCGAGAAAGCGGCGCACCCGGCGCAGGAACACCTGATCGAGCGGGCCGGGCCCACCCAGCGACAGCGACAGGCCGTGGGCCACGAGCGGGCGCTGCTGCGCCAGTTCGTGGAAGCGCCGGCCCGCGGCGCCGCCCATGTCCATCCAGTTCTCGGGCGCCACCTCGAGAAAGCCGATGGCCGCGGGCACACCGTCGAGCAACGGAGCCAGGAGTTCGCGGCGCAGGCCGAGGCCCGCGCCCTGGACGCCGGTGGCGATCACCCTGGCGTGGCGGTGTGGGAGGGCTGCGCGACGCCTGGACGCGATGCGCATGCCGCCATCAGATGTTCCTCACTTGCTGCCGCCGCACTTGCCCTCGCCGCATTTGCCTTCGCCGCACTTGCCTTCCTTCTTCTTGTCGGGCTTTGCGGCCAGATCCATGTCCATGGTGACCACCTGGTAGCCGCGCTCGAGCGCCTGGATTTCGAAGGGGTTGTCCGTGGCGTGGACCGCCGGGGTGGAGATGAGCGATGCCGTGACGGCCGTACCGAGGGCGGCGGTGAGGCGGGCTTTCTTGCTGGCCATGGCGGGATACTCCTGTGTGGATATGACAACGGTCAACACAGTATACAAAGTCATGTGGTGACATCGGGACGGGCGGGCGAGAGGCGAATGTCGCCAGCCCGGAGGTTTCACCCGTGGAGGCCGGCGGACCAAATCGTACCGACAGCCGATTCGCTGCAAACCCGGTAGACATTGGTGCGCAGCGTATTGTCGGGGCCGACCTGGTGAAATTTGCGGGCGGGAGCGGCGGTCACGACCGCGGATGCATTCGGGCCTCTTGAAACGCGCAACCGGACCACCATCTGAGTGATGTCGGCGGCGCGGCCGCCCATCCCGAAGATCAGCGCAAGGAGCACGAACCATGGCCAACATCACCCGCTTCAACCCCTTCGACGAGTCCCTCGACGATCTGTTCCGCGGCTTCTTCGTCAAGCCGGTCGCCTTCGAGGGTGAGCGCGCCCCGGCGATGCAGCTGAAGATGGACGTGAAGGAGAACGGCAACGCCTACCTGGTGCACGCCGAGATCCCGGGCGTCAAGAAGGAGGACATCCACGTGAGCGTGGAAGGCAACCAGGTGTCCATCAGTGCCGAGGTCAAGCGCCAGTCGGAGGAGAAGGAAGGCGAGCGCGTGCTGCGCAGCGAGCGGTACCACGGCAAGGTGCAGCGCATGTTCACGCTGGGGGCGGACGTGGATTCCTCGGCCGCGCAGGCCAAATACAACGACGGCGTGCTCGAGCTGACCCTGCCCAAGAAGGCGGCGGCCTCGAACAAGCGACTCGCGATCCAGTAAGCCCGCGACCGCGCACTGGCACCCGGATGAGCGGCCCCGACGGGCCGCTCATCGTTTCCGTCGCAGGGTCCCGGAGGCGGCTGCGGGCTGGACACCGGTGGCAGGATACAATCCGTCGCGTTTTCTCCGAAGCCGATTCCATGTCTGATTTCTCTTCTGTCGAGCCCCTGCACAAGGCCCAGATCCTGGCCGAGGCGCTGCCCTACATCCGCCGCTTCCAGGACAAGACCATCGTCGTCAAATACGGTGGCAACGCCATGACCGATCCGAAGCTCAAGGAGAGCTTCGCCCGCGACGTGGTCCTGCTGAAGCTGGTGGGCATGAACCCCGTCGTGGTGCACGGTGGCGGCCCGCAGATCGACGAGCTGCTCAAGCGCGTCGGCAAGCAGGGACAGTTCGTCCAGGGCATGCGCGTGACCGACGAGGAGACCATGGACATCGTCGAGATGGTCCTGGGCGGCTCGGTCAACAAGGAGATCGTGAACCTCATCAACCGGCATGGCGGCAAGGCCGTCGGGTTGACGGGGCAGGATGGAGCCTTCATCCGCGCCCGCAAGCTGCTGATGCCCGACCGCGACAAGCCGGAGCAGCTGCTCGACATCGGTCAGGTGGGCGAGATCGTCTCCATCGACCCGTCCATCATCTCGTTCCTGGACAGCGGCGATTTCATCCCGGTGATCGCGCCCATCGGCGTGGGCGCCGATGGGGAGAGCTACAACATCACCGCCGACGTGGTGGCAGGCAAACTTTCCGAGATCCTCAAGGCCGAGAAGCTGATCCTGCTGACCAACACCCCGGGCGTGCTCGACAAGGACGGCAAACTGCTCACCGGTCTGACGCCCAAGCAGATCGACGACCTGTTCGCCGACGGCACGCTCTACGGCGGCATGCTGCCGAAGATCTCCTCCGCCCTGGACGCGGCCCGCAGCGGTGTGCGCAGTGTCCACATCATCGATGGCCGGGTGGAGCATTCGCTCCTGCTGGAGATCCTCACCGATCAGGGCGTCGGCACGCTCATCAAGGCCAAGTGACGTTTCCGCGCGGCGGATCCCGCCGCGCCCACTCCCCAGAGGTCCCCGCCATGCCCGATGTTCCCATGACCGACGCCGAGATCGACCGGCTCGAGACGCTGCTCGAATCCCCTCCGGCGGGTACCGATCCGCTGTGGATCGACTCCCTGCAGGGCTTCCTGGCAGCGGTGATCAGCGCGCCGTCGGAGATCCCGCGCACGCGCTGGATGGCGGTCGCGGTCGGCACCGAGACGGACTGGGACACGACGCCGGAGCGTCGCGATCTGGTGCGCCTGATCGACCGCATGCACGAGGACGTGCTGCGCGAGCTGGGCAGCGGCGACGGCGTGCCGCTGCTGGTCTACCCGAAGGACGACAAGGGTGAGGCCTACGACTTCGAACCCTGGGTGGCGGGCTACCTAGAGGGCGTGGAATTGTGCGAGCCGGGCTGGTACGACGTGGGCGAGGAGGAGGTGGTGGACGAACTGCTGTTCCCCTTCGTCGTGCTGGCCGGCGGCACCGAGGACAACGACGAGTTCCTCACCATGCTGGCCGAGGAGGGCAAGACCCGCGAGGATGTGCTTCGCCAGTGCGAGGAGGAACTGCCGCTGTTCGTGCAGAACGCCTTCGACTACTGGTTCGAGCACCGCAAGCCCGACACCGTCCGGCGCGAGGCCCCGAAGGTCGGCCGCAACGACCCCTGCTCCTGCGGCAGCGGGAAGAAATACAAGGCCTGCTGCGGGAACAACTGACCACGACAGTGCGCTGTTTCCGGCCGGGCCGACCCACTGTCGCGCGGCCGGGAGACACATGCGCACCCTGGGTCCGGGAGGGCATGCCCTCAGGACCCAGGGCTGGTGTCTCACCCGTGCTTGAACACCACGGTCTTGGCGTGCGAGAACTCGCGCAGCGCTTCCAGACCCTTCTCGCGGCCGTGGCCGCTCTTCTTCACGCCGCCGAAGGGCAGCTCGATGCCACCACCGGCGCCATAGCCGTTGACGAACACCTGACCGCAGCGCATCGCCTTGGCGACGCGCATCTGGCGCGCGCCGTTGCCTGACCAGATGCCGGCGACGAGGCCGAACTCGGTGCTGTTGGCCAGCCGGATGCCGTCGGCCTCGTCCTCGAAGGGAATGGCGGAGAGCACCGGCCCGAACACCTCCTCGCAGGCGAGGGCGTTGCCGCGCGGCACCGGCCCGAACAGGGTGGGGGCGACGTAGAAGCCGCCCGCCGGGGTGCCTTCGGCGATGGTCGCCTCGGCCAGGACGGCGACGCCGTCGGCGCGGGCGCGGTCGATGAAGCCCTGCACGCGCTTCTTCTGGGTGGCGCTGATGAGCGGTCCGCAGTCGAGGTCCATGAGGTGCGAACCGACGCGCAGCTGGGAGAAGCGCTCGGCCACACGCGCCATGAAGCTGTCGTAGATGCTGCGCTGGACCAGCACGCGGCTGCCGGCGGAGCAGGTCTGCCCGCCGTTCTGCACGATGGCGTTGACGACCACCGGGATGGCGGCCTCTACATCGGCATCCTCGAACACGATCTGCGGCGACTTGCCGCCCAGTTCCAGGGTGCAGCCGATGTGGTTGCGCGCGGCGGCCACCTGCACCAGGGTGCCCACCTCGGGCGACCCGGTGAAGGACAGGAAATCGATGCCCGGGTGGGCCGACAGGGCGGCGCCCGCCTCCTCGCCGATGCCGCCGACGACATTGATGACGCCGGCGGGGAAGCCGACCTCTTCCGCCAGCTGGGTGAGGCGCAGCGGCGTGAGGCAGGCCTCTTCGGCGGGCTTGAGCACGGTGCAGTTGCCCATGGCCAGGGCCGGCGCCAGGGTGCGGCCGAACATCTGGGCGGGGTAGTTCCAGGGGATGATGTGGCCGGTCACGCCCTTGGGCTCGCGCAGGACGGTGACCATGTAACCCTCGAGGAACGGAATGACGTCGCCGTGCACCTTGTCGGCGGCGGCGCCGTAGAACTCGAAGTAGCGCGCGGCAGCGACCATGTCGGCGCGGGCCTGTTTCATGGGCTTGCCGGTGTCGGCGGCCTCGAGCTGGGTCAGCTCCTCGGCGTGGTCGGCGATCTTCTGCCCCAGGCGCATCATGAGCCGGCCGCGATCCGTCGCCGTCATGCGCGACCACGGGCCCTCCTCGAATGCACGCCGTGCGGCGCGCACGGCGTCGTCGACGTCCTGGGCCGTGCCCCGGGCGATGCGGGCGAAAGTGCGGCCATCTCCCGGGCAGACGACGTCGACCGTGCGCCCGTCGGACGCGGGGCGCCACCGGCCATCGATGAAGTTCTGGAACTCGAGCATGCCGGTCTTCAGGGTTTCGGGGCTGATGGGTGCGTTCATGGATGACCTCGGGTGCGATGCGCGTCGAGCCCGTGCCGCGGAGGGCGACCGGCTGCGCTGGCTTGGACAAATCGACTCCGGATTCTAACCCGCGGCTTCCACCGGGGCCGTCCATGGCGCACTCGGCTCGGCGATGGATCTCCGGGGCGGACAGACGCGCGTCGCCGGCCGTCGCGGGCGGGCGGTGCGGGGTTTCGCGGTAACATCGCTGACGCTTCGGGGCCCGTCGGCCCCTGCCCCGGGACCGCCCGGCTGCGGGCGCCCGGCCCTGCGGTGCCGTGTGCGATCCCGGACGGTGTGACCGTTTCGACCCGTGCCATGGATGCCCAGACCTACGACTACGTGATCATCGGTGCCGGTACCGCCGGCTGCGTGCTTGCCAACCGTCTGTCGGCGGACCCGTCGCGACGGGTGCTGCTGGTGGAGGCCGGCGGCAACGACGACTACTTCTGGATCCACGTGCCGGTGGGGTATCTCTACACCATCGCCAATCCGCGCACCGACTGGTGCTTCAAGACCACGCCCCAGCGCGGGCTCAACGGCCGGAGCATCGGCTACGCCCGTGGCAAGGTGATCGGGGGCTGCTCCTCGATCAACGCCATGATCTACATGCGTGGCCAGCGCAGCGACTACGACCACTGGGCCGCGCTGGGCAACCGCGGCTGGTCCTGGGACGAGGTGCTGCCGGTGTTCCGCCAGACCGAGGACTACGTCCATGGCGCGGACGAGTTCCACGGCGCAGGCGGCGAACTGCGGGTGGAGGAGCGGCGGGTGTCCTGGGACATCCTGGATGCCTGGCGCGAAGCGGCGGCGGAATGCGGCATCCCGAAGATCCCGGAATTCAACCGGGGCGACAATTTCGGCAATGCCTACTTCCAGATGAACCAGCGGCGCGGCGTGCGCTGGAGTGCCACCAAGGCCTTCATCCGCCCGGTGGAGGGCCGGCCCAATCTGGATATCCGGCTCGGGGCGCATACGCTGGGCCTGCAGTTCGACCGCCGTGGCGACCAGCCGCGGGCGACCGGTGTGCGCCTGCGGCTGTCGGACGGCAGCCTGCAGGAGGTGGCGGCCTCGCGCGAGGTGATCCTGGCCGCCGGCGCCATCGGTTCGCCGCAGCTTCTGCAGTTGTCGGGCATCGGCCCCGAGGCCTTGCTCGCGCGCCATGGCATCGCGCTGGTGCAGGCCCTGCCCGGCGTGGGCGAGAACCTGCAGGACCACCTGCAGATCCGCATCCAGTACAAGGTGTCGAACGTGCGTACCCTGAACGAGCGCGCCAACTCGCTGCTCGGCAAGGCGGCCATGGGGCTGGAGTACCTGCTGTTCCGCACCGGACCGCTCACCATGCCGCCATCGCAGCTGGGCGCATTCGCGCGCAGCGACCCGTCACAGCCGTCGGCCAACATCGAGTGGCATGTGCAGCCCCTGTCGCTGGACAAGTTCGGCGAGCCGCTGCACCCCTTCCCCGCCATCACACCCTCGGTGTGCAACCTGCGGCCGGCCAGCCGCGGCACGGTGCGCATCACCGGTACCGACCCGCTGGCCGCCCCGGCGATCGACCCGAATTACCTGTCCACCGAAGAGGACAGGCGGATCGCGGTCGACGGCATCCGCTTCACCCGGCGCATCATGGCGGCGCGGGCGCTGGCGCGTTTCCAGCCGGAGGAGTTCAAGCCCGGGCCGGCGCTGCAGTCCGACGAGGAACTGGCGGCCGCCGCCGGCGATCTCGGCACGACCATCTTCCACCCGGTGGGTACCTGCCGCATGGGGCCCGATGCGATGGCGGTGGTGGACGACCGGCTGCGGGTGCGCGGCGTGCGCGGCCTGCGGGTGATCGACGCCTCGGTGATGCCGACGATCACCTCGGGCAACACCAATGCGCCCACGGTGATGATCGCCGAGAAGGGCGCCGCTTTCGTGATGGAGGAGAACGCGTCATGACCGCAACCGATGGCATCCGGGTGAACGGCGCCCGGCTGTGGGACAGCCTGATGCAACTGGCCGCCGTGGGTGCGACCGAAAAGGGCGGCGTGCGCCGCCTCGCGCTGACCGACCTCGACCGCGAGGGGCGGGATCTGGTGACCGGGTGGATGCGCGAGGCCGGCCTGACGGTGAGCGTGGATCGCATCGGCAATATCTTCGGCCGCCGTCCGGGCACGGACCCGTCCCTGCCGCCGATCATGGCGGGCAGCCACATCGACACCCAGCCCTCCGGCGGGAAGTTCGACGGCAATTACGGCGTGCTGGCAGCCCTCGAGGTGGTGCGCACCCTCGAGGATCACGGTGTCCGCACCGCCGCGCCGCTGGAGGTCGCGATCTGGACCAACGAGGAGGGCACGCGCTTCCAGCCGGTGATGATGGGTTCGGGCGTGTTTGCCGGCGTGTTCGATCTCGACGAAATGCTGTCGCGGGCCGACCTGGAAGGGCGCCGTGTCGGCGACGAACTGCGGCGCATCGGCTACGCCGGAGCCGCGCCTTGCGGCCAGCGCCAGGTGGGCGCGTATTTCGAGGCCCACATCGAGCAGGGGCCCATCCTCGAGGACACCGGTCATGTCATCGGTGCGGTGGGGGGCGTGATGGGCCTGCGCTGGCTGCAGGCGACGGTGACCGGCCAGGACGCGCACGCCGGTCCGACGCCGATGCACCTGCGCCGCGATGCGCTGCTGGCGGCGTCCGGTCTGGTTGGCGAGGTCAATCGCATCGCCCGCGAACACGCCCCGGCCGGTCGCGGCACGGTCGGCTATTTCCAGGTGAAGCCGAATTCCATCAACGTGGTACCGGGAGAAGTCGTGTTCTCGGTGGACATCCGGCACGCCACGGCCGAGGGTCTGGATGCGATGGAGGCGGCGCTGCGTGCCGCCTGTGAGGCGACCGGCGATGGCCACAGGGTGCGGGTGGCGCTGGCGGATATCTCGCGCTTCGCGCCCACGGTGTTCGACGCCTCGATGATCCAGTCGGTCCGCGTCGCTGCCGGCCGGCTCGGTCTCGCGCCTCTGGACATGGTGAGCGGTGCCGGACACGATGCCGTCTATCTGGCGCGTGTCGCGCCCACGGCCATGATCTTCGTGCCCTGTGAGGGCGGCATCTCGCACAACGAGATCGAGAACGCCCGCCCGGAACACCTCGAGGCGGGCTGCAACGTGCTGCTGCAGGCGATGCTGGGTCGCGCCGGCGCCTGAGGCTGCGGCGCCTTCCCGCGCTGCGGCCGTCCTATGGCCGGCGGCGTGTCAGCGCCAGCGCCGTCAGGTCGTCGTCGCTGCCGCCATCGACGCCGAAGCCGGCGATGGCGGTGAACAGGGCCTGAACCACCGCGAGTGCGCCTTCCGCCGCCGCCGGCAGTACCACCTCGCCGAGCCTTTGCTCCCCGAAGCGCTCTCCCGAGGGCGCGCGCGCCTCGGACACCCCGTCGGTGAACAGCAGCAGCGTCGCCCCCGGCGTGAGCACCCGTTCGCTGGCGCGATAGCGGCGGCCGTGCCGCGCGCCGCACACCAGATTGCGCGGTTCGGCGATCCTGGCGACGCGACCGTCCGGCTCGAGCAGCAGCGGTGGCTCGTGGCCGGCGTTGACGTAGCTCAGCCGGCCGGTCGAGCGCTGGTAGATGGCGCAGAACAGCGTGACGAACAGGCGACCTTCGGTGCCGAGGAACAGCGCGTCGTTGACGCGTTCGACGATGCCGTCGATGCCGGGCAGGGCGCCATCGGGCCGCTGCAGCGCCTCGCCGCGCAGCA
>JBEICA010000406.1:0-2370 GCA_040373665.1 Burkholderiales bacterium | reverse complement strand
CCCTGGCCGCTCGTCCCGAAGCCGCAGTGGCCCGCCATCCGCTTCGGTGAGAAGAGGTCCATCACCGCCGACGAACACGCCCGGATCATCGCCCGGGAAGGCAACCCGGAGCGCCGCGCCTTCTACGAACTCTGCTGGCACCTCGGCGGTTCGCAGTCCGACATCGCTGAGCTCAGCGCGGAGGACATCGACTGGAAGCAATCGGTCATCAGTTACCTCCGTCGAAAGACGCAATCCGCAGCGCAGATTCACCTGGGTGAATCCGTGGTCGAAGTCCTGCGAGGGTTGCCGGTGACCGGACCGCTCTTCCCGTACCTGCGCACCGTGCGCAGCTGCGATCGGGCGACGGAGTTCAAACAGCGCTGTACCGCCCTCGGGATCACAGGGGTCACCCTGCACTCGTATCGGTACGCCTGGGCAGAGCGGGCCAAGACCTGCGGCTACCCCGAGCGCTTCGCCCAGGAAGCCCTCGGCCACAACTCCAAGGCCGTCCATCGTGCCTACGCCCGGAACGCGGTTGTTCTCCTGCCGTCCCTGGAGGAGTACGAGACGGCGGCGCGGAAGGGCGCCGTGCTCCGGTTCCCGGCACCTACAGCCTTAGCGGGAGAGCGGGAGCCACTAACGACCGCCACATCGACCTGATGAAGTGCTGTTCGCTCTCTGGGAAGCGGGCCGGGCATGGTTGATTGCAATTGCCAAGGTATCGGCGATCTCGGAGCCCAACACCTAAGGATCGGGCCTCGCGCGATGCGGCACGAGTTGAAGACCGCCATCGCATGACCAGCGAATGAAGGTGGCGGTGCCTTGGGGGTTCGATGAACTCGTCCTTCCCGCGCTACTCAGAACCGCTGAAGCGGCGGTGCGGGTGGAGCAGTGGCGGGGTTCTTGAGCCCGGATGTGTTCAGCCGATGGTGCGCTGGCCAAAGCGCGACTAGCATTTCCCGGCCTGATTACGAAGGCAACTGACGCTGGCGGCGTTGCCACGCTCCGAAACCGACCAACGCCATCCCAGCGCCCAATGCATATTCACTTGGCTCAGGTACCGCAGTCAGATTGACCGAAACGGCATCGAGCACCAAGTCTACCGAGAGAGTGCTATCCGAGACATCCAAGAATCGGATAAGCGACTCCGACGTAAGGGCTGTGAACTCCAGAGTAGCAACCGGAGCCCAACCCAGGCTCCCAATAGTGATAGTCTGTTCCGCCAGCACTCCGCCGCCCTGCCCAACAGCGGCTTGAGCCAGGATTCCGATGGAGCCACCACCGTCACCGCCGCGCCCCACCGAATAGGTCAATTGATAGGTCGCACCCGGAATCGTCTGGAACGACTGAGAGAGGAGGCCTGACGGGGCCAGGTCTGCCCCGTTGAAGACGGCTACCCACGCCCCATCAATCGGCTGCAGCTTGAGATGTACTGCAGCAACATCTTGGTCGTTGATCCAAACATTACCTGTACCACTCCAACCGAGCAGCGCATCCGGGTGCTCAAACCCGCCGTTGATGAGGATTTGAGCTTGCGTGCTCAAGGGGGAAGTCAGGGCTGAGACTCCAATCAGGGCGGATATCAGTGTCTTGGCTTGCATGGCGATTTTTCCTTCGGCTGCCGACGGCCTTTGGACGGTGCTGTGCGGCAGGTTTCTCAAGCTGCCTCCGCTGCAGCCCCTCAGTGAATCCTACATCTGTAGGGAGGGACTCGACCGGTGCCTGATGGCTCTGCCTGAGCTCGCTCGTCTTCTGTCTCTGTCCGATCTGTGGCAGAGCCCAGGTTCTCCCCACGGGACGTGAGTCTTTGCTCCTCTCGCCTATCCCTACCTTTGCGTCGTTAGGCAATCCACCACCTGACGGAGGAGGGCGTTGGCGCGGTTGATGTCGGGGTAGAGGCCGGAGGGTGGCAGGGTGGCGAGGAGTTGGGTGACGGTGCTGGTGGCGGTTCCGAGGCGTTCCTTCCGCGCGGGGGTGAGACGGAGTACGTCCCATCGGTCCATTTCGCAGGAGTCGGTCAGGGCTTGGCGGAGGGTGTCGTCGGGGAGATCGCCTTGCATCCAGGCGGCGAAGAGGAGGGTGACGGCTCCTTGGTGTCGTGCGTCGAGATTGTCGCGGAGACGCCAGAGGCTCATGGCGTGGTGTCCGTTGTAGAGGGACCTGTAGCGAGGCTGGGTACTTGCACCACGGTCCTCAGCGCGCTAGATCCAACCTATTTGCTCCAATTGCTGGAGGTCCGTGTAGGCAGCGGTGTGGACGAAGCGACTATTCGTTTGGTCAACGTCTGACTCGTCTCTCGGGGATCGCGTGGCGGAGGAACCTTGGATTGCGAGTTTCAGAATGAGCCTATCGTCCATGAAGTCCTCTTGCCGCTTGAAGGTTCTTTGG